>NZ_OY781091.1:3095000-3442500 GCF_963676275.1 uncultured Cohaesibacter sp. | reverse complement strand
TCCTCGGTCATGCCTGCCAGCATGGCGCGACGTTCCTCGACGGATCCTTCCAGTCGACCATTGGTTGCTTCCATCACACGGGTCGTATTGACCAGAGCAGAGGCCTGTTCCTCGAACTTGTCGGTGAGGGATGCGACCTGACCGAGGATGCTGTTGGATACATCCCGCAGATCATGCACATGGCCGGTAAGCTGGTTGGTCGAGTTGCCGGCCTCGTTGACGACGGTTTCGACAACGGTGCGGAACTGGTTGGTCTGCTCGGACAGGCTGGTCTCGATGGTCGAGAGGCTGTGTCCGGCATTGAGAAGCAGTTCGGACAGGGTGTCGTTGGCGTGTTTGAGACGCTCGACAATTTCCGTGCCGTCTGCGCGGAGCAGCTCGTTGGTGCTGCTCATCGACTGGCTTGCCTCGTCGGAGGCAATACGCATCGCTTCGACCAGACGCTTGTTGGAGGTGTCCAGCTTGACGATGGCATCATGACTGCTCTGGGCAATGGCCTTGACCAGATTGCTGGAAGAGGCTTCAAGCGCACTTCTTGCCTGATCGGAGCTGATGGTGAGAGCTTCGACTGTGCGTCTGGAGCTTTCGTCCATTGCCGAAAGGGTCTGGCTGGACTTCTCGCCGATGGTTTCGACCGCATGCCGAGAGCTTTCGGTAAGGGCGGAAACGGTGCGCTGGGATGCGGCCTCGAAGGCGGAGAGGGTTTCACTCGAGCTTTCGCTGAGGGCCCTTGCTGCCAGTTCGGCACTTGATGTGAGCGCATTCTGGGTACGCGAGGTGCTCTCTTCGAGCATCTGTACTGCCTGTTGTGCGCTCTCGGACATGGTATGGGCTGCCCGTTCGGTGCTGCTGGTCAGGGAGCTGACAGAGCGATCCGTATTCTCGGTGATGGCATGAACGGCCCGCGAGGTGCTCTCGTTGAGCGTATCGGTTGCGCGTGCGCTGTTTTCGTTGATTGCCGTGACCAGATGCTCGCCGGTTTCGGCAAGGGTCTGGGAGGCACGTGCGCTTTCCTGAGCAACGGCGCGAGCGATTTCGCCACCGCGGCTGGAAAGGCTGTGAATGATGCTTTCACCGGCCTTCTGGAAGGTGTCGGTGATGCTCTCGGAGCGGCTGTCCAGAGCCATGACGACGGCATTGCCTTTTTCATCAAGGATGGAGGACAGTTCAGCCGAGCGTGAGCCGAGCACCGCGTTGAAGTTTTCGGTCTTCTCGGTGATTTCGGCGCTTGCTGTCGTCAGGGTCGAGGCAAGGGCATCGCGAGCCTTGGCGCTTTCGGTTGCGAAGTTGGTGGAGATCGCATTCAGGCGATCATTGAGGATGGCTTCGATCTGGGCCGAGCGGCTGTCCAGAGTTTCGGCCACTTCAAAGACCTTGCTGCCGAGGGATACGTTGATTTCTGCAACGCGATCAGACAGGGTTTCGGTAAGCTCATGAGCCTGCCGCGACAGGGTTTCGCCAACGAGAGTGAGGCGCTTGTCCATGCTCTCATTGATGTCATTCTGCCCTTGCGAGTAGGCCTTGGCAATATCGCGGGTGCGTTCCAGCAAGGTTTCGTTGATGTTGCGGGCGCGGCTGTCGAGGGTTTCGTCCAGCTTGCTGGTGCGTTCTTCCAGAGCCGAATTGAGCGTGTCCGCCTTGGTGGCGAAATTCATGGTCAGGCTGGAAACGCTGTCCTCGAAGCCACTCAGGCGTGTCGAGATTTCCTGCTCGAAATTCTCGGTGCGGCTGGTGAGGGCATTGGCCACTTCTTCAGCCCGGGCCGAAACGCTGACCGTGAAGCCTTCAAGGCGGGTATCCAGCAGGGTTTCGATTTCGCCTGCACGGGCAAACAGGGTCTGGTCAAGCGAATTGATCCGCTGATCCATCGACTGGCTGAGCGTATCAAGACGGTCGCCAAGATGGCTGACCAGATTGGAACCGCCAACGGAGATGACCTCGTCGAATGCCTTGACGCGTTCTTCCATGGCCAGACGGATTTCTTCGCTCTGGCCCTGCAGCGCATTGGTGAGCTCGCCACCGGCATTTTCGAACAGTTCCTTGACCTTGTTGCCGCGCTGGGCAATGACCTTGGCGATCTCGGTGCCGACCATGGCCAGACGCTCGGTGACTTCCATGGAGCGGGAGTTGAGCGCATCGGTTGCTTTGCCGGTTGCCTGTTCGAGATTCTCGGACATGGCTCTGGACTGGGTTTCAAGCACATTGCTCATGCTGCTTGTGCGTTCGTCCAGCATGGAGCCAAGGTTGGAGGCATGGGCTTCAAGCTGCTCGTTGAGCGCACCGCCTTTGACGGCAACCGTTTGGTGAATGAGGTCTGCGGTGGCGTCCAGTCTGTTGCAAAGCTCTTCGCCCTTGGAGGAGAGGGTTTCGGAAATATGCGCGCCGGTCTGCGTCATGCGCTGGGTCAGGCTGTCGCCGGTGCTGGAGATCGTATGGGCAATATTGGTGCCGGTCTCGTCCAGCTTTTCGTTGATTTCCGTGCCGCGCAGAGACAGATCGACCAGAAGCGCGTCGCCGGTGCCCTTGAGGGCCTGGGAAACTTCCGAAGAGCGTTCGGTGATTGCAGAGACGATCTCTGTGCCCTGAGTGCGGATATTCTCGGCCACGGTGGAACCGGTCTCCGACATGGAGCGGGTCATTGTGGCGCCAATTTCCGACAGGCTGCCAGTGACCGAAGTGCCGATCTCGCGCAGCTCCGAGGTGATCGAACCGCCGGTGTCTGCCAGATTGGTCGTGACTTCGGAGCCGAAATTTCTCAGATTTTCGGTCAGGGAATGGCCGGTATTGGCGATATTGTCGGTGACTTCCGAGCCAATGGTCTTCAGCTCGCTGCTGAGAGCGCCGCCGGTATTGACCAGATTTGCGGTGACTTCCGAGCCGATCGATTTCAGCTCGCTGGTCAGGGCATGGCCGGTGGTGGACAGATTTTCCGTCACGTCATTGCCGATGGTTTGCAGGCTGGTGTTCAGACCAGCGCCAACTTCGGCAAAATTCTGGGTTACCGTCTCGCCGGTCTGGGAGAGGGTGGAGGTCAGTTCCTGACCTGCGCCAATGAAGCGGTCGGTCACTTCATGGCCGATGCTGGCCAGCTGACTTGTCAAGTCGCTACCGGTCATTTCCAGTTTCTGGGAAATCTCGGTGCCGGACATGCTCAGCTGATTGGTGATGGACTGGCCTGCGTCCGTCAGTGACTCGGTGACATTGGCACCGGTTGTCGAAAGGCGGTCAACCAGATCGGAGCCGCGGTTGGAAAGCACATTGACCATGGTCTCGCCGGCATTGGCCAGCGCAATGGTGATTTGCTCGCCCTTTTCGGCCAGTGACAGGGTAACGCGGGATCCGGCGTCCGATACGCTCTTGGAAATGGATTCGCTGGTGGTGGTCAGTTCATCGGCAAGGCTGGTATGGGCTCCCGAAATCGATGCACGAACACGCTCGGAGTTGGACACGATGGCTTCGCGCTGGGTGATCAGTTCATCAATCAGCGAGCGAATGCGCAGTTCATTTTCGGTATAGGCGCGTTCCAGCGAGGAAACCTCGTTATGCACCATGACTTCCAACTCGGAGGCGCGGGCCAGTGCGCGCTCGATGCCGTCGCTCATGGAGGCCACTTCGCGGCGAATGGCCTGTCCGACATTGACGACGGATTCCTTGGCGACATTCTCCGGCTCGACAAGACGCATGGCAACCTGCGTCATGGCGTTGGATACCTGACGCATTTCATGGGCGCGAATAACAATATAGGCCATCATGAAGAACAGAATGACGGGAAGAAAAATTCCGGCCATGGCTGCCAGAGCTGCTGGAGAATCCATCAGCGAAGCAAAGCCATTCTCCGCGATCTGTTCTCCGCCAAATCCCATCAGGAACAGGCCGCCACCAATGGCTACCCAGAATAGAGACAGTATCGAGGCGAACATGTAAGGCGCAGAACTGGGGGGCTGCTGAAGAGAATGCAGCAGATGACCGACCGATTGCTGATCATCATTGGCAGGCCTTGGCTTGATCTTCTTGCCGCGGACTTCGCCCTTGCCCAAGCCCTTCTCACCAGAGTCTCTGGCATTGTCAGCGTCGTTTTTCGACTTGGATTCTGTAATCTCGTCCGAGACGTCGAAATCCAATTTCAAAGCATCTTCAACCGCTGACAGAGCCGCTTCTGTCGGATCCTGAATCTTTGGAGACTTCGTTACCATGTCTGCTCTAGCCTTGTTCTACTCAATACTTACATTGGTCTTCTCACACGTAATCCTGTCCGCATGCGACAGAACTAGCCTCTTGCGCGTGAAAAGCCCCCTGAAGGGTCAACCCCAATCGTCACTTCGGTCCATCATGGATGATTTCTTCCTGATCTCTGGCTGCAAACATGTGTCTGAAGCAGGGATAACGCCAGGTTGAAAGTCGATAGAAAAAAGTGTCCAACATACCGAGTTGCATCGTACAAGGAGAGCAAAGGCAAAGGAACTACTATTTTTTGCGGGACCTCTCAATTTGTTAACCAAGCAGGGTCGGTTATCACCGCTATTTCGGGTCGTGCGTTAGGAGTTGTCTGTTAACTATATGTGTTTACAGTGTTTTTCATGATTTTGAATATGTCTTGAAACGCGCCGCAGAAGCTGTCTGATTACACAAATTATTTATGCTGAGTCGGCGCGAATCTGGCAAACATGGTTAACAGACAGTAACCATATTGAAGATTTTTTTGATTCCGTCAAAAGTGGTTGTACAGTGAGGGTAAATAGGCATGGATACACAAAATTGCAGCCTCGATCTCGGACACTTGTCACAACAGACAATGGGTGACGAGAGTTTGCAAAAACAGGTTCTGTCGATTTTCATCCAGCATATGGAAACGCAAATGCCCCTGCTGGAGGCAACCGATGCGGATCTGAGCAAGATTGCTCATGGCATCAAGGGATCGGCGCGGGGAATCGGGGCCTGGCGGGTGGCTACGGCAGCCGAAGCTCTGGAGAAGGCTGGGGGTGATCGAGCTGCTGCGATAGGGCTGCTCAAGGAGACCATTCGGACCACGCTGGCCGAGATTGGAACTCTGCTTGAGCGAGGACAAAAGGCTGATTGATCGCGGGGTGCGAAGATTTGTTACCCTACGATACAATTGGTCCTCTTTGTAATTGGAGCAAAATTGTCTATATGCAGATGGACTGACCAAAATAGACCAGTGAGCTTTATTCATGCCCAAGATAACCTTTATCACATTTGACGATACGCAATATGATGTGGAAGCCAAGGATGGTGCGACCGTGATGGAAACGGCCATCAAGAATGGCGTTCCCGGAATCGAGGCCGAGTGTGGCGGTGCCTGCTCTTGCGCCACCTGCCATGTCTATATTGACGAGGCATGGGCGGCAAAGACCGGCGAGCCGGGGGCCATGGAAGAAGACATGCTCGATTTCGCGCAGGATGCAGATGAGCGCAGCCGTCTGTCTTGCCAGATCAAGATGAACGACGAGCTGGATGGTCTCATCGTGCGCATCCCGGAAAATCAGTCCTGAGATATTCGCCCTTAAAGGCGATGCGGAGAATCAGAAGCGAAAGGTCAGTTGCAGTCCTTTCGCTTTTTTATTGAAACGGCATCGGGGGGCAGGCAGAGTATGGTCTCTTATCTGGCAATATTCGATAATATGAAATGAGGGTGGATTGGCCGATTGTTGTTCCCATAAGAAGAGCATATTGCTAGGGGCCGGGGTGATGCCGATTGGCGTGCATCTGATATGCGGCTTGCCCGTGGTGACGCGGCAGAGAGCGCGCGTGGTGCCGCTGGCCAGCGGAGATGTGGTGGAAATCGGATTTGGCTCGGGGCTGAATCTGCCGCATTATGACCGGGCGAATGTGCGCAGTCTGATCGGCATCAATCCTGATGATGGCTTGCCGCATCTGGCAAGGCGCGCCATCGCCAGACAGGATCTGCCTGCCGAGTTGCTGGTGGAAAGTGCCGAGGCCATGTCTCTGTCATCCGGAGTGGCTGACACGGTGGTGGTCACCTATAGCCTTTGTTCCATTCCGGATGTGTTGTCAGCTCTGGCTGAAGCCCATCGCATCCTGCGACCGCATGGACGACTTCTCTTTTGCGAGCATGGCCTCTCGCCCAAGGCCCATATTGCGAGGCTGCAGCATTGGTGCAACGCGCCCTGGCGTGCGCTCGCCGCAGGCTGCCATCTCAACCGTGACACCGGTTCCCTGATCCGGCAGGCCGGTTTCGAGATGGAGCGCTATGAGATATATGATCTGGGGTTCGGCACGCGCATTTTGGGCACCCATCATGTGGGTGTTGCCCGCAAGCGTTAGCTTGCGCTTCGATCCTGCCTTTATTTCGCTATTCCGCTGCCGGTTGCGGGACTGTCGGGGTCTTGCCGACCCATTCCTGTCCTTCCTGCGGATGACGTGGCACAAAGCGGGACAGGATGAAGGAAATGGCGGCCATGCATGAACCCAGCAGGAAGACAGCCGCAGGGCTGATCAGCCAGATGAGGCCGAAACTTGCCGGAATGACGATGGCGGCAATATGGTTGATGGTGAAAGCCACCGCCGCCGTCGGGGCAATGTCTGCCGGGTCGGCGATCTTCTGGAAATAGGTCTTCATAGCTATTGCCATGGCAAAGAAGGCGTTGTCAGCGACATAGAGCGCGGCAGCAACCCACGGGCTTGAAACGAAGGCGTAGGCTGTGAAGATGACGAACAGGCCCACATATTCGATGCTCATCATGCGCCGTTCGCCAAAGCGGCCGATGAATCTTCCGATCTGGGGTGCGAAGATCATGTTGAACAGGCAGTTGATGAAGAACAGGGCGGCGATCTCGTCTACGTGATAGCCGAATTTTTCCACCATCATGAAGCCGGCAAAAACCGTGAAGATCTGGCGGCGGGCGCCTCCCATGAAGGTGAGGGCATAATAGAGCCAGTAGCGCTGGCGCAGGATCAGCTTCTTGCGCTGGGGATTGGGGGCTTCGAACTGGGGGAAGAGCAAGCTGAGGGCGATGATCATGATGATGGTCATCGAGCCGCCGATCAGGAAGACGGTCTCATAGGACAGATGCAGCGTTTTCCATGCAATGAAGATGACGCCATAGGCGATGAGCTGCGCGGTTGCCGCGACCGATAGAATGCGCCCCATCATTGCCGGAGCCTTGTCCTTTGGCAGCCACTGCAGGGAGAGCGACTGGTTCGCCGTCTCATAATAGTGAAAGCCGATGGACATGATGATGGTGGAGAAATAGAGCCCGTAGATCGTCGGCAAAAAGCCCGTCATGGCGACGCCGACGCCCAGAAAGGCCAGCGCCAGCAGCGCCATGGTCTGCTCGCGCATGATCAGCAAGACGAAGATGGCGGTGAAGGCCAGAAAGCCGGGTATCTCGCGGATCGATTGTTGAATGCCGATTTCCCGTCCCGTGAAGCCCACCTCATTGATCGCGAAATTGTTGAGCAGGTTGTTCCAGCTGGCAAAGCCGAGCTGGTTTGCTGCCGCCATCAGCATGAGCAAGACGAATGGTGTGCGCCAGGAGCTGGCAGATAGGGCGGAAGCTTTCATGACAGACCCTTTTGCAAGAAAGGTACGGGAGCGGCCCCGTATCTAGCAGTTGCAAGACAATGTCGTCAAATCAAGAAAATTGATATGGGTATCTTTACCCTTAATGGAAGGGCAGGCTTTTCGCTTCCGGCTCGCTATCTTTTGCCAGATCTTTTACCTGTCGCGCTGACGAGGTGGCGACGGACTTTCAGCTAGCGGCTTTCATCTAGCGGCTTTTCGTTTTCGATGGGTCGGGATTTGTCTTGTCTTCCTGGTTTCCTTCCAACTCTTCGGAGGTGGCGCGCAGGGTCTTGATGACGGCACCCAGTTGCGGTTGCGCCTCTGTGACGAAGGGCATGGGGCGGCAAAGGGCGATGGTTGTCAGGCCGATGCGAGCTGTCAGGATGCCATTGAGCAGGCCTTCCCCGAGTTTGGCTGACAGGCGGGCGGCCAGTCCCTGACCGATGATCTGTTGCAGCAGGCTTTCTCCGGCGGCCATGCCTCCGGTCACTGCCAGATGGCTGGCGATATGTCCGCTGAGGCGCAGCATGGCCACAAAGCCGGGGCGGTTGCCATAGCTTTCGGCAATGAAGCGGACCATGCGAACGGTCTCTACCAATACCACGACGATATCGAAAAGAGCGCGGGGACTGAGGGCGGTGACAACGGCGACGCGCTTGGCTGCCTGATGGACCCGGTGGGTTGCCAGACGGTCGATCGGCGGCATCAGAAGCTGCTCTGTCTGGGCGAGAATATCCTCTCTGTCGAACAGGTGCGGCAGGTCCTGTTTGAGGGTCTGTCGGGCGCGGAAGAGAGAGGGCTGTTGCTGATAGAGCGTGAGCAATTCATGGGCGATTTTTGTCGCTTCCTTGCGGTCTCCTTGTTTGTAACAATTTTCAACTTCGGCGCGAATATGGTCAAGGCGAGAGAGGCGGCGCAGTGCCAGCATCTCGCGGGCAATGAAGAAAAGAAGAGCCAGAATGGCAATGGCGACAAGGGCCAGTCCGGCCCAGCCGAGATAGTCCCAGCGGGCGAACAGATCGCGGATCAGGCGGTCCAGCCAGAGCCCAATGGCAAGCATGAAGATGCCGGACAGGGCACTCCAGAACAGAGAGGCGAGAGACCAGCCCCGTTTGCGCAATGGCTTGTAGTGTGTCTCGCCGGGCGCGTTCGCCCTGTCGAAATATTCTTCGCTGTCAGGGGTGAAGTCCGGAGCGAGCGACAGGGTCGCACCGGTGTCCGACGAGGGGCGGGCGATGTCGTCGCCATAGGCACCGCGATCCAGTTTGACAGCGCGCGGGGCACGGCTCTGGCGGGGGCTTTTATCCCTGTCGTTATTGTTCGTCCCGGTCATTTCAGAATGTCTCCCAGCAGATAATCAAGTGCCCGGTCCAGCCGGATATGGGGGAGCGAAAGGGCAACCCCGTCGGCATCCTTGTCCAGCTCCGGCGGGCGAAAGCGGACGAAGCAAAGCGGGTCGTCGAAGAGATCGGGCTGTTGAGAAACTGATTCAACTTTGGGCCTTTCTTCTTCAAGTTCTGATTCCGCTTTTGCGCTGTAAGTGGGGTGAGAAACTGATTCAACTTGTTTGAAAACTGATTCAGGGTCTTGGGGTAAGTCTCCGGGAAATAATGCGAATTCCGTTTCGCCGTCAAATTCATCCTCTCCCAGAGATTCACCTTGCATCGGGATGCCGATAAGGGAGGGCAATTCGTCTCCCTCAACGGTGAGGGTTGCTTCTCGCGTCGCCCTGACCGCTGCAATCGCCATGGTCTCATAGTCAGCGCCGGAGGCTTCTACCCGCTTGGCAGCGCGCTCGACAAGGCGGCTCAGAATGCGCTCAAGGCGGTCATGGGAGGTGTGATGCAGATGGTCTGCCTTGGTGGCGGCAAACAGGATCCTGTCGATACGGCGCGAGACCAGATTGCGCAGCCAGAAATGGGATCCGGGACGGAAGGCGCGCAGGATTTCCGTGATGGTATCTTCCAGCTCGGCAAGGGTCTCGGGGCCTTCGTTGAGGGCGGCGAGAAGGTCGATAAGGACGATCTGCCGGTCGAGGCGGGCGAAGTGATCGCGGTAGAAGGGCTGTATGATGGAATGCTTGTAGGCTTCAAAACGGCGCTCCATCATGGCCCAGAGACTTTTGCGGTCCTTGCTGAAAAGCGCCTCGGGCAAAGGGGCAAACGTGAGGGCCGGGCTGTCCTGCAAATCGCCGGGCATCAGGAAGCGTCCGGGGGTGAGCAGGGCATAGGCACCTCGGGCCTTTTTGGCCTTGAGAAGATACGCGGTAAAGTTGCTTGCGGTCTGACGGGCGATGGTTTCAATTCTCGGCTCGTCGCCCTGTTCGTCCTCCTGCAGCATGGTCTCGATGCCTTCGGCAAAGCGCAGCCATTCTTCTGCATGGGGCTTGTAGAGGGGCCGACGTGCCTGCCTGAATGAGCGTTCCGACCAGCTTTTGAAACTGTGGTCCATCAGGGTCAGATCGAGCAGCCATTCGCCGGGATAATCGACAATATCCAGCGCCAGTCGATCGGAGCGCAAGGTGCGTTTGATCGTGTCGCGGGACTGATATCTGAGGGACAGGCGCACCTGACTGGTGCGGCTGGTGGAGGAGGGCCAGACGCGTTTGTCGGTCAGGTCTGCGACATGATCTTCATAGCGGAAGCGAGGGGTCAGGCTGTCGGGCTGCGGGCTGATTTCGGCAGAGCCGATGCGCCCCGTGGCGTGGGCCTCGAAGCGGGGCAGGCGGCCCCGATGAATGATATTGTGCAGGGCGGATGAGATGAAGATGGTTTTGCCAGCGCGCGCCAGACCGGTTACGCCAAGGCGTATGGATGGTTCGGTGATGTCGCTCGCAAAGTCGGCGAGATTGGCCGTGGCAATGCGCACTTCTTCCAGAAAATTCATGTTTCCGCCTCTTCGCAGGGTGGCGCATCAACGGGATCTGTCCGGAAAGGGTCGGACGTCTTCTCCAAAGCTGCTGCCTGCCCGATATCTGCTTTGTGATATCAGGCTTGTTCCCATGGTCTTCTAGCATGTAGGCAAGGCGGGCGGCGATTGCAACAAAGCTGCGGATTTTGACGTCAGATGAGAGGACAGTTCACCACTCAGCGGCGGAAAAAGGTAGGGGCGGGATTTTCCACGATCAGCTCTTCATCATCAATGGTGATGTCCCGTGGTCTGATGAAGTCAACCAGATGGCCAGCCTGTTTCGAAATGGCGGTCCAGTCAGGACTGTCAAAGTCCAGAACGGCGAGTGCTGCGGTCGGGTATTTCTCTTGCATCCGGGTGATCAGGGCGGGATCTCCAGACCCTGCCAGATCCACGGCCAGCTCCTGAAGGCCGGTATTATGGCCAACGATCATCAAATTTTGGCTGTCTCTGGCATGTTCCTTGAGCAAGCTGAGATAGTCGGGATTGTTGCCTTCATAAAGCGCGTCGAGCAGTTTGAGGCTGACATCTCCGCTCAGGCTGGGAATGATGCCTGCCATGGTTTCCTTGGTTCGCTGGGCGCTGGAGCAGAGAATACGGTCGGGGCAATAATGGCGGGTCTTCATGGCCCGGCCGATCTTTGGTGCATCCTTCTGGCCCCTCTTGTTGAGCGGGCGGTCGAAATCATGCAGGGACGGATCCGACCAGGATGATTTCGCATGCCGCATGAGAAATAGCCTAAGCATTATTCTGTCTCCTGTCGTCGCTCCGAGCCGTGCCGTTGCGCTTGCATTCCGGTTCGATCCTGCGCAGCTTTGGCAAAAAGCACAAGCGGTGCGATGGCTGTGATTTCGAGTTTTTTGCCCAACAAGGCTACAATTTCATGACAGCTCGGCTCTTTTGACGGCTTTTTCCATTCGACTTATTTCTCTGCTGCTCCCTCTCTAATGACCGCATTTGCGAAATGGGATGGCCAGAATCAGATTTTCACCATAGACGGGAGAAGGGGCGGATCTGGTCGGCTTTTTCTCGGTGTTGCTCTGCAGGGAGGTGTTTGCCTACCGTTGCAAATTTTTCCGATATATGTCTGCTGTGGGAAAGAAATTGCCTACTTAACAAAGGGTTAAAAAAGTTAAGTGTCTGTATTTATAAAAATATTTCCGTTCGTAAAAATTGGCCTGCTTTTTGCTAGCTCAATGGTAATCTGATTTGTATCTGGTCAAAGGGATGTCCAATGAGTCTTTATTCAGCGCTTACAACTTCGGTAGCTGGTTTGGGTGCGCAGTCTACTGCCATGCAGAATATATCTGGCAACATCGCAAATACATCGACGAACGGGTTCAAACGCGTTGATACGGCGTTTGTTGATCTGGTGAGCAACCAGACTGCCGATAAGAACAAGCAGACCTCCGGCTCCGTTCTGGCCAACTCGCGCCAGACAAATACCGTGGCGGGCAGTGTGGATTCTTCGCAAACCACCACGCATATGTCGATCAGCGGCGACGGTTACTTCGTGGTTTATGACAAGATCGGCGAGATTGACGGCAAGCCGATTTTTGATGGTACTCCGCTTTACACCCGCCGCGGCGACTTTACGCAGGATGAAGACGGCTATTTCGTCAATGAGGCGGGTTACTATCTCGCTGTGATCGAACTGGATGAAGCCACAGGCAACCCCGTCAGCTCTGTTCCCGAGCCGACCACCTTTGAAGAAGGTTTCATGGCCGCCGAGGCCACCACGACGCTGACCTATACGGGCAACCTGCCTGCGGTGCCGACGACCTCGGATTCCAGCGGCAGCCTGTTGACGCCGGGTACGGGCTATACGGTTGATCCGACATCGGCCTCTCTGGGCGGTACCGGTGTCGTGCAGGCTCAGGATGAGGTTCAGTTCCTTAGCCAGTCCATTTCCGGCGGAGCGATTACCGCCTATGTCGCCAACGGCGAGAGCGCCAGTGTGCAGCTGCGCTGGGCCAAGGTGGTGGAGGGTGATCCATCCATTCCGACCGAGGATACCTGGAACCTGTTCTACAAGTCGGATTCCACTGCCACCGGTACGGCAACCAAATGGACCAACGTTGAACAGGACTACACCTTCGACAGTACGGGGGCCATGACGTCTCCGACCTCCAATGTGACGGTTACCGCCATGACTATCGATGGTGTCGATCTGGGCAATATCATTCTTGATCATGGAGGCAATGGCGATGGTATCACTGCCTATGCGACCACATCCGGTATTGCCAACATGAATCTGTCGCAGGATGGTGCGGCTGCCGGTGAGCAGACCAGTCTTTCGATTGATGACAATGGATATGTGATCGCCAACTATTCCAACGGCAAATCGAGCAGTCTGGCGGAAGTCATTCTGGCCTCGTTTGATGGTGACAACTATCTGGCACGCGCCAGCGGTGGTGCCTTCCGGGCGACCGAAGATTCCGGTCTGGCCATTCTGGGTGCGACCGGCTCCATTCGTGGCTCTTCGCTGGAATCGTCAAACGTCGATATCGCTGATGAATTTTCCAAGATGATCATTTCGCAGCAGGCCTATTCGGCCAACACGCGCGTTCTTTCTACGGCTCGGGACATGCTCTCCGAGGTAATGCAGATCATTCGGTAACTGGATGAATATGGCTTAGCCTTCCTTGCCCTGCGGGCGGGGAGGGGCGAGCGGAGGTAATGAAATGGCATTGACGCAAGCATTGTCGGTTGCGACATCGGGGTTGAAGGCGACCAACCGCGACCTCGAAGTTGTTTCGTCCAACATTACCAACGCCAATACGCCTGGATATACCAAGAAGGTATCCAGCCGCGAGGAAATGGTTCAGGACGGCCAGATTACCAGTGTCGTCCAGACCAATGTCCAGCGCACTCTTGATCTGGTTGCCCAGAAGCAATTCTGGACCGAAACCGGAGCGACAGGCTATTCCAAGACGATCAATGATTATCTGACCCAGGTCGATGCGATGATGGGGCAGCCGGGGGATGATAATTCCCTCGATTCTCTGGTCAACTCCTTTGCGACTTCGTTGCAGGCGCTGGAAACCAGCCCTGATGATGCAACGACACGGCTTCAGGTGCTCCATGATGCGTCGATCATGACGCAGGCGATGAATGACGCATCCGAAACCATTCAGGCCTTGCGGCAGGATGCCGAGCTGGCGCTGGAGCAGGCGGTGCAGGATGTAAACGAGATCCTGAAGAATATCGAGAAGCTCGATCAACAGGTGCAGCAACTGACCCTGTCTTCTGGCGTCTCTGCTGTCGGTATCATGGACCAGCGCGATGCCTATGTGTCGCAACTGGCCGAACTGATGCCGGTGCGGGTGACGCAAAAGGACAATAATTCGATCCAGATCTCCACGACCGGTGGTCTGACCCTTTATGATGTCGCTGCGTCCGAGTTTGAATTCACTGCCTATGGATCTGTCGGGGCCTATACCGAATGGGATCCGGCCGGGACCGACAACCAGTTGGGCACGCTTTATCTGAGATCGAACAATGATGATCTGCATGATGTGACCCTTTCGGGCGGGTTTGGCGGCAGCACCATCGGGGCGCTGCTGGAATTGCGTGATGATATTCTGGTGGAAGCGCAGAACCAGCTGGACAGTCTGGCTGACGGGCTGGCTGATGCCTTCGGCAAGTTTGATGTCGAGGGCGCGGCAGTCACCTCCGGTGCGCAGGAAGGCTTCGATCTGGATCTGGCGGATTTGCAGCCGGGCGATGAATTCACCTTCACCTATCAGGATGTCGCAACGGGCGATGTCAACACTATCACCTTCGTGCGTGTGGAATCCAGTTCGGTTCTGCCGCTGGAAGATGATGTGACGGCGCGCAATGATGACACTGTCATCGGAATTGATTTCTCTGGTGGTATGGCCGGGATTGTGACGCAGGTGCAGAGCGCACTTGGCGGAGCCTTCAGCGTGAGCAATCCGGCGGCAAGCAATTTGCAGATTCTGGATGACGGGGCTGCCAATACGGTCGATATCCAGTCTTTCGATGCCAAGGCAACGGCGACCGGCTTGCAGCAGACAGCCGAGGCGCTGCCCTTCTTTGTTGATAGCGGATTTGGCCCCGGCATCTATTCGGGCAGCGTGGATGGCATGGTTCAGCAGACCGGCTTTGCCGGTCGTATCGCTGTCAATGAGGCGCTGTTCAACGATCCTACGATGCTGGTTCAATATAGCGCCAGCACCGGCATCGGCGATCAGGACCGGCCTTCGGCGCTCTATAATGCCCTGACGGAGAACAAGCTGCAATTTTCCTATCAGGATGGCGGGGCACCCGTCTCCATGACGGTGGACGAATTTGCCCGTCAGGTGATCTCCTTCCAGTCGCAACAGGCCGCAACGGCGCAGACGCGACATGAGGGACAGGAAATTGTCATGAATAACGTCCTGTCGCGCTTTGAGGAATCGGCGAGTGTGGATGTGGATGAGGAACTGGCGCGCCTTCTGGAACTGCAAACGGCCTATTCGGCCAATGCGCGCGTCATGACGGCTGTCAAAGACATGATGGATGCTCTCATGCGGATGTAACCGCTGAGGATCGACTGGAAATGGACATTGAACAATGATCGGTACGCTTAACGGATACTCATCCTCGGTGATGATGAATGTGCTGAAAAACAATTCCAGCCTGATGCAGGATCTCACCGTTCAGCTCAGTACTGGCAAGAAGGCGCAGACCTATGGCGGTCTGGGGCGGGACGCCGGTGTGGCGCTTGATTTCAGGGCGCAGATCAACGCGGTTGAGGGCTATCAGACCAGCATCCAGCAGGCCCAGTTGCAGATTTCCATGATGAATCTCGGGCTGGAACGTATCGTCGATATGGGGGCAGAGGTCAGCGGCTCGGCTTCGGGGACCGAATATGACATCACATCCAACAACAAGTCGGTTGCCCAGACCACGTCGGCAACGCTGGTCAAGGAAATGATCGGAATCCTGAATACGGAAGTGGACGGTGATTTCGTCTTCTCGGGCAGAACGACGGATGTCGTGCCCGCGATCAGCTATGACCGGATTGTCTATGGATATGCCGGTGAGGATGGATTGCTGACAGTCACCGACGAGCGGATCCGGGCTGATGCGGGGGCAGATGGTCTGGGGCGGCTAGATGTTACCTCTGCGGGGACCACCATGACGCTGAGTGAGGAGGTTACGGATTTCGGCTATAAGCTCAGTGCCGTGACCAGCACGCTGGATAATGTCACCGTGACGGGGCCGACCGGCAGCCCGCCGACGATTGATGTCGATGTGACCGGCGTGCCGGAAGCCAACCAGATCTTGAGTTTCACCTTCGATTTGCCCGACGGTTCAACCGAAGTCATCGAACTGACTGCGAAAAACGGCTCGTCGGATGCCGGCGACGGGGCTTTCTCAATCACCGGGACGCCGACCGACATCGCCACTTCGATCCGGGATATGCTTGCATTTCAATTGAGCAAGAATGTCTCCACCGCAGGCGAGGCGGCTTCGCGCATTCAGGGGTCGCTCGATTTCTATATGACGGCAGCCAACGGCGAACCCATGCGTGTTGTCGGCACGCCCGAGACCGCAACCACGCTGGACACGGCCACCGCAGCGGGCAAACCGACGGTCAACTGGTATGTGGGCGATAATGACGCTTCGGTTTCCGCAAGGGATACTGCCAAGGTCCAGATCGATAACCGAATTGATGTATCCTATGGCGCGCGTGCCAACGAGGATAGCATTGCCCGGCAGCTCGCCTATATGACAGCGCTCTCGCTGCCGACCTATGATCAGGACAGCGATGTTGACAAGGGACGCTATACGGCTTTTGCCGACGCCATTTCCGCCGGTTTGTCGAGTGTTCGTCAAGGTGATGTGGTCAAGACCACCCTTACCGAGATCGGGGTTGCCAGCAAGGTCATGGATGATGCGGATTCTCGCCATTCAACCTCTCTGGGCATGCTCCTGACGGCGCTGGAGGAGAAGGAAGGCATCGATGATGAGGAAGTGGCGGCCAAGATCATGACCATCAAGACGACAATCGAGGCCTCCTATCAGGCTGCCGCCATGATGTATGACCTGTCGCTGACGAAATTCATATAGGCGAACAGTCGTTAATCGACCTTTGCCGTTAACTAATTCATCAAATAAAGCAGCCCTTGGGGCTGCTTTTTGCGTTTCCTGAAGGCGTGCTTCGCCTGTGGAGCGGCAAGCAATATATATGCAATATGTGATGGCCAAATGGAAAAAGCGTCAAACCCGTTTGAGGGTGACGCTTTTTCCTGAGAATTCGAAATGGGGGATAGAGGCGCGCTGTCGGTTATCCGTCCGAGCGCAGGCCTTCTGCGATATTGCGGTTGATGTTGATCAGGCTGTCAACGCTCGCCTTGTCGGGCTCGGTCATGATGCGGAGCGTGTGATTGAAGGTGAAAATGCCCAGATTGACCAGATTCTGGCGCAATTCCTTTGGCATTTCATGGTTTTCGTTCATCAACTCGCCAACGAAAAGAGTCCAGATCTTGCGATTGAAAGTCAGGGCCTCGTCCAGCTGTTGCGCTGTGCATTCGGCAGATTTTGTTCTCTGCAACTTGGCCGCCGCCTTGATCAACAAGGCTGCTTCACGCTCCCGGGGAGAGCCTGCATGGGAGCTGGCGTCCTGATAAGCTCTAGCCGCTGAATGATTGTACATTCCGAAGTAACTCCTCTTCGAACCTTATGAGAGCTTTTGCTTCTTTTAATGCAGGATAAAAGGAACTGGTTAAAATTTTGTTATTTATGCTGTCAATTATCGTTAATGCACTGGGTGCAGCCTGTAAAAACTCATTTACCAAAGTGAAGTACATGTCCTTATGTTCGGCTATATCTTGAGAAAGATACATAAGTTGTATGCACAAGTAGATTCTTCTGGATGGACTATTGGCGGTTTCAGATGTCAAAATGTCTTTCTCGCGTAAAATCGGAGCTTGACCATCGACGAAAAAGCGAGTCCGGTGGTCGCCATTGGTAATAACGCTGTTTCCGATAATAATACGCTCACCCGGGCGCAGTTCTATTTTAAGAGACATCTGATTTCCTCTATTCACAAAAGTGAATTTCTGCGTCGATTAGATATTTTTGACAGGAATAATAATCAGAAAATGGTATTTCGTTTCTGTCCTGATATATTCCCGCCTTCCTGAACGCGACATAATATCCCGTTTGGCAGATTATGCTTTAAATTATTCCGATTGTCTTGGAAAGATCAAATAGAAGAAAAGATAGCGGCCCTAATACAAAGAAAGGCGGAGTATTTCTCCGCCTTTCCTTTGCGACTGCAAAGCTTGATTAGGCACGCAGGAAGCTGGTAACAGCCTGATCGGCCTGAGATGCCAGAGACAGGGCCGTGGTGGACAGAGTCTGACGGGTCTGCAGGGCCAACATGTTGGCGCCTTCTTCGTTCGAATCTGCCAGAACCAGATTGTCAGCACCGGTCTGAAGGGTGTTGATCATTTCCTTGGTGTAGTCCTTGCGGATCTGCACGGTGGAAAGGTTCGAACCGAAGGTGCCAGCCTGCTTGCGCAGAGTGACCAGAGCGTCGGCCAGAACGTCCAGCTTGAGGTTGGATTCCTCGGTGCTGAGTGACGAAGCGTCTGTCAGAGCCAGACCTGAAGCTGTCATATCTGCCGATTCAATGACAAGTTCCGATTTGTTTTCGTCACGATGCTCGTTGAAGGACACCGTCAAATCATTGGTCGAGCCATTGATCAGGTTGATGCCGTTATAGCTGGCGTCATTGGCCAATTCATCAATCTGGTCGAGGATTTCGTTATACTGAGCAACAAGTTCGCTGTTGTCAGCATCCGAAGCACCTGCCTGATTGACGATGGTCAGGGTGTCGACGTCACCAGCGCCAGCACCGTCTGCCCAGGTCACGGCCGTTTCGCCTTCGTCAACATAGTCAGCGTCGGAGTTGAGATCTTCAGATGCTGAAGCGCCGAAGCCGAAGGCTGCCGCAATGGATGTACCGGTCGCACCGTCCTGAGTGGTGGCGTCCGTAGCGTCCGCGTCGGTGATGGTCAGGCTGAGGGTCTGGTTGCCGTTGACTTCCAGATCAAGACGACCGTCTTCCGTGATCGATGCCGTTGCCACACCGGATGCGTTGATGTCGGTTACCAGATCGGCGATGGTGTAGTTATCGCCGGTGGTGCCGTCACCATTAGCATCGTTCAATGCCTTGCCCGTGGTGGCAAAATGCGCATCAAGGTCGAAGGTATTGGTGACACCATTCTCCGAAGTGGAGGTGATGACGAAGTTGGAGTCAGCGGCGCCACTGTTACCAACACCAGTCATGCCGAGGGCGGTGAGGGTCTGGGACTCTACGCGATCCTTGGTGGTGGTGCCGGAAGTGCCGGTGGTGTCGATGTTGGAGTTACTCTGAATATGCGTTGATGCAGAGTTGTTATTGTTTGACTGTGCCTGACGAACGGTCGCCTGGGCGCTTTCTACCAGATCGGTAATCGCGGAAATACCGTTGTCCGCAGCCTCAATCGTCTTGATCGAGTTGGAAATGCCGTCCAGCAGGTTGCTCAGATCGTTTGCACGGGCAGAGAGACTTTCAGAGGTAAAGAAGTTGGTTGGGTTGTCCAACGCGGAGTTGACTTTTTTACCAGTTGCCAAGCGGTTTTGCGTCGTAGACATCAGGTCCGCAGTTTTCTGCAGAGACAGGAGGTTTGAGCGCACGCCGGCGGAGAGAGTGATATCCGAAGACATTGGGTTACCTTTCTGGGTACTCGCATACAGATATTGTTTGGCCTCTTTCTGAGGCTTAGCTAGATGGTCGCGCTTAAACCCTAATTTAAGGTTAACCAGACGTTTCGAATTAACCTAAACAAAGCGTTACGTTTCCGCTGTGAAAAATATCATGGTTTAATGTGTAAATTCAGAAACTTGGAAATGTTTGGAAATTGAATAATTTCCTAAGGCAGGGCGTAAAAGAGTTAAAAAAAACGGGGCCAGATGGCCCCGTTTCGCAATGCAATTTCTGTCTGTGCTATTAGCGCAGGAAGCTGAGCACGGCCTGATCTGCCTGGGAGGCGAGGGACAGGGCGGTGGTGGACAGCGACTGGCGCGTTTGCAAGGCCAGCATGTTTGCACCTTCTTCGTTGGAGTCGGCCAGAACCAGTTCGTCAGCGCCGGTCTGCAAGGTATTCATCATATTCTTAGTGAATTCCTCGCGGATCGTAACCGTGTTCAGGTTCGAACCGAAAGAAGATGCCTGACTGCGCAGGGTCGTCAATGCTTCTGAAAGCGTGTCCAGCTTGAGGCTGGCTTCTTCAGAGCTCAACGAGGAAGCATCGGTCAGAGACAGGCCGGAAGAACTCAGGTCGGCAGACGCAATGGTCAGCTCGGACTTGTTTTCGTCGCGGAACTCGTTGAAGGCCACAGTCAGGTCGTTACCGGTGCCATTGATCAGGTTGATGCCGTTATAGCTGGCGTCACGTGCCAATTCATCGATCTGAGACAGGATCTCGTTGAACTGGGAAACCAGCTCGGAGTTGTCTGCATCGGTGGAACCGGCCTGATTGACAATGGTTAGGGTGTCGACGTCACCAGCGCCAGCACCGTCTGCCCAGGTTACTGCCGTTTCGCCTGCGTCAACATAGTCAGCGTCGGAGTTGAGATCTTCAGATGCTGAAGCGCCGAAGCCGAAGGCGGCGGCAATGGAGGTGCCCGTCGCGCCATCCTGCGTCGTAGCGTCAGTGGCGTCCTGGTCTGTGATTTCCAGAGACAATTGAGCGTTGCCGCTGGCTTTCAGGTCAAGACGACCGTCTTCTGTGATGGAGGCAGTTGCCACGCCAGAGGCGTTGATGTCGGTTACCAGATCGTCGATGGTATAGTTATCGCCGGTGGTGCCGTCACCGTTGGCGTCGTTCAAAGCCTTGCCTGTTGCTGCAAAGTGAGCGTCCAGATCGAAGGTATTGGTGACCCCGTTGTCGGAAGTGGAGGTGATGACAAGATTGGAGTCAGCCGCGCCACTGTTGCCAACGCCGGTCATGCCCAGAGCCGTCAGGGTCTGCGATTCAACGCGGGCCTTGGTGGTGGTGCCGGTGGTGCCGGTGGTGTCGATGTTGGAGTCGCTCTGAATGTGCGTGCCGGCAGCATCAGAGTTGTTGGCCTGAGCCTGTTTCACCGTAGACTGGGCGCTTTCAACCAGATCGGTAATGGCCTGAATGCCGTTATCAGCGGCTTCAAGAACCTTGGTTGCGTTGCCAATGGAGTCCATCAGGTTGTTCAACTCGTTGGAACGAGCGTTCAGACCTTCAGAGGTGAAGAAGTTGGTTGGATTGTCCAACGCAGAGTTCACTGACTTCCCGGTTGCAAGACGGGTCTGCGTGGATGCCATCATGTCTGCGGTGTTCTGCAGAGCAAGCAAGTTGGCGCGAACGCCGGCGGAGAGAGTAATATCTGACATTTCCCCATAACCTTTCTGGTTAGTACTCGTCGCCCCTTATGGGCCGTGACCATTCGTGGTCTGGCTCAGAATGCCCTCCAATCGAGAATCATTAGTAAAATTATATGGTTAACGGATATCAGGGTTAACGCAGGGTTAGCGCTGCGCTGTTATGGTTACCAAAGGATGGAAATGGCAAATTGAGAATTCGAATCAGTAATTTTGTCAGGGGCTTGCCACTTTCGCGATGGGTGAGCAAAAGGGTGGCAAGGGTGAAAGCTTGTGTTGTAATTCAGCTGAAGCGAGGGGTGGGGCGGCGCAAAAGTGAGCCTGTCGTTGAGAGAGTCGATAAAATTTTTAAAAAAATTTCGAACCGCAAGTAATGTCTGAAGCCATTTTACAGGCTTCATTTGCGGGTTTTGGGAAGCAATGGGAGAGAAGATGGGAGTAATTTGAGGTCCCATTTGCTTTCTTTGGCCGTATTTGTGCCAAGAGAGATGGTGATCACATCAAGAAAGCGCTGCATGCAGAAACAGCCGCATCAAGAGAGACTGCCAGAGGAACTGTCAGAGAAACTGCCTGAGGACCTACCTGAGAAACTGCCAGAGAAACTGATCTGCACATTTGATCCGGGGATCAGATATTGACCTCGAAATGAGGCAGATCCTTTTCCTCTTCCTTGGGGTGCGGCGCTGTCTGGTAGGCTTTGACATGCATAAGCCCATCGGCGATTGTTTCATTCTTCTGGATATTTTCCATGGAGGCTGTCAGTTCGGACAGGTCATCCTGAGAAAGCAGCTCGCGATTTTTGCGGCGATCCTGACGTTTCTGCTTTTTGTCTTCTTCCGGCTTTCTCTCATCGGGATCGAGAGCGTCATAGCCGGTATTGCCATGTTTGAATTCCACGGCCTGATCGCGTGATGTGTTCGCTACAGCTTCATCACTTTCGCTGCCTGGACTTGTTTTCTTCGCCGCGGACTTGCCTCTTACGGTGGCGGGCGGCTGCATTTTCTGGACAGATAGATCCATGGTCGCCTCAAGCTCAACAAATGTCGGTCGAGAAAATTATAGCCTATTTGTCAGTATTTGTCATTTGAGACATAAATAGCGAATGATTGGTTCGTTAAGTTTCTGAAAAATATTGATTTGTTGCAAGTATAAGGGGTGGAGACGTCTCTGTTTTTCGTCATTTAATATGGGGGAATGGCGAATCGTTTAGGAAATGAGCAAAAAGGTTTCTGTCTGGAAGACCATCATCGTGATCTGGATAGAATTTGTTAAGGATACGGGGCCGGGATGCGAAGTTATAACCTGCTTCTTTGGATAGTCTTTCTTGCTGGGCATCGGTCAATATAGAAAAAGAGCAATCAGATGTTGATTGCTCTTTTATTTAATCGGCTTTTATAGATGGATTGTTTGGGCCGCGATGGCCATCGCCCATTTGATGCAATTTTGCCTCAAGAACGGGTGTCGATCGAGATGCCTTGCTTCTGGGTGACTTTCGTGGGGGCCTGTCCGGCGCAGCCATAAGTTTGCGCCTTGGCACCTTTCTGGAAAATCTCGTTGATATTGCCGACCAGCTCGGAGGAGACCTCTTTTGCGGTGGCAATGACTGCCAGATTGGACTGAAGGGTATGCTGGAACATTTCGTGACGACGGGCCAATTGTTCCGCATCCTGTGGCGCGAGTTGCTTGACCAGGCGCGCATTGGCCGTGATCGCTCTCTGCAACAGCATATATTGTATGGAGAGCTGGTTTTTCGCTTCTACCAGATCAAGGGCTTCCTTTACTTCGCCTTTGCGCAGCAGAGCGGTTTCCTCAATCAGGACGGCGTCAAGCGCATCCATGATCTGCTCGATGGCTCCGAGAAGGCGCTGCACGTCATCGAGATCACCAATCGGGGTCTTGGCCAGTGTGGCTGCCTGCGTTACAGGATTCTGGGGCGTGTTTTGAGGCTCTGACATATTATTGTTCCGTTTCCTGCATGTTGATCAGCTCTCGCATGACGGAATCCGCGATTCCGATGCCGCCGGCTTTGGTAATTTCGTCCGCATATGTCTCGGTGAGGAGGCTGCGGTAGGTGTCCTGTGCGTAGGAGTCGCCGAATTCATCATCGCCAACCCCTTCAAACATGGTTGAAAGCATCTGGGAAAGGAAAACGCTTTCAAATTCCTGAGCGGATTGGCGCGCCCGCTCTTCGAGGCTGAGATTGGCCTGAACGCCTGTATTCTTGGCGATAGAGAAAGGGGTTGCGCTGACGCTGGTCATCACATCACCTCGATTTCTGCCTGCAAGGCACCTGCGGCCTTGATGGCCTGAAGAATGGAAATCATGTCGCGTGGGCCGACGCCCAGTGCATTGAGGCCGGACACCAGATCGCGCAGGGGCACGCTGCCTTCCAGCAGGGCCAGTTTCTTGTCTGCCCCGGTCTCTACGCCGACATTGGTGCGCGGCGCTGCGGCGGTCTGGCCTCCGGCAAAGGGATTGGGCTGACTGATCTGCGGTGTCTCGCTCACGGTCACAGTCAGGTTGCCCTGTGCGATGGCGACCGTGCTGACGCGCACTTCCTGACCCATGACAATGATGCCCGTGGTTTCGTCAATAACGATCTTGGCTGGCAGATCCGGCTCGACATTGAGCTGTTCGATATCCGTGATCAGGTCCACCATATTGCCATTGAAATGCTTTGGCAGGGTGATGCGTACACCGGTCGGGTTCAGCGGTTCGGCGACCGGTTGGCCAATCAGGTCGTTAATGGTCTGGGCGATGCGGCGGGCCGTTGTCAGGTCCGGGTTGCGCAAGGACAGGCGCAGGGATGTCATGCTGGCAAGCTGGAAGGACAGTTCGCGCTCGATAACCGCGCCGTTGGCGATGCGCCCTGAAGTCGGCACCCCTTGCGTGACGGTTGCTGCGTCCCCTTCGGCAGTGAAGCCGCCAATGGCGATCGGGCCCTGAGCGATGGCATAGGTTTCACCATCGGCACCCATCAGCGGGGTTACCATCAATGTGCCACCCTGCAGGCTCTTGGCGTCACCCAATGCACTGATCGTTGCATCGATGCGCGAACCCTGAACGGCGAAGGGTGGCAGGGTTGCAGTCACGATGACCGCCGCCACATTCTTTGTGTTGAGGTTGGTGCCGGTGATGTTGACGCCCATTCTTTCCAGCATCGACTGCAGGCTCTGCTTGGTAAAGGGGGCGCTGTTGAGCGAGTCACCGGTGCCATTGAGGCCGACCACGAGGCCGTAGCCGATCAACTGGTTGTCTCTGATGCCTTCGAAGTCGACAATGTCCTTGATCCTGGATGCACTATGCGCAGGAAGAATGGAAATGCAGAGAGTTGCAATGACCATCAGGAATAAGGAACGCAGCGACATTGTTATAAACCTTCTCGGACAGGTTGTTGATGCTGTGGGACTCTTTCATTTTGCATGACTATGCGTAATATGTATTGCAAGGGCCGTGCCAACCTTGCGTTTCAGCCATTTCAAGGTCAAAGGCGCAGAAATGCTGGATCTTTGGCATTATTTTAAAATGTTTCTGATAGAACGGAAATTGGGTGGGCTGCAGAATTTGCCGGGTAGGTTAACGTTCCGTTAACCAATTGGGTTAATCTTTTCCTAATGTGCGGCAGTTGCGTCCGGCCGTGGTGTCTGTGACAATGGTTCGAAATGGGCCGCGAACAACGAGGATTTAGACAATGCGAGTTCAAGGCGGATCAGGAACAAAGCATATTGGAAAGACTGGCAGCTCGGGCGCTTCCAAATCGTCTTCCGGCAGTTTTTCCGTTCCTCAGGATAGTGGCGAAACCGCGCGTTCCCAGCAAACGTCGCAGAGCAGTGCGGTGCAGGATATGTCTGCATTGCTGGCTTTGCAGACGGTGGATGACGCGCTGCATGGCAAACGCCGCAAGGCCGTGCGCAAGGGCAACAAGATGCTCGATCTGCTCGAGGAAATCCGCATGGGTATTCTGTGCGGCACCCTTTCCAAGGCCGTGCTGATGCAACTGGAACGCCTTACCAGCGAGCAGGAGCCCAGTGGCGATGAGCGAATCGATGCTCTTCTTGAGGAAATCGGACTGAGGGCGCAGGTTGAGGTGGCAAAACTGGAAGCTATTGGAGAAAAATGAGTATCCGTTGCTGTTTCAGGCTCGGTTGAACAGCTTCCGGCACGTAAATTAGTCACTTTATACTTTTTTTATAAAGAGTAGTTGTGTGAGAGCCGTGCTACCTCTATATAACTCTCGTCTTTTCTAGGGAACTAAGGGGTTAGCCCATGTCGATCGAGATAGATGATGACTATCGTCCTTCGGACAGTGAGCCCTTCATGAACGAACGGCAACAGGAATATTTTCGTCTCAAGCTACAGCAGTGGAAGGACGATATTCTGAAAGAAAGCCGTGAGACTTTGCAGCATCTTCAGGATGAAAGTTCCAACCATCCTGATCTCGTGGATAGAGCCTCTTCGGAGACCGACCGGGCGATTGAATTGCGCGCACGTGACCGGCAGCGAAAACTGATATCCAAAATCGATGCGGCGTTGAAGCGGATAGAGGACGGATCTTACGGTTATTGTGAGGATACCGGGGAGCCAATTTCACTGAAACGTCTGGATGCCCGGCCAACGGCAACCTTGTCAATCGAGGCGCAAGAGCGTCACGAACGCAGGGAAAAGGTCTACCGGGACGACTGATTTCTTCGAGTTTTTCAAGAGCAGTATTTCTAAGACAGTTTGAATATTAGAAGGCGCGGATCCCATGGTGAGATCCGCGCCTTTTATATGTGATCAGGCCAAATTTGGGAGCATGGATCTGATCACGGTTCGGGAGGCCAGATTGGGAGCGGACCTCGCCGAGGCCAGCTCCGGTGGTTTTCGGAGCTGGCGGGGAGCTTGGGAGCTGCGCCTGGGGATGCGCAGGCAGGGTTAGAATGGAAGGATGATATCCATTACCTGTTGGCCATAGCGTGGCTGCTGAACATCTGAAAGCTGGCCGCGGCCGCCATAGGCGATGCGGGCTTCGGCAATTTTCTCCGATTCAATGGTGTTGTCTGATGCAATATCTTCAGGCCGGACGATACCGGCGACAAGGATTTCGCGTACTTCGAAATTGACCCGGATTTCCTGACGTCCCTCTATGACCAGATTGCCATTGGGCAATACCTGAAGAACAACGGCAGCAACCGAGGTTGTGATGGTTTCCGACCTGTCGATTGCGCCGGTGCCTTCCGAGGAAGAGCTTGAAGAGGCGTCCGCCAGATTGGAGGTGTCGATTTCATTGATCCCGGACAGGGCACTGCCCAGCACTGAGCCAACGGAGCCCGAGAGGCCAACGCTGTCGCTGCCGCTGCGGCTTCTTGAGGTTGTGTTGTCGATCTTCGCGCTGTCGGTGATACTGACTTCAACCGTCAGGATATCGCCCACCTTGTTGGCGCGCTGATCCTTGAAGAATTTGCGCGATCCGGTTTGCCAGAGCGAGTTCGGGCTGTAGGCTGCCGGTTGAATGGTCGGCATCGGCATTTGCACCGGCTTGTAGCCCTTTTGCGCAGTTGGATTTTCAATGGCGGTCAGGGCAGGGGCCTTGCCGACATTCTTCAGTCTTTCTCCGGCACCACATGCGCTGAGCGCAGAAGCCATGAGGCAGACGGAGATGACATGTCTCGTTTTCATGATCAATTGGCTCCAAGTGATGCGACGGTCGTGGAAACGGGCTGGCTGATTTCCAGCAGGCCGTGGTCGATGATCTCGGCCCGGATGATCCGGTTCGTCTGGGAATTCTGGACCGGGATGATGTCGCCCTTGCTGCCATCGGAGAGGGCCTTGCCCATGATGGAAAGATTGAGGTTGCCTGCGCTAAAGATGATCGTCACCATGTCCGATCTTTTCACCATGTCCGGTTCGGTGAAGAAGGCGGCGCTGGCGATGGTGCCTGCCCGCAGGGTCTGGCGGGCTGCCTTGCCGATGATCTCGTTCATCAGGGCAGGGCGGGAGGCCTGCACTTTCTGCCGAGGCAGCGGAGTCAAGGAGACGTCAGACTGGGAGACGACTTCACCGCGGCCGATGGCACGGGCAAGAACCGGCACCATGATGGTTTCAATGGCGTGGCCGCCAAGATGGATGGCACCAAGATCGTCCCGACCGAAGATCAGCAGATTGGCGGAGAAGCGACCGTTGATCCGATCAAAACGCAGGTCTCTGATTTCGAACGGGCTGTAGCCTCCCGGCGCTGCATGCTGATCGGCAAGATGGGCGTTGAGCTGGATCTCGACCTCTGCGGAGCTGTCGACATAACCTTTTGCCTTGAGCTGGGCCTGCAGATCGTCAAGAATGTCGCTTTCGGTTACGCGCTCGGCGCGGCGAGAGACATTGACGGTTCCAACATTGTTGGTGGTGATGTTTCTCAAGCCGGCCTGCAATGCTGCATCGACAACCCGCTCGGCCTGAATGGTGCCACTCTGGCCAAGGGAAGGCGATCTGAACACGGCCTTGTTGGCAAAGTCGCCAGCATTCTTGAAAAGATCGCCCAGCGTGACCAGACGGCTCTCGACGACGACATTCTGCTTGAGAATAGCCGTATCGGCGTCAAATGTCTGGGCGTTGGCCGATGCGGCGGCGGAAAGGGAGATCGCAACACCCAATGCAAGCAGGCGAATGGTGCCGCCCATCGCTTTCAAGGCAGCCTTGCGATCCCGGTTTTTGCTCAATGAAAATTTCATTTTACCTGACCTAGCTCAGCTGTGAAGTTGCAGACAACATGTCGTCGGCGGCCTGAATGACGCGGGAGTTCATTTCATAGGCGCGCTGGGCCGCGATCAGATCGGAAATCTCCGTTACCGAATTGACGTTGGCGCTTTCCAGATAACCCTGAAGCAGGTTGCCATATCCGTTGTCGTTGGGAACGGCCACCTGAGGGGCGCCACTTGAACCGGTTTCAAGGAACAGGTTGTCGCCCATGGGCTCAAGGCCGGCCTTGTTGATGAAGCGTGCCAGGGTGAACTGTCCCAGCGTCGTGGTCGTGGTGTCATCGCCAAGGGTGACCTGCACTTCGCCATCGGTGCTGATGGTGATGTCGCTGGTGTCATCCGGGAAGGTGATCCCCGGGATCACTTCATAGCCGTCTGCTGTGACGAGGCGGCCTTCGCTATCCATTTCAAAGGAGCCGTCTCTGGTATAGGCGGTGCGGCCATCGGGCAGGGTGACTTGAAAATATCCCTCGCCGCGAATGGCGACATCCAGTTCCTTGTCCGTGCTTTCCAGATCTCCTTGCGACATGATGCGCGAGGTGGCTGCCAGCCGCACGCCGGAACCGATCTGTACGCCGACGGGAATCTGGGTGCCCTGTGCTGACGAGTTGGCGCCCGAGCGGCGCAGGTCCTGATAAAGCAGATCCTGAAACTGGGCGCGTTGCTTCTTGTAGCCCGTCGTGCGCATGTTGGCGATGTTGTTCGACGTGACTTCGACATTGCGTTCCTGTGCCATCATGCCGGAGGCTGCGATGTGGAGTGCTCTCATTTTTGAGATCCTTTTCTATTCAGCGTTAGGCATTCAGTCTGCCGAGTTTGTCGATTGCGGTTTCGCGCAGATCGTCGGTATCCTTGAGCGCTCTGGCCAGAGAGCCATAGGAGCGGTTCACTTCGATCATGCGCGAGATTTCGATGACGCCGTTGACGTTGGATTGTTCAACGTGGCCGCCCATGATTTTTGTCGTTTCAACAGGAACCGGATTTTCGCCGATAAAGAGAGAGGTGCCCTCTTTTTTGAGAGTCTGCAGATTGTCGAAGGTGACGACCTGCAATTGCCCCAATTCGCCCTGATCGGAAGTGATCAGGCCATCGCGTGCGATGTGTAAATTGGCATCCTCTTGCGTGACGTTGATCGGACCGCCGTTGCCCATGACCTGATAACCATCGGTGGTTACCAGCTGGCCCTGGCTGTTGATCTCGAATTCGCCGTTTCTTGTATAGCGTTCACCCTGTGGGGTCTGAACGACGAAGAAAGAGGAATTGTCGTTGATGGCGGCATTGGCCGGATTGCCGGTTGCAACAATCGAGCCGGGCTCGAACTGCAAGACAATGACGTCATCCTGAACATAAGACAGTTTCTTGTCGGATGAACGGAAGTCGTTCATCTCGGCAACTGGCATTACATACTCTTTGAATAGCAGGTTGTCAGACTTGTAACCTGCCGTGTTGATGTTCGCCAGGTTGTTGGCGATGACATCCATTTTACGCCGCATAACCATCTGCCGCGTCAGACCTATAAGCTGTAGGTTCTCCATAAGCGTTAACCACTTTGCTCCCAAATGATGCGCATCTCTGCTCCCCAGCGTGATGCGTTCAATCTTTGTTAAGCATGATGCGTGCCAAATTGCGAAAACTATATATTTCAGATAGTTAGCGTGGTACGATTTGAAAAATGGCAAAGAATTCAGGGTGTAGAATTGCCTAGTGGGAAAAAAATGCCGATATCGTTGTGGTTGAAGTTTGGAAAGGTTTTGTTAACCTTTTCTGCGTTATTTGTTAATAGTCATTAACCATGATTGATGAATCGTTTTCTGGTTGGAACTGGAATGTCGGAAGAAGTTGAAAATGATGAAGAAGAAGGTGGTGCTGGTGGCGGCAAGAAAAAGCTGATCATCATCATAGCCCTCGCGCTTGTGCTGCTGCTTGGTGGCGGTGGTGCTGCATATTTTTTCTTGTTCTCATCTTCTTCTGATGAAGTGATCGAGCCCGAGAATGATCCGAATGCCGAGCCGGAAAGCAAAGCCTATTTCTATGATCTGCCAGAGATGACGGTTAATCTGAACTCTCAGAATCGCAGGGCTCAATATCTGCGTCTGAAAGTCTCTCTGGAGTTGCTCAGTCAGGAACAGGCACAAAAGATCGAACCCTTCATGCCGCGCGTGCTGGATGCCTTTCAGGTTTATCTGCGCGAGCTGAGGACCAGCGATCTGGAAGGTTCTGCGGGACTGTTCCGCCTCAAGCGCGAATTGTTGAAGCGGATCAATGACGCTATTTATCCTGTCAAGGTGAATGATATTCTGTTCAAGGAAATTCTGATTCAGTAGGGCTTCAGATGGCTGACGATGATGATGACAGCGTAGACCTTATGGCCGATTGGGGCGCCGCTCTTGAAGAGCAGGGCGCTGGCAATGCCGATGAAATGGCTGCGCAATGGGCTGCGATGATCGACGAGCCGATGGATGGGGATGAAAGCTCCTCCCGCGGCGCGGATCGCGTGCTCAATCAGGAAGAGATCGACAACCTGCTCGGCTTCAGTCTGGATGACGGCTTCGCGGGTGAGCGCAGCGGTGTGCGTGCGCTGATCGATTCCGCCATCGTTTCCTATGAACGTCTGCCGATGCTGGAAATCGTGTTTGACCGTCTGGTCCGCATGACGACAACCAGCTTGCGCAACTTTACCTCCGACAACGTTGAAGTGTCGCTGGACTCGATTACCTCGATCCGGTTCGGCGATTATCTCAACTCCATCCCGCTGCCGGCCATTCTGACCGTGTTCAAGGCTGAGGAGTGGGACAATCTGGGTCTCATCACGGTTGATTCCAGTCTGATCTACTCCATCATTGACGTGCTGCTGGGTGGAGGACGAGGCACCTCTGCGATCCGTGTTGAAGGACGTCCCTATACGACGATCGAGCTGAACCTTGTGCGCCAGATGATCGATATCGTTCTGGAAGATGCCGAGGCGGCCTTTGCGCCCCTGTCGCCGGTGCGGTTTACGCTGGAGCGGCTGGAGACAAATCCACGCTTTGCGGCCATTTCCCGCCCTGCCAACGCTGCGATCTTGGTTGAATTGCGAATTGATATGGAGGATCGTGGCGGCAAGATCGAAATGTTGCTGCCCTATGCTACCATTGAGCCGATTCGTGACCTGCTGTTGCAGATGTTCATGGGTGAAAAGTTCGGTCGTGATCCCATCTGGGAAGGGCATCTGGCAACGGAAGTTTATAATTCGGAAATTCAGGTGGATGCCCTTCTGTTCGAGAAGAAAATGTCTCTTAACGAGATCATGAAACTGGATGTCGGGCAGACACTGATGCTGGAAACCGGCCCCGATGATCCCGTGCAGCTGAAATGCGGCGAGGTCAAGCTGACCAAGGGGGTCATGGGGCAGCATGGCGGCAATATTTCCGTACAGGTAACGAAGAAACTGGCGAAACCGAAAATGACGCTGTCGGCGTTTGAAAAAGCCGCTCAGGGCGGATCTGGAAAGGGTGAGTAGATGTCTGCTGGAATGATGATTGAATTGCTTGTCGCCTTTTTGCTCATTCTGACGATCGGCTATTGCATGACGCTCAACCGCCGCCTCAAGCGCCTGCGCAATGACGAGGAAGCGCTGCGGGCCACGATCGCGGAATTGATCACCGCAACCGAGATCGCCGAGCGCGCCATTCTCGGGCTGAAGGCAACGGCCGGTGACTGCGACAAAAACCTTTCTCATCGCCTGATGGAAGCCGAGCGTCTGGCTTCGGAGCTGCAATATTATGTCTCGCAAGGGGAAGGCGTCGTCGGTCGGCTCGTCAAGATTTCTGATGCGGTCAGAGGCGGTGCAGCCGAGCAGCCACAATTGGCGGCGCGCACTGTCATGGAACGTGAAGTCGAATATGAGCGGGTCAAGCCCGGTTACCGGGGCGTTTCCGCTCGTGATCATTATGAATCCCTGGAGAGGGAAAGTGGCGCGCCTCTGGTTGAGGCTGTCGAGAGCCCGCGCAGCCTGAAAGATGTTGCCGCTGCGACGTCCGAGCGGCTGATGGCTATTCGGCAGAAGCGAGGTGTTGCGGCATGACCCAAATGCGTTTGCTGCCAACTGTCCTGATTGCGATCGTTGGGTTGCTGGTTATCAAGGTGGCACATCTGGTGGTCTATAGCGATCTTTCCGCTGTCTCCACCTCTCCGGCTCTGGCTCAGGAAGCCGCAGCCCCTGCCGCCGATGGTGCCGCAGCCGCTGATGGCGCCGGTCAGTTGGATGCCCAGAATCCGGCTGATGCGCCCGCAGCGCCGCCGGTTCCCGACAATGAGCCGCCTTCGCTGGTTGATGGCATGAAGGTGGATCCAAGCCAGAGTTCGCGCTCCGAGCTGGCCATTCTTGAGCGTCTTGCCAATCGCCGTCAGGAGCTTGACGAGCGAGCCAAGAGCCTTGAAATGCGCGAAGCCCTGCTCAAGGCGGCTGAAAAGCGTCTGCAGCAGCGTGTCGACGAACTCAAGTCGCTGGAGCAGAGCATTGAACTGGCAACCAAAAAACGGGATGAAGAGCAACAGGCTGACATCAATCGCCTCGTGGCCATGTATTCTTCGATGAAATCCAAGCAGGCAGCCGAGATTTTCGAGGTCATGGATCAGGAGATCCTGCTCGATATTGCCAAGTCGATGAAGTCTCGCAAACTTGCAGCCATCATCGGCCAGATGAAGGCAGAATCAGCCAGTGCGCTCAGCTCGGCGATTGCCAACAGCAATTCTCTTGATCAGAAGGTTCAGTCCATGTCGATGGATCAGTTGCCCCAGATCGGCAACTAGTATTTGGTCAGATATGCTTTGTCTTTAATGGCTTTGGTAATTAGCGGGAAAGCATTTTCATCTAGTTTGATCTTCATGCAGAGGCTTCTGGAGGTGTATTCCTGCAGAATGAACAAGTGACATGGGGATCCGGAGAGCTTTTATGGCGGACATGGCTCGGCAGTTTGCGTTGGAATGGAGGCGGATTTGCCACTCGGTCATGGCCGAGGGCTTCGCGTCTGTCCGCAAGGCTGCATCCCTGCTGGGCTTGTTGCTGTTGTTGCTTTTCGCTACGGGTTCGGCGTCGATTGCCCAACAGGGTGATGGTAGCAGCGGTTCACCCAACGGCGAGCTGGAGATTGTCACGACCAAGGAAGAGGGTTTTGCCCGGATCATCCTCAACTTTGTCGGCAGGAATCTGCTGCCTGGCTATTCGATCAAACAGGAAAACAGCATTTTTGTCATCCGCTTTGATGAAGCGGTCAATTCGACCCCTGTTACGACCCTGCCTTCCATTCTGCCTGATTATGTGACCGTTGCGCGGCTTGACCCGGATGGCAAGGGCATTCGCATCGCGCTCAAATCCGATGTGCGCATCAATACGATGGAAGCTGGCGAGCGGCTCTATATCGACATATTGCCGACCAGTTGGCAGGGGCTGCCGCCACCATTGCCGCCAGAGGTGGTGCGCGAGCTGGCCAAGCGCGCCGAAGAGGCCCTGCGGTTGGCAAAATCTCTCGAACAGGCAAATCAGGGCTCTCGGGTGCGGCCAAAGCTTGATCTCAGAATCGGGGATCACCCCACATTCACGCGCGTTGCCTTTATCTGGAATATTCCTTTTGACTCCACCTTCGAGCGGCAGGGGCAGGAGGTGCGGGTTCTGTTCAATCACAAAACGGATGTGGATCTTTCCAAGCTGCGCGCCGAATTGCCCCCGCTTATCAGCGATATTTCTGTCTCCTATGAAGGGGTTGGCACCCAGTTCAAGATTCTTGTCGCGCCGACCTCGGATGTGCGCGCCTTCCGGGAAGATGACTCCTATGTGGTCGACATCACCGGTGACAAGCAGCTGTTTCAGACCAAGGGTGCTGAAGAGAGCATTACCCGCGCGGTTTCAACAGCCGGTGATACCGGTGTTTTGGTGGCAAATGGCGTTGGAGGGGAGGAGACTTCCGGCAATGACGGATTGGCTGGCAACAACCGTATCGGCAGTGCCAGCGAGTGGGCAAGTGATGCCAATGCCGGCGTGAGCGACATCATTCTGGGGCCCGGCCCCAACGGCGAAGACCAGAGCAATGCGCTCTTTGCCAATTCTCAGGTGACGGAGCCGATTGATCCCAATGCGCCCGCTGTCGGAGCCGATGGGGCTGACCCCAACTTGCAAAATGCGGCGTTGAGCAATGGTGCCGACAATCGATATCTGGCCATTCCTCCGACAGCGGCTTCTGAACAGGCTGGCAATGCTCCGTCAACACAGAATGGAACGGCGGTTGCCACCAGTCAGCCTGCGGTGGCCGAAGCTTCTGCGCCAACGGTGCCGGTGCCTGCACCTGAGCTTGCTGCGATGGAGACAACGCGGCAGCAGGAGCTGCCAATGGAGCAGACAGAGACAGCGCCGGATCTGCAAAATGCCCCGTCTGTTGGTGACGAGACCACCGCTGCCCCCAATGCGGAACGCATGACCGGGGTGGTGCCGGATTTGACAGCGCAGATGTTGCCTGTCGAGGCCAAGGCTTTCGGCCGCTCGGTTCGGCTGTATTTCCCTTTCAGAGACCCTACACCATCAGCTGTTTTCAAAAAGAGCGGTGTTATCTGGGCGGTGTTTGACACTGCACTGGGGCTTGACGTTTCTGCTGCCCGGACGCAATTGGCTTCGATTGCAGACGACCTGGAGGTGTGGCGTTCGGGGCGGACGGCTGTTTTGCGCATACCGCTCAAGAATTCCCGTCTGGTGACATTCTCCCCTGAGGGTTATGGCTGGTTGCTGACCATTGGCGACATGGTTGTCGAGCCCACCAAGCCGCTTCATATGGCACGCACCAAGATCAGCGGTGGTCGAGACGCCATGCGGGTCAAGTTCGAAGGGGTTGGCAGCATTCTCAAGCTGCGCGATCCCGGAACGGGCGAGAATCTTCATGTGGTGACCGGTCTGGGGCCGGCGCGCGGTTTTGTGAAATCGCAGGAACTGGTTGATTTCTCCACCCTCATATCGGCCCATGGCATCGCCGTGACCGAAAAGGTGGATGATCTGCAAGTCGCTCGCGACGGTGGTTTTGTCTATATCAGTTCGAGCAAGGGGCTGATCCTCTCCAATTCGGGATCGGCAAAAGTGGATCTGAGTGGTCTTTCCACGAGCAATGGCCAGGTGCGCGAAACCTATCTCAATCTGGATGAGCTGATAGCCTCCACTCCGGCGATTTTTACGCGGGAACGTCAGGCTCTGGAAGCGAAGGTATCTCAGTTTGATGATATCATGGCGATCCAGAGCGAAATGGCGCTGGCCAAGCTGCTGCTGGCCAATGGCTATGCCACGGAATCCTTGGGGCATTTGCAGATCATCGAGGCGTCTGCGCCTGAATTTGCGCGCGGGCGTGGTTTCCGGACCCTTTTTGCCGCCGCGGAACTGTTTGCCGGGCGGCCCGATTCTGCTTTTCGTCGTCTGAACCATCCCGAATTTGACAATGACGCGGACGCATCTGTCTGGCGCGGTCTGGCAGCTGCCCGCTCCGGGCGCTGGCGCGAGGCCGAGGATGCGCTTGATCTGGCTTCTACCGTTGCGCAGGATTACAGCATGCAGGTGCGCAACATGATGCTGCTCGACGGGGTGGAAATCGCCTTGCTGGATCAACAGTTCGGTGACGCTTCGGCATCGCTTGCCGAGGTGAACCCGGCCTATCTGAATCAGGAAGGGGTTGCCCGTTACAATCTTCTGCGTGGCAAGATCGATGTGGCGCGCAACAATTCCGCCGAGGCGCTGGAAGCTTTCAAGACGGCGCGCGATACCAATTTTCTGCCTATTTCGACCGATGCCTGGTTACAGGAGATCAAGCTCAAGAATCAGGAAAACCAGATTTCCAATGATCAAGCCATTGATGAGCTGGAAGGCCTGACCACCATCTGGCGTGGCGACGAGGTCGAACTCAACGCCCTTCGAACCCTTGCCCATCTCTATGTGGACAAGGGCGAATATCGCAATGCATTCGAAACCCTGAAGGCGGCGACCAGCTCGAATGCCGCCTCCGATGTGACCCGTGTATTGCAGGAAGAAATGAACGGCGTCTTTTCTTCGCTGTTTCTGGATGGCAAGGTTGATGAGCTTTCGGCCATCAAGGCGCTGTCGCTCTATTATGATTTCCGCGAGTTGACGCCAGTGGGGCGGCGGGGTGATGAAATGGTGCGTCGGCTTGCCGACAAGCTTGTGGAAGTGGATCTGCTGGACAGGGCCGAGGAATTGCTCAAGCATCAGGTGGATAATCGCCTGAAGGGGGCGGCCCGCTCGCAGATCGCAGCTGATCTGGCCGTGATCTATCTTCTCGACCGCAAACCCAATATGGCGCTTGATGTGTTGCGCAGAACCAGACAGTCGCAGTTGCCCCTGTCTCTGGAACGGCAGAGACGCCTTGTCGAGGCCAAGGCTCTGGCGGAACTGAACAAGGTGGATCTGGCGCTTGAATTGATCAAGCAGCTGCAAGGGAGCGATGTGGAGCAATTGCGGGCTGACATTCTGTGGCGTTCCAAGCGCTGGCAGGATGTGGCAGAGCAGATCGAGCAAATGATGGGTGACCGCTGGAGTGTTCCCGATCCTCTGGACAAGGAAGAGCAGACCAATATTCTGCGGGCCGGTATTGCCTATACCCTGTCGGATGATCGTCTGGGACTGGATCGCCTGCGGCGGAAATATGCCAAGATGATGTCGGATACGCCGGTTTCCGGGGCCTTTGACGTGGTCACATTGCCCATTGAACAGCGCAATGGACAAGAGTTTCAGGCTATCGCGCAGGAGATTGCCGGTATCAGCACCATGGAGCGGTTCCTGCAAGAATATCGGACCCGTTATTTGCAGCCCAATGGTGATGCTGGCGGGAATATGGCCGAGCAGGCACCCGCCAATGGCGGCGGTGCGGTCAACAATCCTGCCAATAACCCGAACAATCCTCAGGTTTGATCTGCCCCGGTCTTTTCTTCCGGACTCGATCTTTGCCAATTCGCTCTGTGCTTGAAATAAAGGCGGCGCGCTGATGGATCAACGCGCCGCCGCAAAATTGGGGCCGGATCAAGCTCCGCCCGGTTCTGAGCCTTAGGCTTCAGGTGCCAAGAAAGCTTTTTACCAGAGACCCCGTGATCAGATTCCAGCCGTCAATCAACACGAAGAAAATCAGCTTGAATGGCAGAGAGATCACGACAGGAGGAAGCATCATCATACCCATCGACATGAGAATGGAAGCCACGACCAGATCGATGATGATGAAGGGCAGATAGATCAGGAAGCCGATTTCGAAACCACGCCTCAATTCGGAGATCATGAAGGCGGGGACCAGCACGCGCAGACTCAGATCCTCGGGGGTTTCAGGTGCTTCCTGATTGGCCATATCAAGAAAAAGGGCCAGATCCTGCTCCCTCACATGGCGGCGCATGAAGAGGTGAAAAGGCTTGGTTGTCAGATCAAATGCCTCCGCAGGCTCAATCGTGCCCTCGACCAGTGGCTGGATGCCGGTATTGTAGGCTTCCTGAAAGGTTGGGGCCATGATGAAGGCCGTCAGGAACAGCGCCAGACTGACCATCACGGTGTTGGGCGGCGATGTCTGCAAGCCCAGTGCCGAGCGCAGCAGAGACAGGACGACGATGATCCGGGTGAAGGATGTCACCATGATCAGGATCGAGGGGGCGAGCGAGAGAACCGTGATCAGGGCGACCAACTGCACGGCGCGCTCTGTCAATGTCAGATCGTCACCAAAGCCGATCGTCATCTGCTGGGCGAGGGCCGGATGGGTGAACAGGACCGTGAAGCAGAAAACCATGCTCGCACAGCCAAATGCAGCCAGCCAGCCAATCCTGCGCCAGGGCATCCTTGCCTTTTGGGTCTTCATGTCGTCAGCCGAATCTTTCGAGCTTGTTGAGATCATTTTTTGATTTCGCTCGAAAGCTCATTCAGCAGCCGGTTGATTTCATCATCATAGGAAGCTGATTCAGAAAGCGGCTTGAGCTCTGCTGGCTGGGACTGTGCCTCTTCAGGATGCGCCTGAGCGGCGTCAGCGCCAGCTTCGGGGTGCGGATGCTGCTCTGGCATGTCGCCCTGCATTGGTGTCTGCGTTGGAGCCTGAGTTGGGCTCTGTGCCTTCGTCTGTGCCGTTCCATGTTCAGGTGCAGATTGTCCTCTAGCCGGAGCCTGCTCCTTCTGTGGTGAGGGCACCTGTTCCGTATGGTGTTTTCCTTCGGTCTCCGGCGCAGTTACGTGCGGCTCACCCTGAGGCGGAAGCTTGTGGTCTTTGTCGCCGCTTGTCGAGGCCGGGCGGGAGTGCGATGGGTCTTGCCCTTCAGGCTTTGCAATGGCCGCACCATGATCATTTTTTTCGGATCGCGCCTTCGGTTTGTTTGCTTCTTCGGGAGTGACAGAAGGATGTGGATCGGTCTTCTGTGTGTAAGAAGAGGCGGAAGGCATGACGGCTTCAGTGCGGGGTTCGGGTTGCGGTCTGGAATGGGGCCTTGCTGCCGGTTCCGATTGCCACCGGCCTGAAGCGCTGCGGCCTGAGGCTGTTTCGCTGACGGATCTTTCCTGAGATTGAGCCGGTTGCGTCTGGCGCGGGGCAGGGGGCATGCTTGCCGCCATTCCTGAAGCCATTCCTGAAGTCAGGCCTGAAGTCATGCCAGTTGTTGTGGGCTCGCGTCTCGCCTCGGTCATTCCGGAGCGTTGCGGTGCTGCGGCCTCGCGATAGGCGCGTGGATCTCTGGCCAGCGGGTCGGGGCGATCATGCCGTTCTTGCTGATGCGGCATGGGCGCTGGAGCGGAATGCCTGTGCTGGGTTTCAAAAGGGCGTTGCGCCTGCGTCCCCATTTCTGCCATCGGGGGCTGCATCGGCTGATGCTGAAGGCCGGGAGCCTGTGGGGCTGGAGCCTGTGGCATCGCAGATTGTGCGCGCGGCGCTGTCGCCCTTGCGGGAGCCGGTTGCGGCTGGGGGGCATTCATCGGCGGCTGGCTTTGCGCCTGCATTGGTCCCATGCCGGGATGCTGATGGGCCGGTTGGGGCGGGATGTGATGCTCGACCAGCAGGTCGGATTCGCCGCCAATGAGCAACAGATGCTCGATATTGTCGCGCTGCACCAGCAGCAATCGACGCTTGTGATCGATCGCGATGACTTCCTTGATGGAGAGCCTTGGATCTTCCCCCTGTCTGGCTATGCGCGCTGATACGAGATTCAGCTTTTTCATGATCCATGTCAGAAGAAAGATGAGGATCAGGATCACGCCAAAGCCGATCAGGACCTGAACAAGCACGCCGCTTTCAATGCTCAACATAGGGTTTCCAATCTTGTTTTACTTCATTCACTCTTACACTCTATTCAGATCCGGTCCTTCCGTAACCAACGGGATGGGAAGAACTGCCTCTTGCGAATCTGAATCTCACAGAACATTTTAACGATATTGAAATATTTTTCGCGGTTTTTATATGCAAAATGCAAATTTTACCTCTTGTGAAATTTAACTAAAGACGCAGACTTCTGCCAATTATTCTTTCATCAAAGTAATCGTTAACGACTTGTTAACCATTTGATAGGCAAAATTTGCCGCAACGGTTGATGGAAGCAACGCTTCTCATTGCTGCTCACGCAAATTCACGAGGCGGACCCTTGGCACTAGGAGATCTCAAATTATTTTCCATGCTTCGTTCCAAGATGCATTGGCATCAGACGAGGCAACGTGTTCTGGCCGAGAATATCGCCAATGCCGATAGTCCCGACTATAGCGCGAAGGATCTGGCGCCGCTCGACTTTGACAGCATCCTCAAGATCAACAAGACCGGTGGCTTGCAAACGCAACAGACCAACCGGCTGCATCTTCAGGGCAGGGCCATTTTCCCGGACGGGAATCTGGTCGGCAAGGATATGGATGGGTTTGAAGTCACCCCGTCGGGGAACAACGTGAATCTCGAAGAGCAGATGATGAAGGTGACCGCCAACCAGATGGATTATCAGGCCGTTGCCAGCCTCTATACCAAGGGGCTTGGCATGCTGCGCACCGCCGTGAGGAAAAGCTGAGAACTGCTTGCCCCTGCTGGCCAGCGCGGAATGCGCAAAAGCTGCCTGAGTTATTAAGCCCGCCAGAGATGCAGAAGCTTCTGGCGTTTATGAAAGGAAAGGAAGAAGACGCGATGGATTTTCTGAAATCAATCATGATTGCCGCTTCCGGACTGCATGCGCAAAGCGGGCGTATGCGTGTGATCTCGGAGAATATCGCCAACTCGGATTCCACGTCGCGGGAGCCGGGAGGGGATCCCTATCGGCGCCAGATCCCGTCCTTTCGCTCGCGCTTTGACAAGGAAGTGGAAGCCAATCTGGTCGAAATGGGACGGGTGCTGCCCGACAAGTCGGATTTCCGCGAGCAGTATGATCCGGGCAACCCGGCAGCCAACGAGCAGGGCTATGTGAAGCTTCCCAACGTTAACAGCCTGATGGAAGTAACAGATCTTCAACAGGCCCAGAGAAGCTATCAGGCCAACCTGAACGTCATCACGGCAACACGGGATATGGTCACCAAGACCCTCGAAATCCTTAAAGCCTGATGCCGTTTCAAGTCGATACCAACCCCTATTGGCCGAAGCTGGCCCGACGAGTTAACCGATGATTAATACTTCCTTGAGTGCAGCAAACGCTTATAATCTGGCACAACAGCTGACGAATCAGACACAGTCGGGGCCTTCCTTGCAAAATGCCGCCGATGCCAAGCCCGATTTCGGTGCCATGGTGAAGGATGGTGTTCAGGGGGTGCTGAACAAGGGCGACCTTGCAGAGACCAATGCCAAATCCATGATCAATGGCAAGGCTGATGTGGTTGATGTCGTGACTGCGGTTGCTGAGACCGAAGTGGCGCTGGAAACGATGGTATCCATCCGGGATCGCGTGATTTCTTCTTATGAATCGATCATGCAGATGCCAATCTAGAGACGGGCAGGGCTTTTCTCTTCTTGAGCATTGATCGGATCGGTTGTCTCGCGTTTGAACTGATGGAGATTGGAAATGACCGGTCCGGAAATGCTTGATATCGCGCGAGAGGGCGTTTGGGTGCTGATCAAGATCGCGTCGCCTCCCATGGTCGTGGGGCTTGTGATCGGTGTCGTGATCGCTCTTTTTCAGGCGCTTACGCAAATTCAGGAAATGACACTGGTCTTCGTGCCCAAGATCATCGCCATTTTTCTGACCATCCTCATTACGATGCCCTTTTTCGGGGCGACCCTTAGCGGCTATATGCGAATGCTGATGGAGCGTGCCATTTCGGGCTGACATCTCTTTGCCAGAGATGCGGTCGGTGCGAATGAATCATGCTCGTCGATTTCCTTCCTGAAACTGCCTATATCTTCATGCTGATTTTTGCGCGAATCGGCACCTTGTTCATGTTGCTGCCGGCTTTCTCCGAGCAGGCTGTTTCAACGCGCCTGAGGCTGGTGCTGGCGCTGATGACCGCTCTGCTGCTTTATCCGATGGTCTCGGGCTATTATGGCACCGTACCTGCCAATCTGGCGGGAATTCTCGTTGCCATGGCGCGGGAGATCGTCGTTGCCGTGTTGATCGGCATGTCGGTCAAGCTGGTCATGGCGGCATTGCAGATCGCGGCAACAACGATTGCCTTTCAGATGGGGCTGAGTTTCGCGATGGGGTCTGACCCCTCGAGCGGGCAGCAGACGGTGCAGATCGGTACCTTTCTGAGCATGCTGGCCGTGACCATGATCTTTGTAACCAATCTGCATTATCTGATGATTGCGGCAATGTATGACAGCTATCAGCTGTTTCCGGTCAATCAGGCGATCCAGATCGGCGATATCGCGCAATATGCGACGGATATTCTGGCGCAATCCTTTGTCATCGGCATCAAGCTTTCTTCGCCCTTCATCGTCTATGGATTGATTTTCCAGTTTGCGCTAGGGTTGCTTTCCCGCTTGATGCCACAATTACAGGTTTATTTTCTGGCAATGCCGGCCAACATTTTCGTCGGTTTGCTTTTGTTGATGGTCCTCTTGTTTACCATGATGACCTGGTATCTTGGACATATCGAGGATGTGCTCGGCAACTTCATTGTGCGCTGAGCCAATATCCCATTGGAAAGACAGGATTAGGAGACTGTCATGGCCGATGAAAATGATGATGCAGAAAAGTCGGAAGAGCCCACGCAAAAGCGTCTTGATGACGCGATAAAGAAAGGCGATGTGGCCAAGAGTCAGGAAGTTTCCGCCTGGTTCTCCATGATGGGGACCGGGCTGGTCGTGGCTATTCTGGGCGGCTATATCTCCAGAGGCGTCTTGACCAATATGCGCGGTTTCATCGAGCATTCCTCCGAACTTTCGATCAATGGCTCCCTGCTTGCCCAGGTCTGGGCCAAGACCGGATATGCGATGCTTGGCATTCTCATTCTGCCAATGCTGGCGTTGGTCGTGCTTGCGGTTATTGGCAATGTCATTCAGCACAGATTCGTGTTCACGACCGAGCCGATTACCCCGAAGCTGTCCAAAGTCAGTCCGATGGGGGGCTTCAAACGCCTGTTTTCAAAGGAAAGCCTTGTCAATTTCGTCAAGGGCCTTCTCAAGCTCAGTGTCGTCAGCACGCTGTTCTGGGTGTTGCTCTATCCCGAGCGTGACAAGCTGGATGTGGTGATCGGGCTGGAGCCTCTGGAATTGCTGCCGCTTGTTCAGGGATTGGCGCTCAAGCTGGTGTTCGGCGTGATCCTGTTCATGGCCGTTGTGGCGGGCATCGATTTTCTCTATCAGCGCAATCGCTGGTATGAGAAGCAGAAAATGACCGTGCGCGAGATCAAGGAAGAGTTCAAGCAACAGGAAGGTGATCCGATGATCAAGGCCAAGCTGCGGCAGGTGCGCATGGAGCGCAGCCGCAGACGCATGATGGCCGCCGTTCCCGAAGCTTCTGTGGTGCTGACCAACCCGACCCATTATTCGGTGGCGCTGAAATATGAGTCTACCAGCATGCGTGCCCCTGTCTGTGTGGCAAAGGGCATTGATGATTCCGCCATGCGCATTCGGGAAATTGCCCGCGAGCATAATATTCCCATCATCGAGAATCCGCCTCTGACCCGTGCGCTCTATGCGACGGTGGAAATCGATGACGAGGTTCCCGAGGAGCACTATAAAGCTGTTGCAGAAGTGATTAGTTACATCATGAAACTGAAAAATAGGTCAAGTTGGTCTAGCCGCAACTGAAGTTTTCAGGCAATTTGGTGACCAACGATTCTAGAAGGCATAGCCGCCAAGCAAGGCAGGGACAGCATAGATGGGCAAGCTGACAGGTCAGAAAAACATGGAACCAGCCATGATCGATCACAGTGAACGACCTGGAAGTATCAAGTGGCTGATATTGATCGCTTTTATTCTTGTTGGCGGCGCTGTTGCCCTGGTGCTTTTCAAGGGGCAGATCGGCGGACAGATCCAACTGACCTTTCTGAGTATTCTGGCCGGGCTGGGAATCCTTTCGCTTCTGGGTTTCGCCGTCGGGCTGATCCAGTTGGGCAATCCGGCTCCGGCGCCTCATTTGACCCGGCAATTTGTGGATAGCATGAAAGAGGGCATTCTGGTTTGTGACCGCAAGGACAGGCTGGTCTATGCCAATACCGAATATGCCCGACTGACCGGCGCAGCGGATGCCGGTGCCATTCGCTCCATCGAACGCAGCTTTGCTGGCGAACCCGATGCCGCCGAGGCGATCTATCGTCTGTCGGAAGCGGTGCGGGCCGGTCGTCCTGCGCTGGAGGAATTCCGTCTTTTCCGTGCTCCCAGCGGGGCGGTGGATGAGGATGATGATCCCCATGCCAGATGGTATCGCATCCGGGTGCGCACCATGCAGGATATCGGTGTCAGCGGCAAGGTCGAGGATCTCTATGTCTGGCAGGTCAGCGACATCACCCGCGACCGTGAGCGGCAGGAGAATATCTTTCAGGAATTGCAGCTGGCGATCAATTATCTTGATCATGCCCCGGCCGGGTTCTTTTCTGCCGAGCCGGATGGACGGGTGATTTACATGAATGCCACGCTGGCCGACTGGCTCGGTTATGATCTGGCACAGTTCGAGCCGCGTCAGCTCAATCTCAGTGAATTGGTGCCCGGCGATGGCACCGCTTTGCTTGAGGCAGCCAACAGCGCTCCAAGAACGCCGAAGACCGAGATGATCGATCTGGATCTGGTCAAGCGCAACGGTCAGAGCCTGCCTGTTCGCCTGATGCATCGCGTGCCGATGGCGTCTGACGGGACACCGGGGGCGTCGCGCACGCTGGTGCTCAACCGCAGCCCCGGCGAGGATATTTCCGAGGAGCTGCGTGTTGCCGAGGTACGTTTTGCCCGCTTCTTCAACAATACACCGATCGCCATTGCCGCGTTGACCGGCGAGGGCCGGGTCTTGCGGACCAATGCGCCCTTTGCCCGTATGTTCAAGGCCGAGGTGCCTGTTGATACCGGACTGGATCGGGAAGATGGGGCTGAAGGGGACAATCGGCCATCGATTCTCAATCTGGTGGCTGAGAAAGACAAGAGCAATCTCGTCTCGGCTTTCGAGCAGGCCTTACAGGGCAAGAGCAGCATTCTGCCCGTCGAGTGCCAGCTTGCCGAAGACAAGAATCGCACCGTGCGCTTTTTCCTCTCCGGCGTTGAGGACAGCGAAGGAGACGACGAGCAGATCATTGTCTATGCGCTGGAGACGACCGAGCAACGCGCTCTGGAAGAGCAATTCTCGCAAAGCCAGAAAATGCAGGCTGTCGGCCAGTTGGCTGGCGGCGTGGCCCATGACTTCAACAACGTGCTGACTGCCATTATCGGCTTCTCCGATCTGCTCCTGACCAGCCATCGGCCAAGCGATCCTGCATTCCAGGACATCATGAATATCAAGCAGAATGCCAACCGTGCGGCCTCTCTGGTGCGCCAGTTGCTGGCCTTCTCGCGTCGCCAGACCCTGCGGCCGCAGGTGTTGGCTCTTGGCGATGTGCTGGCGGATCTGTCCATTCTTCTTGATCGCCTGCTGGGTGAAAAGGTGGATCTGGATCTGGTTCACGGGCGCGATCTGTGGCCCGTCAAGGCCGACCTTAACCAGCTGGAACAGGTGATCGTCAATCTGGCGGTGAATGCAAGAGACGCGATGGCCGATGGTGGCCATCTGACGATCCAGACCCGCAATCTGGAAATGCGCGAAGCGGCCGAAATGCCATACAAGCAGCTTGAAGCTGCTGACTATGTGCTGCTGGAAGTGGTCGATAGCGGTACGGGCATTCCGGCAGATATCCGCGACAAGATTTTCGAGCCCTTCTTCTCGACCAAGGATGTTGGCAAGGGCACCGGCCTTGGCCTGTCCACGGTTTACGGCATCATCAAGCAGACGGGGGGCTTCATCTTCCTTGAAAGCGAGATGGGCGAGGGAACCACTTTCCGCATCTTCCTGCCGCGCTTTGTGGAAGTGGCCAAGCCCGAGGTCATAGACGCAGAGGTTGGCGATGGCGCGGATGAACAAGGGCAGACAGTCGGTGCCGAAAAGGATAATGGCGATGCAGCCAATGATGCTCCGCCTGCCATTACCGATCTGACCGGTAGCGCCACAATCCTTCTGGTTGAGGATGAGGAGGCCGTTCGGGCCTTTGCAGCGCGTGCACTGGCGTCACGTGGCTATCAGGTCTATGAGGCCGGTTCCGGCGCTGAAGCGCTTGAATTGATCCATGAGATCGACGAGCCACTTGATCTTGTGGTCTCTGATGTGGTCATGCCGGAGATGGACGGTCCGACCATGCTGGGTGAATTGCGCAAGCTCAAGCCGGAGCTGAAGGTCATTTTCATGTCCGGTTATGCCGAGGAGGCATTCCGCAAGAATCTGCCTGACAATGAAGAATTCGGCTTCCTGCCAAAACCATTCTCTCTCAAGCAGCTGGCAACCAAGATCAAGGAAATGCTGGATGATTGAGGAGGCGCATGATGTGGCAGATCCTCAAAATGGATAGATGATAAAAAAGCCCGCCGTTCCTGAGACCGGCGGTCTTTTTATATTCTTCATGCTTCCTTCACAGCGTCGCATTTGACTGCGCTCTGCTGAAGGCGGCTTTACAGCGCCTTGGCGATTTGTGCTGCCAGGCGGGCGTTGTTCTTGACCAGTGCGATGTTGGTCACAAGGCTATCGCCATCGGTCAGATCCTTGATGCGCGAGAGCACGAAGGGGGTGACTTCCTTGCCCGTAACGCTGCGCCTGTTGGCTTCGCTGATGGCTTCAAGGATGAAGGTTTCCATTTCGTTGCGTGGAATTTCTTCTGCTTCTGGCACCGGATTTGCGATGATCATGCCGCCTTCAAGGCCAAGCGACTTGCGCATGGAGTAAAGGGCCGCGATGTCCTTTGGTTCGTCCAGACGCAGCGGGCAGGCAAAGCCGCTTTCCCGTGACCAGAAGGCGGGGAATTCGTCCGTGCCGACACCGACCACAGGCACGCCGAGGGTTTCCAGAACCTCTAGCGTCTTGGGAATGTCGAGCAGGGCCTTGACGCCTGCGGAAATCACCATGACCGGGGTCTTGGCCAGTTCCTGCAAGTCGGCAGAGATATCAAAGCTCTCTTCTGCGCCGCGATGCACGCCGCCAATGCCGCCGGTGGCAAAGGTGGCAATGCCGGCAAGAGAGGCGCAGATCATGGTTGCGGCGACGGTGGTCGAGCCGCTTTTGCCTGCAACGAGCGCATAGGCAAGGTCAGCGCGGGACAGCTTGAGAATGTCGTCGCGCTGGGCCAGAGCTTCGATCTGCTCGCGTGTCAGGCCGACATTGATGACGCCATCGATAATGGCGATGGTGGCCGGACAGGCCCCTTCCTGGCGGATGATGGCTTCCACGTCGAGTGCCGTGGTGACATTTTCCGGATAGGGCATGCCATGGGTGATGATGGTGGATTCCAGCGCCACGATGGGGGTGCCTGCTGCGCGGGCAGAGGCGACTTCTTCGCTATAGATGATGGGCAAGGTGGAGATATCAATGCTCATGGTTCAATGGGCTTTCTGCTTCTCTCTTGGTGTTCAGGGGCGTGCTTGCTGGCAGCGGCTGCATTTCAGCTTTGGGGGATGTCTGCAATGCAGGCGTCCAGCACGACGCGATTCAAAATGTCCGGGACAGCCTGTTCACTCATAAGGCTGAGGCTTGCGCCTGCCATGCCGTAGGAAAGGGCCTTTTCGAAGGGCACCTTGAGCAACAGAGCATGCAGAACGCAGGCGGTGAGTGTGTCGCCTGCGCCATTGGATGATTTGACCTTCACCGGTGGGGCAGGCAGAGACCAGCTCTTCCCACCCTGCCAAGCGGTAAGGCCTGCATTACCTTTGGTGATGATGCCCGATTTGACACCGGCATCCATCAGGATTTCCGGCAGGGCAGGCAGATCGGCATATTCGTCTGCCAGAATTGCGGCTTCTGCCTCGTTGCAGAAGAGCAGGTCAATGTCACAAAGGATGCTTCTGGCGCGATTGGCTTTGGGGCCGGAAACGGCGCTTACGACCAGTTGATGGCCGCCCTTGCTCTTGGCCAGCATTTCCAGCACGGATGGCGGCAGATTGGTGTCGGCGACAATGCTTGCCGGGGAGGGAAAGACATCCATGATGTCGCTTATTCTATCCACCGGATAGGAATCATAAATTCCCATATCGGCAATCGCGGCCACCAGCGAGCCGTCGGTATCTTCTATCGCCGTGTAGGAGGCGCTACGGCTGGATGCGTGCGACCATAACAGGGAGGTGTCGATCCGGGCCTCAAGCAATTGTTGCCGGAGCAATTCTGCATCGTCATCCTTGCCGGTGATGGTCGACAGCGCCACCGCCCAGTTGAGTTTGGCAAGGCATCTGGCGATGTTGCCGGCAACGCCGCCGACATTTCTTGTCAGAATGCCCGGATTGGATTGTCCCGCTTCCAGCCGCGCGGACGAACGACCGATGCGGTCGATATGGGCACCGCCGATGACAAGGATATCGGGAATGAAGGATTCGGAGGTCATGCTCTGCTCAGGCTCTATTCAGTGCTGACTACACTATCAGACATAGGGGGAGGAGGCGAGAAAAGAAGGCTGTTCTTCTCCAGCCAAAGAAAAACCGCCGCTTTAAAAGGGCGACGGTCTGTTTCCTGTCTGGCATATAGAGCCTTTGCAGCCTGTTTGTAAAGAGGCTGAGGGCGGTTTGGGCTAGTCCATCGCCTTGAAATGGAATTCGCCACCTTCCTTGATGCCCGAGAACCAGCGCGCGGTAACGGTCTTGGTCTTGGTATAGAAGCGGAAGGCGTCCGGTCCATATTGGTTGAGATCGCCGAAGGAGGATTTTTTCCAGCCGCCGAAGGTGAAATAGCTGAGCGGTACGGGAATCGGGAAATTGATGCCGACCATGCCGACATTGACCCGATGGGCAAAATCGCGGGCGGTGTCGCCATCTGCGGTATAGATGGCGGTGCCATTGCCATAGGCATTGTCCATGACCAGTTTCAGGGCTTCCTCGTAGGAATCGGTGCGCACCTGACACAGAACGGGGCCGAAGATTTCCTCCTTGTAGATATCCATCTCGGGGGTAACCCTGTCAAACAGGCTTGGCCCGACAAAGAAGCCATTTTCAAAGCCTGCCAGAGAGAAGCTGCGGCCATCGACGACCAGCTCGGCACCCTGATCAATACCACTGTTGATCAGGCCGAGAATGCGGGCCTTTGCCTGCTCGGTGATGACTGGTCCATAATCGATATCTTCGCCCTGTGTGTAGGCCCCGACCTTGAGTTTTTCGATCCGGGCGACAAGTTTCTCTGTCAGGGCATCTGCGGTTTTCTGGCCGACAGGAACGGCAACGGATACCGCCATGCAGCGTTCTCCCGCCGCGCCGTAGCTGGCACCGATCAGCGCGTCTGCCGCTTTTTCAAGATCGGCATCGGGCATGATGATCATGTGATTCTTGGCCCCACCGAAGCATTGGGCGCGTTTGCCATTGGTGGCTGCGCGGCCATAGATATATTGCGCGATCGGGGTGGAACCGACAAAGCCGACGCCCGCGATGGTTTCATTGTCCAGAATGGCGTCTACGGCTTGCTTGTCGCCATTGATAATCTGCAAGACGCCATCGGGCAGCCCTGCTTCCTTGAGCAGTTCGGCCAGACGGAAGGACGTGGAGGGAACGCGCTCGGATGGTTTGAGGATCATGGCATTGCCGCAGACCAGCGCCGGGGCCATCTGCCAGAGCGGGATCATGGCCGGAAAGTTGAAGGGCGCAATGCCTGCGACCACGCCCAAGGGCTGGCGCATGGAATAGAGATCGATGCCTGGTCCGCCATTGTCGGTATATTCACCCTTGAGCAGATGCGGGGCCCCCATGCAGACCTCGACCACTTCAAGGCCGCGCTGCACGTCGCCTCGGGCATCGGGGATGGTCTTGCCATGTTCGCGGCTGACCAGTTCTGCGAGCTCTTCCATATGCTCGTTGATCAGGGCTCCGAATTTCATCATCACGCGGGCGCGGCGCTGCGGGTTGGTGGCGGCCCATGCGGGCTGGGCCTCGGCTGCGGCCTTTACTGCTGCGTCCAGCTCGGCCGGGCTTGCCAATGCCACTTTGGCCTGAACCTCGCCCGTCGCAGGATTGTAGATGTCTGCAAAACGCCCAGAAGTGCCAGCGACATGTGCGCCGTTGATATAGTGACCATATTCGCGGGTCATGGGGACCTCCCAAATTCAAGTTTATCGTCGTTGACGAGCATTTTGTCTCAACAAAAATTAAAGATCAACGCTCGTAATATCTCATCCGTTGTGCAAATATTATAGCGCCATGTGACCTGAGCCGAGAGACAGGATGACGAATGAACTGGGATGATGTGCGGATATTTCTTGCTGTGGCGCGCGCGGGGCAGATCCTGCAAGCGGCGCGGCGACTGGGGCTCAATCACGCCACGGTCGCCCGTCGCTTGACTTCGCTTGAGGAGGCGTTGCAGGCCAAGCTGCTCAGTCGCCATACGACAGGCTGTTCCCTGACGCAGGAAGGGGAGAGCTTTCTGCTGGCAGCCGAGCGCATGGAAACGGAAATGATGTCTGCACGAGCCGCGATTGGCTCGGCAGATACGGCCATTTCTGGCGTCGTCCGCATCGGTGCACCAGACGGTTTCGGGGTGGCTTTTCTCGCGCCGCGTCTTGCGCCGCTGCTGGAACAATATCCGGATCTGAATTTGCAACTGGTGCCGGTGCCCCGTTCCTTTTCTCTGGACCGGCGCGAGGCAGACATCGTGGTTACGGTCGAACGCCCATCACAGGGGCGTCTGGTGGCGCGCAAACTGGTGGATTACAGTCTCGGTTTCTATGCATCGCGCAGCTATATCGCGCGTCATGGCGCTCCGGAGGCTCTGGAGGATTTCAGGCAGCACCGCCTGATCGGCTTTGTGGAAGATCTGATCTATTCGCCTTCTCTCAATTATCAGGCGGAATTGATGCGCGGGCATCAGGCGCAGTTCGAATGTTCCAGCGCGCTGGGGCAGACAGAGGCGGTGAGGGCCGGATTGGGCATCGGCATTCTGCATAGCTTCATCGCCCGGGAGGATGACAGGCTGGTTGAAATTCTGCCCCGACAGAGAATCAATCGGGCCTATTGGGTGGTCTATCATGAGAGCACACGGCATCTGCGGCGGATCAAGCTGGTTTCGGATTTTCTCTATCAACTGGTCGAGCAGGAAAGAAGCATTTTCAAATAGCGTTTCCGCTTAGGCGTTTTTCCCTGTGGCAATATGACCGTTACGATTTTAAGTTTTGGGTTTAATATAGTTGACAAGTGAATGCTCTAGATATCATATTTAGAACAATTCTAAAATTAGGTATCCCTCATGGTCTTGTCTCTTTTTACCAATAGCAAGCGCGCCTTCAACTCGCTGTCCGAGCGGGAAGTGCTTGCGCTGGCTATTTCCTCTGAAGAGGATGATGCGCGTATTTATCGGGCTTATGCCGAGCATCTGCGCGCGGATTATCCGCAAACCGCAAAAATCTACGAAGATATGGCAGCTGTTGAGGATCAGCACCGCTGCAATCTGATCGAGATGTTCAAAAGCAAGTTCGGCGATGCAATCCCGCTGATCCGGCGCGAACATGTGCGCGGCTTTTATGATCGCAAACCCGACTGGCTGATGAAATCGCTGTCGCTGGAAAAGATTCGCAATGAGACGATTGCGATGGAGGATCAGTCGGCGCGCTTTTATCGCGTTGCGATTGATCAGGTAACGGATGCCAATATCCGCAAGTTGCTGGGTGATCTCGCGCTGGCCGAAGAGGGGCATGAAGACATCGCCCGTGATCTGCATGATGAACATACCCCTTCCGATGTCATGGATGAAGAAGCCAGCCATGAGCATAAGCAGTTCGTTTTGACATGGGTGCAGCCGGGGCTGGCCGGTCTGATGGATGGATCGGTATCGACGCTCGCGCCGATCTTTGCCGCAGCCTTTGCAACGCAGGATACCTGGCAGACCTTCCTGATCGGTCTTTCGGCGGCTGTCGGGGCCGGTATTTCCATGGGCTTTACCGAAGCTGCCCATGATGACGGCAAGATTTCCGGGCGTGGGTCGCCGATGAAGCGCGGCATTGCCTCGGGCGTGATGACTATGCTCGGTGGCCTTGGGCATGCGTTGCCCTATCTTATTCCCTTCTTCTGGACCGCGACGGCTATCGCCGTTGTCATCGTCTTCTTTGAATTGTGGGCGATTGCCTGGATCCAGAATAAATATATGGAAACGCCATTTCTGCGGGCTGCCTTTCAGGTGGTGCTGGGCGGCGCACTGGTGCTGGCAGCCGGTATCCTTATCGGCAGCGGTTGATAAGACCCGCCACTGTTGCCGGATTTCCCCCAAGGCCCGCCAAGTTGCGGGCCTTTTGCTTGCGGGGTGAAAGCCGTCACCGTCAGCTTCCTGATGTGCTTTTGGTGATGGCGGATGAGGCTGGTGATCACTTTGTGTTGAAGGGCATCAAGCGAAGGGTTAATTGCCAGAATGTCGCAGCCTTTGCTAGGTTTGTGGAACAGACCCAAATTCCTCGTCAGGCTGCTCGCAACAAGATGAGCGCATTGCAGGAGAGTGCAGGAGAAATAACATGGCAGCCCCAAGTTCCTACCAAGGCCCCCGTGCCGAACAAAAAAGCAAGCGCAGCAGTGCGTCGCAAGATGCGCATATCGCTTTCGAGAAGGCTTATTCCAACACGACGGTGGGGGATATTCTGGAAGAGGCGCACGGTGTTTTATATTCGGTGACCGTCAATGCCAGCCTTGCTTCTGTGATTGCGGAACTCAATGTTCGCAAAATCGGCAATATGCCTGTGGTAGACCCCAATGCCGGCCTGGTGGGCGTGGTTTCCGAGCGCGATGTCATTCGGGCTACGGGCGATCTGGGAGAAGAGGCCCTGTCCCGTCCGGTGAAGGATTTCATGACCGCCAATCCCAAGACCTGCTCGAAAGGCGACAAGGTGGGCGATGTCATGAAGCGGATGACCGACGGACGCTTCCGCCATATGCCGGTGGTGGATGGCGATGTGCTGGAAGGGGTCATTTCCATTCGCGATATCGTCATGCATCGGGTCAAGGAAGTGGAATTTGAGGCGCTTCGGCTCAAACAGCTTCTCGTTGGCTAGGGGATCTTTACCAACCGGCGGAGAAACAGGCTTTGCACGAGGCGAGGAAGTGATCTGAGGCGCCCGTCATTCCGTATTGCTTAACAAAGGAGAAAGCAACGGGATGAGCCAACATTTGCGATTATGGAACAGGGTCTGGATCATCGGTGCCAGTTCGGGCATCGGTGCGGAGCTGGCGCGGCTGCTTGCCCGTTCCTGCCCGGAGATTTTCGTCAGTGCCCGCAGCATCGAAAAGCTCGAAGGGCTGGCGCAGGAATGCGCCGCGATCAGGGCTCTGCCGCTTGATGTCGGCAGGCCGGAAGATGTCTCTGGTGCCGTGCGCTGGTTTGAGGCCAATGGTGGCTTACCGGATCTGACCATCTATTGTGCCGCCATTTATCAACCCGGCGGCATAGAGCAACTAAGCCTTAAAGCCGCCCAAGCACATATGCAGGTCAATTATCTTGGTGCCGTGTCGGTTCTTGAAGCGCTCTATCCGGGATTGAAGGCAAAGGGCGGCAGCTCGATTGCCATCGTAGCCTCGCTCACCTCCTATTGCGGCTTGCCACTGGCCGCCCTTTATGGCCCGACCAAGGCCGCGCTTGCCAGCCTTTGCGAAACGATCAGGCCCGAATTTGATGCGGCGGGAATCCGGCTGCAATTGATCAATCCCGGCTTTGTCGACACCCCGATGACGGAGAAGAACAGCTTTGCCATGCCGTTTCTTCTGTCCCCGCAAGATGCCGCAGAGCGCATCGCCAAGGGCCTTGAGGGGCGCGCTTTCGAAATAGCCTTTCCCTTGCGTCTGGTGCTTGTGCTCAGGCTGTTGCGCCGTCTTCCCTATGGTCTCTATTTCCGCCTCATGAGAAGGATGCTGTGATGTTTGTTCCGAGTGATAAAAGGCTTGGTGTGGCGCGTGCTTATGCGCAATATTTCGAGACGCTCAGCCCGGAAACAACGCAGGATGCGCAAGGCCTGATCGCCGATGACATCCATTTCATCGACCCCTTCAATGATGTGCGAGGGCGGGAGAATTTCCAGCGCATTGTCGACAAGATGTTCGAGGATGTGAAAGAGCCCCGCTTCGAGATCCTTGATCTGGCATGGTCCGATGATCCGGACCTTTGCCTGATGCGGTGGGATTTTTCCTGTACGGTTGCCTATATTGGCGACTGGAAAGTGCGCGGAGTGAGCGAGATCAGATTCAACGGGGCCGGCAAGATTTGCGCCCATTTCGATTATTGGGACGCCAGCCGCCATTTCTATGACCGGCTACCGCTTGTCGGCTGGATGATCCGGAAAATCCGGCAAAAGGCGAGCATCTGAGCCAACAAAAAGGCATGGAGGTCTGATCTCCATGCCTTTGTTGTTATGAATGTAAACTGTCTGGCCTGCGGGGGGCTGCTATGTGGGGCGCTCGTAGCAATAATGCCCCACATTGATGGTCCGGTTGGCAAAGCCTGCCTCACAATAGGCCAGATAAAACAGCCACATGCGCTTGAAGCGTTCATCATAGCCAAGCTTGGCAATCTGCGGCCACTGGGCCAGAAAAGCCTTGCTCCAGCGCGCCAGTGTCTTGGCATAATCGGGCGCGAAAGTTTCCTTGAAGACGGGGACAAGACCGGCCTTTCTGGCGTGATGGTCGAGATGATCCTCGGTGGGCAGCATGCCACCGGGGAAAATGAAAGTCTGGATGAAATCCGCCCCGCTGCGATATCTGGCATAGCCATTTTCATCGATGGTGATGGCCTGAAGCGCTGCCCGCCCTCCGGGGCGGAGATTGTCGTGCAGATGTCTGAAATAGGTTGGCCAATGCTCTTCTCCCACCGCTTCTATCATCTCGATGGAAGCAATGGCGTCATATTGACCGGCCTCATGGCGATAGTCGCGCAGATGAAAGCGGGCGAGTTCGTCAAAGCCCTTGGCCTTGGCTCGCTTCTGCGAAAAATCCAGCTGTTCGGTCGACAGGGTCAGCCCTTCCACCTTGCAGCCGATATGGGCGGCGCGCTCGGCAAAGGCACCCCAGCCGCAGCCGATCTCAAGGATCGTTTCGCCTTGGCGGGCGTTGCTCAATTCCAGCACGCGGTCCAGCTTGCGGATCTGGGAATGTTCCAGCGTCTCATTGTCTGCGGTCCGGTAAGCCGATGAATAGGTCATCGTCGGATCGAGCCAGAGCTGATAGAATTCATTGCCCAAATCATAATGGAAGGAGATATTCTTGCGACTGCCCCTGATGCTGTTGGCGCGGGTCAGATGCTTGAGATGGGCGATCCAGCGGGCCAGTTTTCCATGGGCATAGAGATTGTCGTAGATCGTGCGGTTCTTGAGGCAGAGATCGAACAGTCTCGCCAGATTGTCACAGCTCCAATGTGCGGACATGAAGCTTTCTGCCACCCCGAGCATGCCTTTGGTCAGGATGTTCCAGAGCGTCCTGTGGCGGTGAATATGAACCCGTACACGGGGATCCTTTTCATTGCCAGAGCCAAAGGCAAGCTTGCCGCCGGAGGGGAGAATGAATTCCACATGGCCATAATGCAGCCCGGAGAAAATGGGGCCGAGAAAATGCTGCCAGATGCGTCCCTGCATCGTGGGGTGCGCAGACTCTGTCATGGAGCCAGAGCGATCAAATTCTGAATGCGAAATATTCTTCTGCAAACTCATTGATGCAATCCTTTCCCAAATTTCGAGCGGTGAAGAGCTGAAACGGGTTCGGACGGCGCTGCGGGGCGCTTGTAAAATGGAGCGCCCTTGCGCCATAGTTTCAGGGCTTCGAGATGTATGGCCGCGAGGATCTTCCATCCGCTCTGCACTAGCCTAACAAAAGTCAAAAGCAGATTTCTAGTGTTGAAAGGCTTTTTTTGTGCCACGAAGGAGGCCATGAGCGCGGAAGGTTGACCGCCGCTGAGCCCTATCTGGTAGGAAAGCTTTTCATGTGGAAGGCGGATGGAAAAGCTGTATTCTCCAGCTATGTCCAGAAAGGGCGATACATAGAAAATCTTTTTTCCTTCATGCCTTAATCGCGCATCCTGTGACAAATTGCTCTCGTCGTTGGCAAGTCGGTAGATATAGTGATGTCTTTGCCCGAATGTGTTGCTGACCTGATAGAGAATGGCCTTAAGACGGTTCTCCCTGTCGCAACAAAAGAAGATGGTCAGCGGATTGAATGTCCGCCCCAGAAGGCGCGGGCAAGTCAGTACCACGAAGCGGGTGGGGCGCTCTCCATCCATCGGGAATTCGCCGGATTGCTCGATCAGATGTTCGAGATAGCCTTGCAGGCTGTCGAATGGTGGCTCGATATAATCCGCCTCATGAAAGCTGATCAGGTTGAAGCGGTTGACCGAGAAAAGCGGCGATATCCGGTCGATTTGCTTGAGTTGATCAAGCGGCAGCAATAGCGAGGTCACCTTGTAGGCGAGGCGATGCTCCAGCGCGCCAGTGCGAATATGGGTGACGACGCCCTCATAGAGGCAGGGCGCGGGAGCAAATTTGGACGGAGCATTCTTTGTCATTTTGCCACCGCCAGTTTGCGGGGCGCGTCATTTGCGTGGTCTCTGGTTGTCTTTGCGGGGGTGACGTGAATGCGGCTTGAGGGCTCTTCCAATGCCCATGGGCGCTTGATGCCGCCCAGCTGTTCGGCCACGGCGAGCCCTGCCTGAATGCCGTCTTCATGGAAGCCATAACCGAAATAGGCACCGCAGAACCATGTCCGTCGGTTGCCCTGCAGTTTCCACAGATGCTTCTGGGCTTCTATGGCCTGCATGTTAAAGACCGGATGGTGATAGAGCTGGGAACGCAAGATGCTGCCCTCTGCCGGTTGGTCGATGGGATTGAGGGTCACGAACAGATCGTCCTCACAGGTCAGAGGCTGAAGCTTGTTCATCCAGTAGGTGACACAGAGCCGGGGATCGCCATCATCGCCTGAGGCCTTGATGCCGCTGTCCTGAATATAGTTCCAACTGGCCCATGCGGCGCGACGGCGCGGCATCAGAGCCGGGTCCTTGTGCAGGATGGCAAGATTCTTGTGATAGGGTATAGCGGCCAGCGTGTCGCGTTCGGCCTGATCAATATCGCCTTCTGTGGCTGACAGAATCTGCAGGGCCTGATCTGCATGGCAGGCGAGCACCACATGATCATAGCGCTTCTCAAGGCCCTGTCGCGTGCGCAGAGTGACCGAACCGGGGCGGCGGACAAGGGCGGAGATGGACTGATTGAGATGAAGCTCGCCGGAAATATGCTGCACGATCTTGCGCACATAATTCTGCGAGCCACCAGCAATGGTGCGCCATTGCGGCCGATCGCGAAACTGCACCAAACCGTGATTGATGGAAAAGCGCATGAAGGCTTCAAAGGGAAATTTCATCATTTCCTCTGAGGGTATGCACCAGATGGCCGCACCCATGGGCACCAGATGATCATGGATGAAAGCTTCGCTATAGCCATTGGTTTTGAGATAGTCTTCCAGCGTCAGTTGCCGGGCCTGCACCGTTTCAATGTCGCGGGGCGCTTCGGCATAGAAGCGGCGGATATCGGACAGCATTTTCAGAAAGCGCGGATTGATGGCGTTGGACGGTTTGGCAAAAAGTCCCTTCAGACCCTGACCGCTATATTCCTGATCGCGCTCGCGCAAGCAGGCCGAGAAGGACATGTCGGACGGGGCGGTTTCCACCTCCAGATGGGCAAAAAGACGGGTCAGATTGGGGTAGGTCTTCTCGTTATAGACGATGAAGCCGGTATCCACATCGACAGGGCCGGTTGAGCTTTCCACTCTCTGGGTGTTGGCATGACCGCCAAGCCGGTCGTCCTTTTCGTAAATATCAACGCTGTGGTGTCTGGATAAAAGCCAGGCGGCAGAAAGGCCCGAAATACCTGATCCGATGATTGCAATTTGCATGGTGAACTCCGCGATTTTACACCTTATTCGTTTCGTCAGGGGGGATGGATCACTGGTTCAAATTGTTGATTTTCCATTTTAGCGAACTTTTTTTGGCCCGAGGCTCGCACTTTGTGTGATCCGTCCTTCTACTTATCCAGTAAAAGCATCAGAACGCATTTTGGGATGGAAATGAAGATGACTATGGTGCAAGCTCTCTGCAAAAGCTCAAAGGGAGGCGGGTGTATGACCGCTGGCCAACTCAGTGCCATGCTTGTTGCGTTGGGAAAAAGTCATGATCGGAATGCCTTCCGGCAGTTGTTCGATCATTTCGCCCCGCGCCTGAAGAGCTTTTATCTCAAGGCTGGAACCAGCCAGCAGATGGCCGAGGAACTGGTGCAGGAAACCTTCACCCAGATCTGGCGCAAGGCTCATCTCTACCAGCCGGAAAAGGCTGCCGCCTCGACATGGATCTTTACCATCGCGCGCAACCAGCGCATTGACCGTCTTCGTTCGGAGAAGAGCTTTGTCTACAAAGATGAAGGCTTTTTTGCCTCGCAGCTGGTTTCCGATGAGGAACAGACCACAGAGGTTCATCGCAATGAACTGGTAGAGCGGGTGTCCAAGGCGCTGGCGCTGTTGCCTTCCAATCAGGCCGAGATTGTCAGTCTGGCCTTTTATGATGAAGCAACCCATGCGGAAATTGCCCAGAAGCTGTCCTTGCCGCTGGGGACGGTCAAGTCGCGCATGCGGCTGGCTTTCGGGCGTCTGAGAAATATTTTGTCGGAGGTGGAAGCATGATTCACCATCATTTGAGCGACGAAATGATCATGGCCTATGCTGCTGGCAGCCTTTCTGCCGGGCAGTCGATGGTGGTGGCCTGCCATCTGGATATTTGTCCCGATTGTGCCCGACGGGTTGCAGAGGCAGAAGTGATCGGTGGCGCCATGATCGACGATGTTGCCCCGTCGGACCTGTCTGATGGTCTGTTTGAGCAGATCCTTCTGGATGTGGAAGAAGACCAGAGCTTTCCCGTGCAGCAAATCGGGCGAGACGAGGCAAAGGAGGGATATCCCGAGCGGCCCGTTGCTGGTGAGAGCTCTTCGATGCCGCGGCTATTGTCCGAAATGATCGGTGGCGATTTTGGAGTCGTGCGCTGGCGCACCGTAGGGCCGGGAATCAAGCAGTTTCTTCTGCCGGTTCCCTCGTCCGAGGGCGAAAAGGTACGGCTGCTCAAGCTTTCTCCCGGCTTCGTTACCCCTGATCACAGCCATCACGGTAGCGAGTTGACACTCGTGCTCAAGGGGTCTTTTTCCGATGAGACCGGGCGCTATCGGGCTGGCGATATTCAGGATGCCGAGGAAGACAGGCATCATCAACCGATTGCCGACACCGAAGAGGATTGCATCTGTCTTGTCTGCACCGATGCCCCGCTTGAATTTAAGGGGGTGATTACCCGCCTGTTGCAGCCGATCATCGGTATCTGATGTCTGGTTACGGCAATAATGAGCCGATCAGGCGCGTGGCCGTTTTCGGCGCAACCGGTGCTGTTGGCGGAGCAATCGCGCGCAGGCTCTTGGAGCAATATCCTGAAGCGGAGATGATAGCGCTCGGGCGGCATGGTCCCTCATTGCTCCGGCAAGGAGGCGGGCAGCTTGATTGCATCGGCGGTCTAGATCTGACGGATGAGGCAAGCATTGCTGCGGCCTGCGAGCGGGTCGTTGCGGGCGGCATACCGGAGCTGATTGTCGTGGCGACGGGTATCCTGCATGACGAGAAAGCCTTTCCCGAACGATCCATCAAGGAACTGGACAAGGATGCAATGGCGCATCTGCTGGCGGTCAATCTGATTGGCCCCAGTCTGATCATGAAGCATCTGCTTGCCCATGTACCGCGCAAGGGTGGCTTCCGGATGGGGCTTTTGAGCGCACGCGTCGGCTCGATATCGGATAATCATCTGGGAGGCTGGTACAGCTATCGCGCCTCCAAGGCAGGCCTTAACATGATGATCAAAAGTGCAGCGATCGAATTGAAGCGGCGCAATCGGGAAGCGGTGCTTGTCGGGCTGCATCCGGGAACAGTGGAAAGCGCGCTGTCGGAGCCATTCCAGCGCAATGTTCCTGATGGCAAGCTGTTTTCCCCTGACCATTCAGCCCATTGTCTGATAGATGTGCTGCTCTCCCGGAGTGCTGAGCAGTCCGGGCTCTGTTTCGATTGGGCGGGCAAGGAGATTGAACCGTGAATGATGTAGCGATCCACTGGTTTCGGCAGGATTTGCGCCTGTCGGACAATCCTGCCCTCAGCAAGGCCATCGAGAAAGGGGCCTTGCTGCCGATCTATATTCTCGACGATGAGAATGCCGGGCCGGATGCCATGGGGGCTGCCAGTCGCTGGTGGCTGCATGAAGCGCTCGCGATGCTCAATCGGCAATTGGGCGGACATTTGCGTCTCTATCGGGGAGATGCGCGGCAGATCATTCCTGCATTGGCCAAGAGCTATGGTGCGCAGGCTGTCAGCTGGACGCGCTGCTATGAGCCATGGCGGGTGAAGCGGGACAAGGAGATTGTTTATCGGCTGCAAGCGCAGAATAGCGAGAGCATCAGGCTGAATGGCTCGCTGCTGTGGGAGCCATGGGACATAAAAAAACAGGATGGCACGCCCTACAAGGTTTTCACCCCCTTCTTCCGCAAGGGCTGCCTGCAGGCGACCCCGCCTGCCGCGCCGATGGCTGCTCCTGAGAAGATCGAATATGCAAGCGCGCTTGCAGATGACGGGGCCGTTGCGCTTGCCGCGCTTGGCCTTCTGCCGGATATCGCGTGGCATGAGCAGATGGTGCCCCATTGGGACATTGGCGAAGAGGGCGCCAGCAAGGCGCTGGAGCGCTTTGTTGAAGAGGGGCTTAATGGCTACAAGAGCGGGCGGGATTTCCCCTCTCTGCCGCATGTCTCGCGTCTGTCGCCCTATTTGCATTGGGGGCATATCTCGCCCAACCAGATTTGGCATGCGCTTGAAGCGCTTGAAGAGGGAGATATACCGGCGCGCGACATGGATCATTTCCGCAGCGAGCTGGCTTGGCGGGAATTCTCCCACTCTCTGCTCTATTATAATCAGGATCTCGCCTCGGTGCCCTTGCAGGGCAAGTTTTCTCAGCTTGAATGGCGCGATGACCCTGTTGCTCTCACCGCATGGCAAAAAGGCAAGACGGGCATTCCGATTGTTGATGCAGGCATGCGTGAGCTTTGGCAGACCGGCTATATGCATAACCGCGTGCGGATGATTGTCGCCTCCTTCCTGATCAAGAATCTGCGCACCGACTGGCGCAAGGGGGAAGCGTGGTTCTGGGATACGCTGGTGGATGCCGATCTGGCCAACAATGCCGCAAGCTGGCAATGGGTTGCTGGCTGTGGTGCCGATGCTGCGCCCTATTTCCGGATCTTCAATCCGGTGTTGCAGGCCGAGAAATTCGATCCTGACGGGCATTATATTCGCCGCTTTGTGCCTGAACTGGCCAGCTTGCCGAATAAATATCTGTTCCAGCCATGGACGGCACCCGAGCCGGTGCTCTCGAGGGCCGGGGTGACTCTGGGGCAGACTTATCCGCTGCCGATTGTAGATCTCAAGGCCAGCCGACAAGCCGCGCTTGAAGCCTATCACGCCTTGAGCTAGGGCTGCCAGGCCTTGTAAAAACTGCCAAAATCCGGACTTCCTTTTCAACAAGACCGCTTGCAGGCTGGCAAGACAGGGGGCATTCCGTTATAGGGAGGAGCCCTTTTTTGCCGCCCTGCTGCTGGTCGGCTCGATTTCTTGTTTCCATATTTCCGGGAGTTTTCTATGGCGCTGTTTGATGATCGTCTTTGCACGCTTGGCGAGGGGCCGCTCTGGCATCCTCTGCGCAAGCAGCTTTTCTGGTTTGATATCATGGGCAAGGCCCTGCTTTCCCGTTCGGGAGATATGATCAAGCAATGGGATTTTGACGAATATGTCAGCGCCGGTGGCTGGGTGGATCATGATCGCATTCTTATGGCCAGTTACACCTCCCTGTCTGTTTTCAATCTGGAAACGGGCGCGCGGGAAAAGCTGTGTGATCTGGAGGCCGACAAGCCGGAGAATCGCTGCAATGACGGGCGCGCCGATGCGCATGGCGGTTTCTGGATCGGTACAATGGGGATCAAGTCCGAGCCGAAGGCCGGAGCCTATTATCGCTATTATCGCGGCGAGCTGCGCAAGCTGTTTGGCGAAATCACGGTTACCAATGGGGCCTGCTTTTCTGCCGATGGGCTTTGGGCCTGCTTTACCGATACCAAGACGCGCCTGATGATGCGGGTTGCTCTGGACGAGCATGGCTGGCCGAAGGGCGAACCACATGTCTACCTCGATTTCCGCAAGGATGATCTCAATATCGACGGTGCCTTGTTCGATAGGGCTGGCAATGTCTGGATCGCCCATTGGGGCATTCATGCGGTTCGGGCCTATGGTCCGGATGGGCGCATGGTGCATGAAGAGCGCTTTCCGGTCACCCGTGTTTCCTGTCCCGCTTTCGGTGGCGATGACTACAAGACGCTCTATGTCACCTCGGCCCGCAGTGGCGCAGGGCAGGAAGAGCTGGCGCGCGAGCCACTGGCCGGAGCGACATTCGTTGTGCAAGTGCCGTTTGAAGGGCAGAAGGAAAACCAGATCATACTGGGCTGATCTGCGGGCCACTTCTTCGGCTCGCTTTTTCTGGCCGCTTTTGTGAGGGGAAGCCATAGCTGAAGTCATAAAAAGAAACCCGCCGGTTGGGCCAGCGGGTTTCCTGCCAATCAGGACAAACTATATTTAACGTGGGGGGACGCTGTCCGGATTTACTGCAATCTCTCGATCATGAGGCTATCGGGAGGCGCAGTTTGGCAAGCTCGGCAGCTTCTTCTACCGGTATATTGTCGTGAATGACAGCGCGGCAGGCCTTCATCAGGGCCAGCGGATCATCGGACTGGAAAATCGAGCGTCCGAACAGGATACCGGCAGCGCCGGCATTGACGATCTGGGAAACCAGATCAAGGGTGCCATAATCGCTGTTGGTCTTGGGGCCACCGGCCAGCATGATCGGTACCGGGAGCTGTGCGGTGATTTTCTTGAGCGCTTCGGCGCTGCCCGGCCAGTCTGTCTTGATGATGTCTGCGCCCATTTCGACGCCGATACGGGCATGGAAGCCGACGAAATCGCCGTCATTGATGTCTGCTGCCAGAGCATGACGCGCGCCCATCGTTTCGATGATATGGACGATGCCGCGCTCGCGGGCTGCCATATTGACATCGGAATTGGCTCTGAAAGCTGCGGTTTCCACATCCGGGTCATTATGGCCGACAAACAGATAGGTGATGACGGCTTCGGCGCCCAGTTCCACCGCGTCGTCTACCGTTGCGATCAGGCGTGTATAGCCATCCTTGTAGGCAAGGGGGGTGCCTTCGCGCCACATCGTGGTCTGGTCGAGACGCAGGATAAGGTCCGGGCCACCGTTTCTGACAAGCTGCGGGCCGAAATGCAAGGCGGAACCAAGCGGCAGGATTACCGCATCAACTCCGGCTTCGGCCATATGGTCGAGCATTTGTTCCGGATGCTCCATGCCCTTGCAGGTGCCCAGTTGCAATGAATGGTCAAAGGCGATGCAGAAGCCACGTTGCGTTTTCGGATTCAGGATACGGGAAAGGCGCACTTGTTGGCCCAGTTTCTGAAGCATTGCTCTTATCCTTGCTAAACGAGGTCGAAATCAATCCTCGAGTGATTAAGTCGCTGTTTCGATGCTTCATCCAGTTGGCGATCAATGAACACCTTGTCGAATTCGGTAAGATCGGCGAATTGGGTGAGAGCTCGTGTTTTGAATTTTCGAGATGTCAATAAAAGGGCTTTGCGCTCCGAGGCGGCCATCAGGGCCCGCTTGACGCGGACAATTTCCTGATCCTGATGAAACAGGCGATTGTCTATGACCGAGGAGGCGGACAGGAAGACCCAGTCCGAGCGCAACTGGCTCAATGCCTGTTCGCAGATCAGGCCGGAAAAGCTCTTGTGCGTGTCGCTATAATTGCCACCAGTCACGATCAACTGAACATTCGATGATCCTCTCAGACGCTCGCAGACAGCCAGCGAATTGGTGATGACCGTGATATTCTCGATCAGTTCGAGATGATCGCACATCATCAGCGTGGTGGTGCTGTCATCAAGCATGATGGCGCTGCCCGGCTCGACCAGTTCGGCCGCCGCACGCGCCAGTTCCTTCTTGATGTCTTCGTCCGTCTGGCTGCGATAGTGGAAATTGCTTTCAAACAGAAGCGAGCTTTCGGCGGTTGCCCCACCGCGCTCCTTGCGCAACAGGCCGCGGCTTTCCAGAAGGTCCAGATCCCGATGCACGGTCATGCGGCTGACGCCCAGTTCCCGGGCCAGATGATCAAGCTGCACGGTCTTCTGGCTCTGGACCATCGTCAGGATCTGCTGGCGGCGTTCCTCGGCCTTAAGCGGCTGCTTGTGTTCTGCGTCCAGATGTTCATCATCGTGGCTGGATTTTGCTTTTGAATTGGCCATGGCTATTTCCCACTCATCACGCGACCGAAGAAGTCATCTTCTCCCACCTGGCCACCTTTAAGTGAAATTTCGGTCCCGTCGATAGCACTATCGGCGGAATATACCCGACACAGTGGCGCACCGGGAACGAGCGGCCCGGCAACATCCAGACTGGTGATGCCCATGGCCGAGACGGCGTGGCTGGAGCTGTCGCCTCCGGCCAAAATCGCGCGCTCAAGGCCCGTTGCCTTGATGGCATGCTTGAGGATGCGTCCGGTTGCCGAGCCCATGACCGGCGAGCTGTCGGCTGCGGTGAGGCCCTTGCGCTCAAGAGCGGCCCGTGTGGCGGCGATTTGTGGATCGCCCGGCCCGCGGGCTGTATGCAAGACAATGCCCTTGTGGTCGCAAGCCAGTTGCACCAGCTCGGCGGCAAGGCGCTTTTCCTCTTGCTCGCCCTTTTCCACCAGCGCAACCGTGTCAATTGCCTTGACGAGAAAACCGTTGGCTTTGGCCCATTCGATCTGTTTGTCGGTCGTAGGGGAGCAACTGCCGCAAATGGCAATCGTGCGATCCACCGGCCCGCGCGGTGCGGGAGGCTGGACAAGCGGCAGGGTGCCTTCTTTTGTCAGATAATCGGCCAGAGCATATTCCACACCAGAGGAACCAACCACGAAAGTGGGTTTGATGAGGCTGCGCTCATGAAGCAACTGTCCGGTCTTGTAGGTTGTTGCATCATCGAAAGTGTCGAGAATGATGGCGTCATTTTCCTCGCACAGACGGGCAAAGGCCGCCGAGCCATCCAGAGCGAGCATGCGGCGGAAATCCATGCCCTCGATCTTGCATTTGGTCTGCAGGGCCAGATGGGCGCGTAGGTCTGCCTCATTCATCGGGGTGGAGGGATGCTTGCTCATGGTGGGGTGACGGTCGATGCGAAAGGCTTCGCTGTCACCGGCGACACTGGCTGCGGCGAACAGGTTGGAAAAGACCACATAACGCTTGAGGCGCGTTACCCCGACAACGACGGGAACTGCAGCTTCGAAAATGTCGTGGCCCAGCTCGATGGCCTTGCCGATATTGCCGATGGAGGGAGACGAGTCGAAGGTCGAGCATGTCTTGTAATGACAGATCGGGGCACCAATCGCTTTCAGCTTGGCAAATATATCGGCCAGATGGCTGTCCATCCAGTCAGGAGACTGGCTGCGGCTGGTGCCAGCAACGCCGACTGCGCGGATATGCGGATAGGCCTTGAGATCATCTTGTGTTGGCGGCGCCAGGAACAGCATTGCCGGGATGCCTGCCATGGTGACGGATTCCAGCGCATCGGTCGAGCCGGTAAAGTCGTCGCCATAGAAGGATAGAAGCAGATTTTGCTGTTTGCCTGTATCTGTCATGATCTGAATTGCCTCTGGGCTTCAAATTGGTGGCGGTTACACGCCTTGGATAACTGATTTGTATCACAAAATTCGCGATAGACAACAGGGTGTGCGTAAAATATAACAGATATCATGTGATGTTTATCATTCGAAGGTGTGCATAATCCTGTTTGAGCACGCTTGTTGCGAATGGCTGGCCATTGAATGGAGTGGAGAATATGAACAAGATTGGTCTGACTATGGGGGATCCTGCGGGTATCGGGCCGGAGGTCATTTGTAAGGCCTTGCAGGATATGGCGGCTGAGGAGCGTGCCGGAGTGATTGTCATTGGGGATCGCTTGTTCATGGAGCGGGCGCGCGACATGATTGGCGCAGACTTCCGGTTTGTCTCGGAAGGAGATCTGGAGGAGGGGGATGTGCCTCTGGTGCAGGTGGATGCGCCAAATGCAGCATCCATCAAGCCCGGAGAAATCCAGCCTGATGCGGGTGAGGCTGCCTGTCGCTGTGTCAAAAAGGCTGTCGATATGGCGCTGGCTGAGGAAATCGACGTGGTTTGCACGGCCTCTTTGCATAAAACGGCGCTGCGGGAGGCGGGCTATAATCTGAGTGGTCATGCTGGTCTGTTGAAGCTTTTTACCGGCGTTAAGAAGAATTTTGCCGTGCTTGCCGGGCCGAAATTGTCGGTTATTCATGTCTCGACCCATGTCTCTCTGGCCGATGCGGTAACCCTTTGCACGACGGAATCTGTGCTTGAGACAATCCGGATTGCGCATCAGCATGTGTTGACGACAGGTGTGGCCGAGCCGCGCATCGCGGTGGCGGGAATCAATCCGCATTGCGGAGAAAACGGCCATTATGGCAAGGAAGATGACACGCAGGTCATTCCTGCCATCAAGGCAGCACAGGCTGAAGGAATGAATGTTACCGGCCCGATTCCGGGTGATCTGGTCTTTGAGCAGGCGATTGAGGGCCGCTTTGATATCGTGGTGGCGCAATATCATGATCAGGGGCATATTCCGGCCAAGCTTATCGGTGGGCATGATTGTGTGAATATCACTGCCGGACTGCCGATCCTGCGCACATCCGTGGATCATGGCACTGCATTTGATATCGCCTGGAAAGGCGGTCTGGCTAGTCCAGCCAATATGAAGGCCGCTATTGCAATGGCGCGCAAAATGAAGCCTGTGAAATGATGTCTGCAAAGTGATGTTTGGGGACTGTTTCGAGTGATGTTGTGTCTGGTAAATATCACGAATTGTATGTGATATTACGGAATATGACATAAAAATAACCCTCTCAAACATGGTTTGAGAGGGCTTTTTTGTGGCTGTCCCTTGTGGATGGGAGAGGTGATTCTCAGATCGGGAAATCTGCCGGATCAATGACCGGCAAGGTGGAGAGGTCGGGGAAGGGGCGGATGGGATCGGTGCCGTCCCAGTCGATGCTGGCATCCCGGATTGTCTTGAAAAGTGTCCCTTTTGGGCCATTTACCTCCGATAATTCAATGACCGTGCCGGGATGGAATTCGGTTTCGAAATAGCAGTAGCGACCATCGTCGCCAACGGATCCGTTCATGCCGACGGTCAGGCCCTGTGCTGTCAGTCGCGCCAGATCTTCGGTGTAATTGCGTGTCCAGTAGGCGAAATGTTGCGCGCCTGTTCGGCCGCTGTTCAGAAAATCGAGGTACATTGAGGGTGCATCATTGAGTTGTTGCACAAGTTCCATTTGAATATACCCAGAATTTGCAAGCGCGACAGAACGCTCGATCGGGGATTTTTCTCCTTTGTAGTAGAAATCCTGATCAGCGATTTTTTCTGCGTAAAACCAAGGGCCTATGCCAAGAGTCTTGGACCAGAACTCCATTGCTTCTTCAATATTTTTGACGACATAGCCGATCTGGCGTACCTCACCGAAGAACCTACTCATTTTTTAACTCCCGAGAGAATAAAACATCTATAGACAATGAACGTAACAGATATTATGTTACAAATCTAGAGGCGTCACGCAGTTGCGAACTGAACCCATTTTTGATGCCTTTATTAGGGAGAAGAAATCATGGCAAATATAAGCAGACGAAATCTGTTGAAGTCCGCAGCCCTGGCTGTTCCGGCCACATTGGCTATGCCGCATATCCGTGCAGAGGCAAAAGCGAAATTCACTTATAAATATGGCAACAACCTTCCTTTGTCTCATCCATTGAATGTGCGTGCTGCCGAAGCATCCAAGCGTATTCTGGAAGAAACCAACGGTGATCTCGATATCAAGATCTTCCCAAGCAACCAGCTTGGTGGTGATACCGACATGCTCAATCAGGTCCGCTTTGGCGCGATCGACTTTTTCACGCCTTCCGCGCTGGTGATCGCAACCCTCGTGCCGGTTGCTCCGATCAACGCTGTTGGCTTTGCTTTCCCTGACTATGATCATGTCTGGGCTGCCATGGACGGTGATCTGGGCGGATATGTCGGCGAGGAAATCGAAAAGGCCGGTCTGCACATGATGCGCACCGTCTGGGACAATGGCTTCCGCCAGCTGACCACCTCCGAGGCTCCGGTCAATTCGCCTGAAGATCTGCATGGCATCAAGATCCGCGTGCCGGTCAGCCAGCTTTCCATTTCCCTGTTCGAAGCGCTCGGCGCTGCGCCAACCAGCATGCAGTTCTCCGAGGTTTACACCTCGCTGCAAACCCATGTTATGGACGCACAGGAAAATCCGCTGCCGATCATTCAGACCGCCAAGCTTTATGAAGTGCAGAAATATGCCATGCTGACCAACCATATCTGGGATGGCTATCTGTTTGTGGCCAGTGGCCTGACATGGAAGCGTCTGCCGGAAGATATCCAGACTATCGCCGAAGGCATCCTGAATGATTGCGGCCTCAAGCAGCGCGATGACATCTCCAAGCTGAATGCATCGGTTCAGGCCGATCTCGAATCCAAGGGCATGACCATCACACAGCCGGATCCGAAACCATTCGTCGAAGCTCTGAACAAGACCGACTTCTATTCCAAGTGGCAAGAGAAGTTTGGTGACAAGGCTTGGAGCCTTCTTGAAAAATATTCTGGCAAGCTCGGCTAAGGAATAATTATGTCGACTATCGTTGAAACGAATTCGGAAGATGGGCTGTCCTCTTTTCGAGACTTTTGCGCAAAGCTTGAACAGTGGATTGCGCTCGTTGTCGAAATCCCTGGAGCCATCTTTCTGGGGTTGGAGGTAGTGGTTCTCTTTGCAGGCGTGGCATTTCGCTACGCCCTGCATTCTCCACTGGTCTGGTCGGATGAATTGGCTACCATCCTGTTTTTGTGGCTGAGCATGTTCGGGGCCGTTGTGGCTCAACACAAGGGTGGCCACATGCATCTGACTGTGGTTGTCGGATTGGCGCCCAAGCGCTGGCAATCCCGTATCAACACGCTGGCATCCATGTGTGTCATTCTGTTCCTGGGCTTGCTCGTTCATCCTGCCCTGGAACATTCCATCGGTCAGATGATGATCACCACACCAGCCCTTCAGTTGCCTGATACGGTGCGCTCGGGGGCGATGTTTGTCGGCCTGACGCTGATGATGATCGTTGCCATCCTGCAGCTCATCCAGAAGGCAAGGATCTCCGATATGATCTTCGGGGCGGCGGTGATCGCAGTCTGCGGCCTGTTGCTGACCATTTTCCTGCCTCAGCTTGAGAATATGGAGAATTTCAACCTGATCATCTTCTTTGGTATCGGGTTGGCGGCGCTGGTCTTTGGCGGAGCACCCATTGCCGTTGCCTTTGGTCTGGCCACGGTCGTCTATCTCAAATTCATGACCTATATGCCGATGGTGATCGTGATCAGCCGCATGGACGAGGGCATGTCCGGCTTTGTGCTGCTGTCCATTCCGCTGTTCGTGCTGCTTGGTCTGCTGATCGAGGTGACGGGGCTGGCTGCGGCGCTGGTCAATGTGCTGGCGGCGCTGGTTGCCCATTTTAAGGGTGGCCTGTCCTATGTGCTTGTCGGCGCAATGTATCTGGTGTCCGGTATTTCCGGCTCGAAGGCTGCCGACATGGCTGCCATTGCGCCGGTGCTGTTGCCGGAAATGCAGAAGCGTGGCAAGGAGCCGGGCGAGTTGATCGGCCTGCTTTCCTCTTCTGCCGCCATGGGTGAAACCATTCCTCCTTCCATCGTGCTGATTACGGTTGGCTCGGTAACGGGGGTCTCGATTGCGGCGCTGTTCACCGGCGGTCTCATTCCGGCGGCTCTGGGGGCGATTGGCCTGCTGATCGTGGCCTATTTCCGCTCTCGTGACGAAGATGTCAGCGATGCCAAACGGGCCAGTCACAAGCAGATCCTGATTGCCATCCTCAATGCATTGCCCGCCTTCCTGCTGCTGGCGGTCATTCGTGTGGCCGTGGTGGCCGGTATTGCGACAGCAACCGAGGTGGCAACGGTGGGTATCGTCTATACGCTGCTGGTCTCGATCCTGCTCTATCGCAAGTTCCCGGTTGGCAAAATGTGGAAGATGCTCTGCAACTCGCTGGCTCTTTCGGGTGCCATCATGATCATTCTGGGAACGGCAACGGCGATGGCCTGGGCGTTGACGCAATCCGGCTTCTCTCATCAGCTGGCCTCGCTGATGGAGCAGATGCCCGGAGGTGCGGCTGGCTATATGGCGCTGTCGATCGTGGTCTTTGCTATCCTTGGCAGTGTGCTTGAGGGTATTCCGGCGGTCGTGGTGTTTGCGCCGCTGCTGTTCCCGATTGCTCTCGAGCTGGGCATTGGTGGCGTGCATTATGCCATCATGATGGTGCTGTCCATGAGCCTTGGTCTGTTCGTGCCGCCTCTGGGGATCGGCTTCTATCAGGCCTGTGCGATTGGTGGCATCGAGCCGGACAAGGCCATGAAGGCGATCTGGCCTTATATGTTCGCGATCCTTGTCTCGGTGATCATCGTGGCTTGCGTGCCATGGGTGACCGAGCCTTACTTCTGATCTCAAACGTCTCTTCCAAAGACGAATGCTCGCGCCTTCCTTGAAGGTGCGGGCATTTTCGTTTGTATGGCGGGTCAAATGGGCGCCAAGCCATCAGGCTTTTGGCTCAGACCTCCCTGACCATGGAGACGGATTTGACCATGGCCTGAATCCTTTCGCCCGGCTTGAGATCCAGCGCATGCTGGCTTTTTCTTGATATGCGGGCGATCAGGGTCTGGCTATGCGGGCCATCGCCCAATCGCAGGAAGATATTGGCCATATGCTGGCCGAATGGCTGGATTGTCTCGATTGCCACTGGCGGAGTGTTGAGAATGGAGGAGGAGCCCTCCGGCACATGGCGGGAGAGGGCAACGTCGCTTGCCTCTATCCTGAGGCGCACGGGGCGACCAAGCGGTCCCTTGACGCCGGGAACCTGAAAGGGAATGCCCGCGACCATGATGGTGCTGATGCCGAAGTCTGCATCAATGGCGACCAGATTGCCTGTAAGGACCGAAGCTGCCTGTGGCATGTGGGAAAGGGAGAGGGCAGGATCGGAAAGCAGGGCCTGAAGCGGACCGGCAGCCTTCACCCTGCCATTTTCCATCAGGACCATCTGGTCGGCGAGGCGCTCGACTTCTGCAATATCATGACTGACATACAGCACCGGAATGTTCAATTCATCATGCAGACGCTCCAGATAGGGCAGGATCTCATTCTTGCTGAAGCGGTCAAGGGCTGCCATGGGTTCGTCCATCAGCAGGATGCGGGGATGGGAGAGCAGGGCGCGGCCAATGGCAACCCGCTGGCGTTCTCCTCCTGAAAGTCTGGTGGTCGAACGCTTGAGCAACGGGCCGATGCCGAGCAGTTCCGTCACCTCGCGCTGATTGAGCTGCTGGCCTTGTTGGCCGTCCAGCCGGTGCGCGCGTTTCTGGCCATAGACCAGATTCTGCTCAACCGACATGTGAGGAAACAGGCTTGCTTCCTGAAAGACATAGCCGACGGGGCGTTTGTGGGCTGGCAGAAAATGGCTGTCGTCCTGCCAGATTTCGCCTTTCAGGGAGAAATGGCCAAAAGGCAATCTGTTGAGACCGGCGATGCAACGCAATATGGAGGTCTTGCCGCAGCCGGACGGACCGAACAGGGCGGTAACGCCCGAGGCAGACAGTTCGAAGGCGGCATCGAGTTCGAAGCTGCCCTGCATGCCTTTGAAATGGGCGGCAATCACGTCCCTTTCGCTGTCCCTGGCGCTGGCGTTGCCGCTTGTCAGCGCGTTGGTGGCATTGGTGGCCTGAGGCTGGTTCATTGCATGCGTCTCCTCAAGCGCTTCTCGATGATGGTGGTGCTGAAAATGACGAGGAAGGAAAAGACCAGCATGCCGGCAGCCAGAATATGGGCCTTGTTCCATTCGAGCGTTTCGACATAGTCATAGATGGCGATGGAGAGCACCTTGGTTTCACCCGGGATGTTGCCACCAATCATCAGCACAACGCCGAATTCTCCCACCGTGTGGGCGAAGCTGAGAATGGTGCCGGTGATAAGGCCCGGCCTTGCCAACGGCAGAACCACCGAGAAGAAACAATCCAGCGGCGAGGCTCGCAGGGTGGAGGCGACTTCCAGCGGCCGTTCACCGATGGCTTCAAAGGCATTGCGTACCGGCTGCACCATGAAGGGCAGGGAATAGATGATCGAGGCCACCACCAGTCCGGCAAAGGTGAAGGGTAGGGTATGGCCGACAATCGCGGCAATCGAGCGGCCCAGCATGCTGTTTGGCCCCAGCGCAAGCAGAAGGTAAAAGCCAAGGACGGTTGGTGGCAGCACAAGAGGCAGGGAGACCAGTGTGCCGATCGCCTCTTTCCACCAGCTTCTCGATCTTGCCAGCCACCATGCGATGGGGGTGCCGATCAGCAGCAGCAGGAAGGTGACTGTCACCGCCAGCTTCAGGGTCAGGGTGATGGCTTCAAGCACTGGGGTCTCCCTTTCTCGGCCTTGTCATGCAGCGCGCTTGGCTGTCTGTGCTATTGGACAGCATAGCCGAATTTGCGAATGATTGCCTTTGCCTTGTCACCCTTCAGAAAGGCGAGAAAGGCCTTGGCCGCTTCATCGTCAACGCCGGTCTTGAGCAGAACAACATCCTGCCTGATCGGGGTGTAAAGCTCTGCCGGAACAATCCATTGTGAGCCTTCCTTGCTGTCAACCACCTGCGAGAGGGCGACAAACCCAAGCTGGGCATTGCCGGAGACGACAAATTGATGGGTTTGGGAAATGCTGTCTCCCTGCACCAGCGCCTCCATGACGGCTGAGGGAACCTTCAGCTTGGCAAGGGTTTCCATGGCGGCGGCGCCATATGGGGCGGTCTTGGGGTTGGCAATGGCCAGCTTGTGGAAGCTCCCCGGTGATTGAAGCACCGCGCCCTCGCCATCGACCAGCTTGGAGTCCATGCTGAATAGCACGATCTTGCCCTGGGCATAGGTAAAGCGGCTGTTGGGGGCTGCGAGCCCTTCCTCTTCGGCCTTGATCGGGCGGGCCTGATCGGCAGTAAGAAACAGCGAAAAGGGCGCGCCATTGGCGATCTGGGTATAGAGCTTGCCGGTCGAGCCAAAGCTGAGGATGGCGCTATGGCCAGTATCCGCCTCAAAGGCGGCCGCGATCTCCTTGGCGGCGGCGGTGAAATTGGCGGCAACTGCCACCTTGGTTTCTGCCGCGCCAGCTCCGGCGGTTGCCAGCAGAAGGGAAAGGATCGAGCTGCCTAAAAATGTCTGGAAGGAAATTTTCATCTGGGAGGTCCTTATTGGTGTTTGAAATTGCCTGTTTGAAATGGGCTTTGTTGAAATCAAGTCACTCGACGCCAAGGATGATCTGAGAGGCCTTGACGACGGCGCACATGGGCGCTCCGGGTTCGATGCCGAGGGATTGGGCGCTGTGTCGCGTGATGACGACAGTCAGGGTCTTGCTGTTGCCAATGTCGAGCTGTACCTCGCTATTGACCGCGCCGTGATCGACGGTCATGACCGTGCCGTGGATCTGGTTGCGCGCCGATAGCTTCATATTCTCGACATCGGCCATCAAAAGCGGTGTTGAGGCCTTGATCAGGGCAAAGGCTTCCGTGCCAACCCGCAATTCAAGGGATTCCACGCTCTTGTTGGTGATCACGATGGTCAGCACTGTCTGCTCGGAAAGCCTGAGGGCGATTTCGGAATTGACGGCACCGGGGATGATCTCCTCGACGATGCCATGGAAGACATTGCGGGCACTTGTGCGCATGGAAAAGCTCCATAACAGGGGGCTGGGGGAGGCGGCTGATCCGGAGCCGGACGTGCCGGAAAGCTCCCGCTCCATTTCTGCAAGAAAGACATTGAGCCGGTCTGTGAGATGACGATGTGCCTGAAGGGCTCTGCGGCCTTCCTCGGTCAATATTGCTCCGCCGCCCCTGCGGCCGCCGGGTTTGGCATCGACCAGCGGCGTGCTGAAGAGATTGTTGAGGGCATTGACCGCATCCCATGCGGCCTTGTAGCTTATATTCAACCCCTTGGCGGCGGCCGAGATGGAGCCTTCCCGGTCGATCTCGGACAGCAGCCTGAAGCGCTCTTCACTGGCGCGGTGTCCGGCCTTGTCGAGAAAGGCAAGAACGGGCCGGACGGACTGAGGATGGTTTGGCATCGATTTGCTCATTGCGTTATATATCCAAACTTCATATCGCTTGAAATGAAGAGTAGGCAATTCCCATGCCACTTGGAAAAGCGCCAGTCTTTCAGGATATTTCGTCAAGTGACGGCGCAATTGTAGCAAATTTTTGTTGCAAAGCGAACAATCCACTCAACCCCAGTGTCGCGATTGAAACAATCATCGCACGCCCGGCAAACCGGCGTCCTGTCTGCTTGTGCGGGAAGCGAGGTCGGGCTTGAGGGGGGGGGCTTCTAGTCAACTGGCAGGGATCAGACATCCGCTGCAGGATTTCAAAAAAGGGCCAGCAGGCATGACTGTGTTTGTATGTTCGGTATTTGATAGAGGGACGCCCGCCTTGTCCCAAGCCGCTATCTACCCAAACCAAAATGGATTTTGGTTATCGAGAGGAGGCGGTGGAGGAGGGGGGAGAGGTTCCAGTGATAGCTTCCCCGTTTCTCGGTTACCGTGATTTTCGCCGGAAGGGATATGTTGTCCTTGAGAAATTCATATGTTGCAGCGGAATTGCCGGTTGCCTTCGCTGTGGTGACCGTGGTGAATTTAAGGGCATTCTTGCGCTTTTTTCGGGGCTGCCTTGGAGCGCTGTTGATCAGATCATGATAAGGGGCGGGGTCATCGCAATGGGCCTCGAGATAGCGGACAAACTGTTCCTTCTTGGCCTCGGCGCCGCCGACCAGCTGGCGGGCAATCGTTTCGAGATGGTGCGATTGCGCAATTTTCTCCTCCTCAAACAGTCCCAGACGGGCGCAGTCGAGCAGGCTTCCCAAAATGCAGGCTCCGGGGACTTCTGCCCGGTAGATCGAGGAAAAATGAAAATCCTTTCCCAGATGCCTGTATAGCTCGTCGAGGGCTTTTTTCTGGCTTTCGGTGCGCGATTGCTCCTTGCGTTGTCCGCCAAACATGGCGTGCCCCGTCGAATATTGATGGGCGCCGAAAACCGAACAAGCATGTTCCAGATGGTAGATTTTTCTGCAATGGACAAGATTGATGAGGCCGACAAACAGATCCGGTATCAGGCCGTAAAAATAGGGGAAGCCCAGTTTTTCTTGCACTTTTTCGATATAGGATCGGCGCACCAGACCATGATAGACATCAGCTCCGGTTCGGGTGGACTGGCAGGTGCCGGAGAGGAATTTCTCTAAATTTGCCTGAGGATCAAAGCCGCGCGCCGGACCATAGAAGGTGGAATTCCTGAAGGTCAGCTGTCCGCAAGTGGCGCCATCCACTGGCCAGAGCAAATAGGGTTCCGGCCAGTTTATGATGTCGGCATCCGTGGCTTGAAGGACTGCATCCAGTAGCCGGAGCGCGCCCGGCGTCAGCAAATCGTCATCGCCGATGAAGATCAGATAATCCCCTCGCGCCGCTTCCAGTCCGCGCTGGAAATTCTCATGCATCGAAAGCGGGCGATCAGAAATTGTTATGCGCAATCTGGGATCTGCGATGGCCTCAAGATAGTCGATGGTGCCATCCTTGCAATCATTGACAGCGATCACAAGTTCGAAGCTTTCATGCTCCTGCAGCAGTACCGTGCGAAGGGTGTGTTTGAGAGCTTCGAGGCGATTTCTGGTCGGTATGACAATCGAGAATAACGGATTGGACATGTGAGGCTCAAGGTCATTGCGTGGTGAATGAAAGGGCTTGTCGACGGCCTGATGCAAACGGGTTCATGCAAACGGATCTGATGCAAAAGCGGCCGGGTTCAAGATGATCCGGGCCGCGCTGATGAGAGCGCAAAAGGCAAAAGGGTCATCTGATGCGCTTCAGAAAGCCGTCATGGGCCACCGTGATGAGCAGTTTTTGCGCGATGCTCTTGTCGATTTCGAAGTCCGGATTGCTTTCAAGAAACTGGTAAAGCGCGGATTTCGGGCTGTTGCCCGGCCCCCACGGGCGATCGGGATAGGCATCGGCGGGCATGTCTTCGATCAGAGTGTCAAAGACCACACAATAGCTGCCAACAGAGGTAAGATCGGCATAAAGCTGCAACTCTGCCAGAACATGATCATGGGTATGGTTGCTATCAAGGCAGACCAGAATGACCTTATGCTCTTTGGCGATGGCATGCACCTTGGCGACAATCTCCTCGGAGAGGCTGGAGCCTTCGATCATTTCAATGCGCGACATCATCGGATGGGCTTCAATGGCGATGCGATTGTGGGGGCGAATGTCGATGTCGACGCCGAGCACCTTGCGCTTTGACTGTGCGGGGTCAAAGCTGGTGCCTTGCTCCATCGCTTCGCACATATCCAGCAGCGCCAGCATGGAGGCGCTGAAAATGAGCGATCCGCCATGGGCGATCCCCGTTTCGATAATCAGGTCGGGTTTGATCTGCCAGATCAATTCCTGCATGGCGACGATGTCTTGCGGATATTGTATGATCGGCCTGCCCATCCATGCAAAATTGTAGCTATATTTGGGCATGGTCGAGGCTTGCAGGAAAGTTCGGGCGGCTTCCTGCATGGCATCTTCATCAGCATAGCTGGCGATACGCTCTTTCACTTCATTATCAAAATCAGTCATCGCACTTCCTACAAGATATTTGTGAGACATTCAGTTCATTCTATTCGGCCGAGACATTCCCCGGCCACGCCTTCATTCATTCAAGGCGACGATCCGGGCGGGCCAGTCCATCCTTTCGACCATATCCCTGATTTCATCGAGATAATTGGGGTTCATCACGATGATGGTGCTGATCTGGCGCTGTCTGGCTGTTTCGGGTGAGACGATGGGCAATCCTGTTACGGGAAGGAAACAGGATTGCTTGGCCTTGTTGAGATCAATAACGCAGTCCAGACACGGCTCTTGTCCGGCAAGGCTCTGGATCAGCAGGGCGAAGGTCACGCCCTTGGACGCGCCTCCCCACAGGGCAATCGGACCAGCGGCGCGGCGCTCCTTGATGAAATCATGCCATTGGCGCAAGGAGCGTTCGCTTGTCTGCCTGTAGGCGTCTGCAAGTTCCGGGGTGGCGGCTGGTAGATGGGAGGGCGCGGCGGGTGAGCCATCTGCGGGCTTGGCTTGGGCCAGAGTGGCTTCGGTCCACATATATTGCCCGAAATAAACCGGTCTGGTTTTCGCCGTCATGCCATATTGCGCAAGCAATGTTGCGATCGCGCGTGGCGTATAAAGCGCGCAATGCTCATAGAAGAAGTCCTGAAAAGCCACATGCTCAAGGATCCAGTCCATATCGGGCGTTTCAATGAATAATTTGCGTTCGCTGTTGGTGATCAGGGATGAAAGGCTGCGGGCGAACATCTGGACATCGGCAATATGCTCGATCGTATGCCGGGAGCAGACAATGTTGGTTTTCTCAGGCACCAGTGCGCATGTCTCGGGCGAGAAGATGGTCGGATGGATTCTGGCGCCCTGCGGCAAGGGTTTGCTGCTGTTATAGGAGGGATCAAAGCCCACGGCGGAAACGCACCGCCCCTTGGCGCGTTCCACCACCAGTCTGAGGAATTCGCCGTCTCCACAGCCGATTTCGACATAGTGAATTTCTTTCCCTTGGGGAACCGCCGCAAGGATATTGTCGGCCATTTCTTCCAGATGGGCGCGATAATAGGCCGAACTGGAAACATCATTGTTATAGCCGGAATCATAATGGATCAAATCCGGATCAAAGGCTTCATTCCAGACGAAGCCGCATTGATCGCAGCGCATGAATTCCAGTCTTCCAGTCGGGAAGGCCAGTGCCCTGGCGCGGTCTGACAGAGTCACATTCTGCAAGACGGGCGCGTTGGGGCGGCTGACGATCTTCTGGTTCCGAAGGCCGTTTGAGCAAATCGGGCAAATGGAGGGCTGCTGGGATGTCATGCTGTTATCATCCATTATCCTGTGGCTCATCAAACAAGGTGGGCTCTCCGAACAATATGGCGGGATCGAAGGGATTGTTGGGGCGGGCTCCGAAATTCAACAGCTCGCGGCGGCCATAGGAATCCGCAATCTCTTCAGCAAGGCTGCGAATGGTGCGGGCCTTGCCCGAGCAAATATTGGCTGGTCCCTGATAATCGCCCAGAGCTCCGGAGACTATTCTGGCGGCAGCTTGCGAAACCTCGATAAAATCCCGCAACTGGGTGGCCTGCGTCAAATCCACCCGTTTCCCTTTTGCAAGGCTGTCATGCAGGAAGGCTACCAGCCGCCTCTTGTCCTCTCCCTCGCCATATAGATGGAACAGGCGGCACCACAGGAAGGGAATCTGCGCCTGCCGGAACCATTCCCGCAATGTGTAATAGGTGCCGATTTTGGCTGCAGCATATAATGTGGTCGGCTCCAGAGGGCTCTCTATGGTAAGCGCTTTGTCTGAAGGCCTATATTCGGCGCATGTGCCAAGGCCGACAAATTTCTGTATCTTTGCCTCAATGGCTGCGGAGGCCAGTGTCAGGCTGCCGGAAAGACAGGCGGCATTGTCTGGCGAGGTCAGATAGATACCGGGGGTGGCAATCCATGCGGCATGAATGATGAATTCGACGCCATCGAGAGCATCAAGCCACCAGTCTTTCGTTTCAGCAAACAGGTCATCCGTTTCAACAATGCGGCAATCGGATGCCAATCCTTCAAGCCTGCCTTGCCAACCGGGCCTGAGGGGCAGGGTGAGGGTGCAGTCTCTTTGCTTGAGCTGCGCAACTATGCTGCGTCCGACAAAACCGGACGCTCCTGTCAGTAGCACCCGTGTCATTCCAAAATTCTCAATTCCGGCACAGCAACGACAAAGTGCGCGCCTTTTGCTTTCAAATGGGACAGCTGGCTCGTGATTTCAGTCGCGATATTCCATGGAAAGATCACCACATAATCCGGGACATCTTCTTCCAGCCTTTGGGGCGCATAAATCGGGATGCGGCTTCCCGGCAGGAATTTGCCGATTTTCGACGGTGACGCATCGCAGACATAAGGCATCAGATCCGGCCCAATTCCGGCAAAATTCATCAGGCTGTTGCCCTTGGCGGCGGCACCATAGCCAGCTACGGATTTGCCTTCGGATTTTGCCTCGAGCAGAAAGGTCAGAAAGTCGTTTTTCGCCTTCTCCGCCTTGCGCTGGAATGCCCGATATGTTGCCGGTTCGAGCAGGCCCGCCTCGACTTCTTCTGCAAGAAGGGACTTCACCGCATTCGCTGTTGCAAAGGCGGCAGCATCGAAACAGCCGTAAACGCGCAGGCTGCCGCCATGAGTGGGCAGTTTCTCGACATCGAAAATGCGTAAACCTGCCATTGCGAAAAGGGAGCTGACAGCATGCAAGCAGAGATAGGAGAAATGCTCATGATAGATGGTGTCGAACTGATTTTGCTCGATCAGCCGCAAAAGATGCGGGAATTCCAGCGTTACGACGCCCTCGGGCTTGAGCAGGTGAGCAATCGCTCTGGTGAAATCATTGATATCGGGAACATGGGCATAGACATTGTTTCCCAGAATGAGATCGGCTTTCAGCCCTTCCCTGACGAGGTCTCTGGCCAGATCCATGCCGAAGAAATCCTGCCTTACGGGGATGCCCTTCGCCCTTGCGGCCTCTGCTGTTCCTTCGGTTGGTTCGACCCCCAGACAGGGAATGCCCTTGGCGACGAAATTCTTGAGAAGATAGCCATCATTGGAGGCCAATTCCACGACATGACTTTGCTCGGTGAGCGTCAGTCGCTTGATGATCATGTTGCAATAATTTTCCGCATGCGCCAGCCAACTGGTGGATGTCGAGGAGAAATAGGCATAGTCGGCTTTGAACAGCTCATCGGCATTGGCGTAATCATGGGTCTGCACCAGCCAGCAACTTGTGCAAGTCATCACCTGCAAAGGATATGTCACCTCAGACTTGTTGAGGTCGTCGCCGGATAAATAGGCGTTTGAGGGAGGAGCGCAGCCAAGGTCGATAAAGGGCAGCTCCAATTCTGACTGGCAATGACGGCATTTCATAATATAATTGGCTCAACTTGTTTCAATAAAGGATGTTTCTGATCGCGTTCTGACAAATTGGATATGGCTCTGGGCCACGCAATGGCTAGCTCCGGATCGGTCGGCAAAAGGCCGCCCTCATGGTCTGGCCGGTAGTCCTGAGAATGAAGATAATGCAGCTCCACGTCGTCGCTCAGCGTCTGGAAGCCATGCGCGCATCCGGCCGGAACATAGAGCATTTCCATTTTGTCTGCGTAAAGCTCAACCGCGCAGACCTGTCCGAAGCTGGCCGACCCCTTGCGCAGATCGACGATGACGTCGAGTATGAGGCCCGCAACGCATCGGACCAGCTTGATTTCACAAAAGGGAGGGTGCTGGAAATGCATGCCCCTGACGGTGCCTACCTGAGCGGTTCTGGAAACATTCATCTGTTTCCAGTGACAATTCAGCCCTTGGGCAGAAAAGAGATCGGAGCAAAAGACCCGCGCAAAGCTTCCGCGCCCATCCTGCAACAGCTTCGGTGAGATTTTATAGGCGCCATCAATGGTCAGAGGGTCGAATTTCATCGGCAGGAATACTCGCTGATCTGATCCAGTGCCAGTGTCTGGGGATCCGCTCCCTTGTTCACATCCCTGTACCAGGAGATGGATTTGTCGATCGTCTCCTCAAAGGACCATTTGGGGTGCCATCCAAGTTCGCAAATGGCCTTGTCAATCGAGAGCTTGAGGATGCTCGCCTCGTGCGGAGCATTTGCATCGCGATTGGTGACATATGAGCCCGGCCAGTATTTCAGGCAGGTTTGAATGACCTCTTCAACCGTCCGGTGCGAATCCGCATAGGGGCCGAAATTGAAGGATGTCGCCAGCGCGGGATCTTGCGAAAGCTTTTCTGCCAGCATCAGATAACCCTGCAGTGGTTCCAGCACATGCTGCCAGGGCCGGATGGCAAAAGGGTTGCGTATTTCGATTGGCGTTTGGGCGATCAGCGCTCGGGCAATGTCGGGAAAGAGACGATTGTCGGACCAGTCGCCACCGCCGATCACATTGCCTGCCCGGGCAGATGCCACCCTCACTTGGGGGGCTTCTCTGGCCAGAAGATGCCGGTAGCTGGCAACAGCGAGTTCTGCACCGGCCTTGCTGGCGCTATATGGGTCCAGACCTCCCAGCCGGTCGGTCTCGCGATAGGGATGGACCCATTCCCTGTTCTGGTAGACCTTGTCTGTGGTGATGATGATGACCACCGTCGGGTGATCGATATCCCGCAGGGCTTCGAGCAGATTGACGGTTCCCAGAAGATTGGTGGCCCAGGTTTGCGGCGTTTGCTCATAGCCGCGTAACACAAGGGACTGGGCAGCCAAATGGAAAATGACATCAGGTCTGATCTGCCGGATATGGTCGCTAAGGCTGTCCAGATCCCGGATGTCGCCTGTCTTGTGAGACATCCTTTCCGGCAGGTGAAACTGTTCCAGCAGGGGCTGGCCCTTTTCGGGCGCCAGCGCATAGCCATAGAGCCTTGCATTCAATTCCGAAAGCCACAGGGAAAGCCAGCTTCCCTTGAAACCCGTATGGCCGGTGACGAGCACCTTTTTGTTGCCCCAGAAGCTGATCAATTCCAGATTCTCCATGGTGCATTGCCGCTTGACCATAAGGCATCCAGCGCATTCTTGTCGCGAAGCGTGTCCATGGGAGCCCAAAAGCCGTTATGCTTTCTCACCGCCAGTTGGCCATCCCTGACCAGTTGTTTCATCGGCTCTTGTTCGAAGACCGTCTCGTCCCCTTCAATTCGCTCCAGAACGGAAGGCTCCAGAACCATGTAGCCGCCGCTGACCCATTGGCCGTCGCCAACCGGCTTCTCGTTGAAGGCGGTGACCGAATGCCCTTCGATATTCAGGGCGCCATATCGGCCTGCGGGTTGAACCGCCGAGATGGTGGCCTCGCATCCATGCTGCTGGTGGAAGGCGAGCAATTGGGTGATGTCAATGTCGCTGACGCCATCGCCGTAGGTCATGCAAAATGTGCTGTCGAGATGGTCCCGGATGCGCTTCAGACGCCCGCCGGTCTGGGTCAATTCGCCGGTATCGATGAGTGTGACTTTCCAGTCTTCTGCATGATGTCGATGCACTTGCATCTCGTTGCAATTCATATCGAAGGTGACATCCGACATATGCAGGAAATAGTTGGCGAAATATTCCTTGATCATATAGCCGCGATAGCCGCAGCAGATGATGAACTCGCTGATATTATGAGCGCTGTAGATCTTCATAATATGCCAGAGAATGGGTCTGCCGCCGATTTCAATCATCGGTTTTGGCCGCATGTGAGATTCCTCACTGATGCGCGTGCCTAACCCTCCCGCCAAAATGACTGCCTTAACCATGTTTCCCCCAAAACAAGAGCTGGGCCCAGAATAGAAGGGAAATGAATGGAAACACAAGGAAAACCACATGAAGTCGTTTAGTTTTCACAATTTTGGTCGAGAGTGTTATCTCGGTTTTGTCTTGATTTGTTTATAAAAATGGATGTCTATGTCTAAAATAATTCTAATTTTACTTTTGAATATGAGTCTAAAGAATAATAACTTTCTTGAAGTAAGTCGGTGGATAGTTAAAAAGTGCAGGTAAACTATTGATAGAAATCGAATAAATACTCCGAACTCAGCAAGGCTACAGCACCGAACTCGTTGCCGCCAGATAACCTCGGTCGCGTCATCGCATTTTGAATTGTTTGTTGACGATGACGAAATCAACAGCGAATCGCGAACTGAACTCCGGGTATCCTGCGTCTGGCGAAGCTTCTGATATGTCGAGAAGTTTTCCCTCCGGAACATGGGGGGAACAAAAATCAATTCGTTCTTTTTAATCAGTTGTTTGTTGTTGAACTTGCAAATGAGAACAAAGTGTGTACATTAATCATGGTTGCACAAGCGTGCTCGCTATGAAGAATGGAACTCAAAATGGCACAAAATAGTCTCCGGTTGGTCGAAGGAAGCAGCATGGACAAGACAAAGGCATTGGAAGCCGCCCTATCGCAGATTGACCGCGCATTCGGCAAGGGTTCGGTTATGAAACTGGGCCAGAGAGAAGTGGTTGAAATTGAGTCCATTCCGACCGGTTCTCTGGGGCTGGATATCGCGTTGGGCATTGGCGGTTTGCCCAAAGGGCGTATCGTAGAAGTTTATGGTCCTGAATCTTCGGGTAAAACGACGCTGGCTTTGCATGTCATTGCCGAGTCCCAGAAGCGCGGCGGCATTTGCGCTTTCGTTGATGCCGAGCATGCGCTTGATCCGATCTATGCCCGTAAGCTCGGGGTGGATATTGACAATCTGCTGATTTCCCAGCCTGATGCCGGTGAGCAGGCGCTGGAAATTGCCGATACTCTGGTGCGTTCGGGCGCTATTGATGTGCTGGTGGTTGACTCCGTGGCTGCGTTGACGCCGCGCGCCGAGCTTGAAGGGGAGATGGGGGATTCCCTTCCTGGCCTTCAGGCGCGGCTGATGAGCCAGGCCATGCGCAAACTGGCGGGGTCCATTTCCCGCACCAACTGCATGGTGATCTTCATCAACCAGATCCGCATGAAGATCGGTGTGATGTTTGGCAGCCCGGAAACCACGACCGGTGGTAACGCGCTCAAATTCTATGCCTCTGTTCGTCTTGATATTCGCCGTATCGGATCGGTCAAGGACCGCGATGAGGTGGTTGGTAACCAGACCCGTGTCAAGGTGGTCAAGAACAAGGTGGCGGCCCCCTTTAAGCAGGTGGAGTTCGACATCAATTATGGTGAAGGCATCTCCAAGCTGGGCGAGTTGCTTGACTTGGGTGTCAAGGCGGGCATTGTTGAGAAGTCCGGTGCCTGGTTCTCCTATGACAGCCAGCGGCTGGGGCAGGGGCGTGAGAATTCCAAGAATTTCCTGAAGGAAAATCCGCAGATTGCCGACGAGATCGAAGTCGGTATTCGCCAGAGCGCGGGGTTGAATTCCGATTTGATCGATCTGGCATCCGATGATGAGACCGATAGCGGTAGCGACGAGGAATAGGGTCTTGCCGCATTCGCGCGGCACGGCTGCATGTCTTGCCGAGGGCAACATGTTTTCAGCTTGATGTATCTGACTTGTTTTTCGCATAAGAAGGGTCGCTATGGGCGGCCCTTTTGCTTACAGAAGCGGCATTTGTGTTTAAAATGACCGTAATTTTTGACAGAAGCTGATGATAGCTCTGGGCTTTCCAAGCAAAATGATAGACAGGCGCTTTGCGTCTCGCTAAAACCGCCAAGAGATTAAGTTAGCAAATTGCCAAAGGGATGCATGCATCCTGAAGTCTTGGCATGAAACCCTGTCGGGCTTTGCGAGTTTGTCGTCGCCTTTTTGATACTCGACATTGTCTCGATTGAGGGGTGTTCTTTGCGGGCTGGGATGTTGCTGTGTCCGTTGCCGGATTGCAGAATGTGAAATGAGCGAAAGGTTCTGAGCCTTAAGAGGGCTGGAGAAATTGGTGTGTCATGAGCGGTGTAAATGAAATTCGGTCTACCTTCTTGAACTATTTTAGCAGCCATGGTCACTCGATTGTTGACTCAGGCCCGTTGGTACCTCGCAATGATCCGACGCTCATGTTCACGAATGCGGGCATGGTGCAGTTCAAGAATGTTTTCACCGGGCTGGAACAGCGCGATTATAGCCGCGCCGTTACCTCGCAAAAATGTGTCCGCGCTGGTGGCAAGCATAATGACCTCGACAATGTCGGCTATACGGCGCGCCATCACACTTTCTTTGAAATGCTGGGGAACTTTTCCTTTGGAGATTATTTCAAGGAGAATGCAATCGAGCTTGCCTGGAACCTGATCACCAAGGAATTCTGCCTTCCCAAAGACAAGCTTCTGGTCACTGTCTTTCATGAAGATGACGAAGCATTCGACTTGTGGAAGAAGATCGCTGGTCTGCCCGATAGCAAGATCATTCGCATTCCAACCAGCGACAATTTCTGGTCAATGGGTGAAACCGGACCATGTGGTCCCTGTTCCGAGATTTTTTACGATCATGGCGATCACATCTGGGGTGGCCCTCCGGGTAGCCCGGAAGAGGATGGGGACCGCTTCATCGAAATCTGGAACCTCGTTTTCATGCAATATGAGCAGCTCAGCAAGGACGAGCGGGTCGACCTGCCGCGTCCGTCGATTGATACGGGCATGGGGCTTGAGCGTATTGCTGCCGTTTTGCAGGGCACCCACGACAATTACGAGACGGATCTGTTCCGCGCCCTGATTCAGAATAGCGTCGAGTTGACCGGTGTCGAGGAAGCTGGGGATGCCAAGGCCAGCCATCGCGTGATCGCCGACCATTTGCGTTCCACCAGTTTCCTGATTGCCGATGGTGTGCTGCCGTCTTCGGATGGCCGCGGCTATGTGCTTCGCCGCATCATGCGCCGGGCTATGCGTCATGCGCGTCTGCTTGGCTCGCAAGATCCGATCATCTACAAGATGGTTCCAACGCTGGTGCGCGAAATGGGTCAGGCCTTCCCGGAACTGGCCCGTGCCGAAGCGTTGATCACCGAAACTCTGAAGCTTGAAGAATCCCGTTTCGGCAAGACCCTGAGCCGTGGTTTGCAGCTGCTGGATGATGCAACTGATGGAATGGACAAGGGCGATAGTCTTGATGGCGAAACCGCCTTCAAGCTCTATGATACCTATGGCTTCCCGCTCGACTTGACGCAGGATGCCCTGCGCGCCCGGAAGATTTCTGTCGACCTGGAAGGGTTCGACAAGGCCATGGCGCGCCAGAAGGCCGAAGCACGTGCCAACTGGGCCGGTTCGGGCGAGGCCGCCACGGACGCGATCTGGTTTGATTTGAGCGAGAAGGTCGGTGCGACCGATTTCCTCGGCTATGAACGTGAACGCACCGAAGGGGCTGTTGTCGCGCTCGTCAAGGATGGTGCAGAAGTCCAGAGCCTGAAGGCTGGTGACGAGGCTGGCATCATTCTCAACCAGACACCTTTCTATGGCGAGTCTGGCGGTCAGGTTGGCGATATGGGCGTCATGATCGCTGATGGCAAGCGCTTCGAGGTGAGTGATACCGTCAAGAAGAATAACGGCATGTTTGTTCATCTGGGCAAGCTGGTCGAAGGGGCTGTCAAGGTTGGTGATGCTCTTGAACTCGTTGTAGATCATGATCGCCGCAGCGCGATTCGTGCCAACCATTCCGCAACCCACCTGCTGCATGAGGCACTGCGCGAAACATTGGGCGATCATGTGGCGCAGAAGGGGTCGTTCGTTACGCCAGACCGTCTGCGCTTTGACTTTTCGCACCAGAAGCCGGTTTCCGGCGATGAAATGCTGCATATCGAGGACATGGTCAACGAAATCGTCTTGCAGAACAGCCCGGTTGAAACCCGGATCATGGCGGTTGATGACGCTATTGAAGCGGGCGCGATGGCTCTGTTCGGTGAAAAATATGGCGACGAAGTGCGTGTTGTCTCGATGGGCAAGGCTTTGCGCGGTGACAAGGTGGGCAAGACCTATTCGGTCGAGCTGTGCGGCGGTACTCATGTGAGCCGTACAGGTGACGTCGGCTTGATGACCATCGTGTCCGAAAGCGCTGTTGCTGCGGGTGTCCGCCGCATTGAAGCGCTGACGGGCAAGGAAGCGCGCCTCTATCTGCAACAGCAGGATGGTCGGGTGCGTGATGCGGCCGGTTTGCTCAAGGTTTCACCCAATGATCTGCTCGATCGTCTCGAGGCGCTGGTTGCCGATCGCAAGAAGCTGGAGAAAGAGCTAGCTGATGTGCGCCGCAAATTGGCCATGGGCGACAGCTCCGGCGGGGATTCGGTCAAGCTTGTCAATGGGATCAAGTTCCTTGCGCGCGTTGCTGAAGGCATTTCGCCCAAGGATCTCAAAGGCATGGTGGATCAGGGCAAGGAAAGCATCGGTTCCGGTGTGGTTGTCATGATTGCTGTCTCTGAAGATGACAAGGTAGGCGTCGTTGTTGGCGTTACCAATGACTTGACAGAGCGTTTCAATGCCGTGGATATGGTCAAGGTTGCAGCCGAAGCGCTCGGTGGGCGCGGCGGCGGTGGTCGCCCTGACATGGCGCAGGCTGGTGGCAAGGATGGCGACAAGGCCGATGCTGCCATCGCGGCAATCGAGGCCATGATCTCCTGATTGGGCTGTCTGGTTGCCGTCGATCAAGCGCTGGCAGGCTCTTTGCCTGTCAGGTTTGAAAAAATGAAAACCGATTTAGTGGAATGCCGCGTGTTCAAATGCAATGCGCGGCATTGCTTTTTTCGACTTGGTGCAAACTCCCTGCTTTGAACTTTGTATGCGTATGTGTTTGTACTTAGGATTTTGCTATCGTCTATTTAGTTCGCCGATGAAAATTTTTCATAAATGTTGTTTTTGATTTGTTTTGCACTTTTTAAGTGAATAGTGCAGCAAAAGTAATAGTCTTTCTATTTACCTCAATTTACTTTTTAGGTACCAATAAATTGGTCGTTGAGACCAGTGGCTACCTAATCACCCGCTTGCCCACCACCTTGATTGATTAGGTAGTCACTCCTTGAATTTCTCAATATTGAAATTTATTGTTTTTTGGTTCCAATTTTCTCTTGATTGTAGAACTGTTTGAGAAACTGAATCGTTTCTAATCATTGGTATTAGGTAATTTTATCAGTATTTTCGATTTTTCTTCTTTTTACATTCTCGTTCTCTTGGTTGTCCGGCCTGATCTTGCTGCAAGCCATTTTGGGCCGACTGGCCGATGCTGCGGTCGTTTGCGCACGGAAGAAGAGTGGTTCCCTGCCGCAAGATCAGCCGTTGTGAGGCGGAATGCAGGTGCTTTGGGGGTCTCAGGGCTTGCATTCACATCTGCTTTGCGCCACTACTCGCCCTGTTTTCTAGTCGAGTTGAAGAGTAGGTCGTCCATCAGAGATGCTCTGGGGGCGTGTTGCTGATAATGGAAAGAAGAAAAATGGATCCGGTCATCATTCTGGTCGAGCCACAATTGGGAGAGAATATCGGCATGGCGGCGCGCGCCATGGCTAATTTCGGGGTTACGGACTTGCGGCTCGTGCGGCCAAGAGATGGCTGGCCAAGTGAGAAGGCGCGCAATGCAGCGAGTCGGGCAGACCATGTGATCGGCAAGACCGAGAATTTCGAGACTGTGGAAGAGGCTGTTGCTGATCTGGATTTTGTCTATGCAACAACCGCCAGACAGCGCGATATGCTCAAGGAAGTGCGTCATCCCGTGCAAGCGGCGCAGATCATGCGCGAGACGGTCGATAAGGGCGGCAAGGTCGGCATTCTGTTTGGCCGCGAGCGTTGGGGCCTCAATAATGACGAGGTCGCTCTGGCCAACGAGATCCTGACATTGCCGGTCGATCCTGATTTTTCTTCGCTCAATATCGCTCAGGCCGTGCTGATCATCTGCTATGAATGGCGCATGTCGGGCAGTGATCGCGAAGCGGCGCTGCCGTTTGCAACGCCTGATGTGCCGCGCGCCAGCAAGGAAGACATGGTGCGTCTGTTTGATCATCTTGAAGAAGCGCTTGACGAAGTGAATTTCTTCCGCCCGCCTGAAAAGCGTCACCATATGGTGCAGAATCTGCGCACGATTCTCCAGAAAGGGGATTGGGCCGAGCAGGAAGTTCGGACCTTGCGCGGCGTTGTCGCTGCCTTGCAGCGTCGACACGAACGGCACTCGCGCTAGGCTCCGGGCGGTCCTTTGGCTGTTTTGGTGAGCATAAAATTGCGCGTCATAGGGTGAGCGATAATCATGGTTAGGCAACGAGATCCGAATATTCTGGTTTTCGATTCCGGTTTGGGTGGCCTGTCGGTGCTTTCGGCGCTGACGGCAACATTGCCCTTTGCCAATTATCTGTTTCTGGCCGATGACGCCCGGTTTCCCTATGGCGATCTGGCTGACGATGAGCTGATCGACGGGCTGATCAGCCTCATAGAGAAGACATGCGTCGATTATGCGCCGGATCTTCTGGTGGTTGCCTGCAATACAGCGTCCACGGTGGCGCTTACTGCCTTGAGAGAGCGCTTTTCCTTTCCCATTGTTGGCATCGTTCCGGCCATCAAGCCCGCTGCCCACGCGACAAGGACGGGCCATTTCGCCGTGATCGCAACGCCGGGCACAATACGGCGCTCCTATACACGCGATCTCATTCGCGATTATGCGTCTGGCTGCGTGGTTGATCTGATTGCCTGCAACAGGCTGGCGCGATTGGCCGAGAGCTATTTGCTGGATGGCGAGCGGAATGAAGCGGCGGTTCTGGTCGAAATCGAGAGCGCTTTCGACAAGGGGCAGGGGGATGCGGTTGACGTGATCGTTCTGGGCTGCACACATTATCCGCTGCTGCTGCCTGTGCTCGAAGCTGTGGCTCCACGCCCTGTGCTCTGGATTGACCCGGCTCACGCCGTGGCGCGGCGGGTCATGCATCTGCTAGAGCAGGAATGGCAGGACTGCATCGCTGGTGGTCAGCCTGATTTTTCCGATGAAAGCGGTCGCATCAGCTTTGCCGCAACGGGTGGGGACGGGTTGCGGCTGATGCGGGCCTGGCGCTCGCTTGTTGAGAAAAAGGGACGTGCTGGCGGGATTCTTTAGGGGAAAGCCGGATTTTCTGCATGAAACGGCGGATTCGGTTTGACTTGCCGGAACAAAGGCTCTAAACACCATCCAATCTCTGCGGGGCCTCCACTGGCCCCTTTGATTTTAACGCACCCGTGAAGATAAAGGGGCGCATCCTTTATCTTCTGTCGGATACGGCTTTAGCCGTCTATCCCAGGAGGGGCGCGTTTTCTTGAGAACTTGAAAAAGGAAACACGCGAATGACTAAGCGCCATTCTCAGAAGTATAAAATTGACCGCCGTCTCGGCGAAAATATCTGGGGTCGTCCGAAGTCCCCGGTCAACCGTCGTGAATATGGCCCGGGCCAGCACGGTCAGCGCCGCAAGGGCAAGCTGTCCGACTTCGGTCTGCAGCTGCGCGCCAAGCAGAAGCTGAAAGGCTATTACGGCAACATCTCCGAGAAGCAGTTCCTGCGCATCTACAAGGAAGCAAACCGTCTGAAAGGCGATACCTCGGAAAATCTGATCGGTCTGCTGGAGTCCCGTCTGGACGCCATCATCTATCGTGCAAAATTCGTTCCTACCGTGTTCGCTGCTCGCCAGTTCGTCAGCCATGGTCACCTGAAAGTGAACGGCCAGCGCGTAAATATTCCGTCCTACCGTTGTAAAGCAGGCGACGTGATCGAAATTCGTGATCGTTCCAAGCAGCTCGCTGTTGTTCTGGAAGCTACCCAGCTGGCAGAGCGCGATGTTCCTGATTACATCGAAGCTGACCACAACAAAATGACCGCCACCTTCAAAGCCCTGCCGCAGCTGGCCGACGTGCCTTATCCTGTGGTCATGGAACCAAATCTGGTGGTCGAATTCTATTCCCGTTAAGGGAACTGGAATTTGCCGACGAATTTATGCAGAAGGCTGTCCCATGTGGCAGCCTTTTGTCGTTTGGATGAGTGTTGCACTAAAAAGAAAGACAAGTGCGCCATTGAGCTTGCTCGGTGCTTTTGCTAAGGCAAGGGCACATGAATGATCGGGAACAGACAGAATGAACGACATGATGAGTGATATTGCCATGCCTGTGGCAGAAGAGGCTGCGAATGCGTTGGAAGCGGATGATCTTTGTCATCCCATGTTCCGCGATGCGCCGAGCTCGGTGTCTTTCAAAAAGTTGCGCAAGCGGCTGCTGCGCAATGTGCGCGCTGCGATCGATGACTATAATATGCAGACAAAGGGTCAGAAATGGCTCGTCTGCCTTTCTGGTGGCAAGGATTCCTACGGGCTGCTGGCGATCCTGCTCGATCTTATATGGCGCGGGCTTTTGGATGTGGAGCTGTTGGCCTGTAATCTCGATCAGGCCCAGCCGGGTTTCCCATCCGATGTGTTGCCCCGCTTCTTTGAGCAGCATGATATTCCTCATCATATCGAGCGGCAGGATACCTATTCCATCGTCAAGGAGAAGATCCCGGCAGGCAATACCTATTGCTCGCTCTGCTCGCGCCTGAGGCGCGGTAACCTCTATCGCATCGCCCGTGAACATGGATGCGACGCGGTTATTCTTGGCCATCACCGGGATGATATTCTGGAAACCTTCTTCCTCAATCTGCTCCATGGCGGCCGCCTTGCGACGATGCCACCCAAGCTCAAGAATGAAGAGGGCGATCTGATGCTGTTTCGCCCGTTGGCCTATTGCGAGGAAAAGGATTTGGCCAAATTTGCCGAACTGATGCAGTTCCCGATCATTCCGTGCGATTTGTGTGGCTCGCAGGATGGTTTGCAGCGACAGGAAGTCAAGGCCATGTTGCAGGGCTTTGAAGCGCAGCATAAGGGGCGCACGCAGGTGATGTTCAGGGCGCTGTCCAACATCCGGCCATCCCATATGCTCGACACCAAGCTGTTTGATTTTCAGGGGCTGTCGCTTGAGGATGACAGGGCAGGGGACGATAGCGACGGGGCGGGAGGCTGCGCGGCGGTCTCGGCGCTTTCGCAGAATTTCCTCGCCCAGCATGAGGAATGAGGCTTGTTGAATCAGTGTCTCAAGAAAAGACCTGAAGCGATTCTTTCCATTCGAAAATATTGAAATAGAAAACCCGGATGCCAGGATCCGGGTTTTCTTGAATCATTTTCTTAAGACTTCCAGCCAAACGATTCTTTTGATTCATATATTTGTGAATATATGAATATTTTGTCTTTTCACAACAAAATCAAGCTGTTGTCTTCTTGCCGAGCAGTTCCTGCAGTTCCTGACTCTGGAACATTTCGCGGACAATGTCACAGCCGCCAACAAATTCGCCTTTTACATAGAGCTGGGGAATGGTTGGCCAGTTGGAATAATCCTTGATGCCCTGACGCAGATCATCATTTTCAAGCACATTGATGCCCTTGTAGGGAGCATCGAGATAGTCCAGAATCTGGACCACCTGACCTGAAAAGCCGCATTGCGGAAAAGTTGGCGTGCCTTTCATGAAGAGCACGATTTCGTTGGATTTGACTTCGTTGTCGATCCAATCCTGAATTTCGCTCATATGTCCGTCCTTCAAACTTTGCTGTTTACGCAAGCTTTGTCACAGAATGACAATATCATTGCGTGGAGGGGCCAGATGGGGAATGGGGCCTGTTCAGTCAGGCACGGAGGTCTGCAATGCGAGTGCATGCAGTTCGCCGCCCATATTGCCTTTCAAAGCTTCATAAACCAGCTGATGCTGCTGCACGCGCGATTTTCCCCTGAAGCTTTCTGAAACGACTTCAGCGGCGAAATGATCGCCATCTCCAGCTAGGTCGCGAATGACAACCTTGGCATCGGGCAGTGACTTTCTGATCAGGGTTTCGATTTCGCTCGCTTCCATTGGCATGCTGGTCTCCTCGAGGGCATATTGTCAGAGAAGAAAGAAATACGCAATTGTTGGTATTTCTGCTTCGGGCAATTCTTTGGTTCATCCCGCTTCAATTTTGTGCGGGATGATCCTGTGATCAGCGTCCTCCGTCAGACGGGGTCTGGTCAAGTTGAAAAATCGGACAATCACCAGTCTAATCTTTGCGCACTTGACCAGTGCCGGATATTGGCAGGCTTCTCTGGCTCTATCCGGCCCTATCGGGTCATATAGGCCGGGAACCAGCTTTCATGGGCATTCTTCAGCTTGGCCACAGAGACGGAACCCGAGCCAGTGACATTCAGAGCGTCTCCGGCGACAGAGCCGATCTGTTCAATAAGAATGCCTGCGGCCTTGGCCTTTGCCATGACAGCATCCACACCATCCCTGGAGCAGGTGATCAGGTAACGAGCCTGATCTTCCGCATAGAATGAGATGTGGGGATCGTCAGCAGGCAATGCAATGGTGCAGCCCAGCCCGGAACGGATCGCCATTTCGGCGACAGCGACCCCGAGGCCGCCATCGGAAATGTCATGAGCGGCATTGATTTCACCGGCGCGGATGGCTTCACGGACGAAGCTGCCGTTTTTCTTTTCCAGTTCCAGATCCACTGCAGGAGGAGCCCCTTCCTCGCGGCCGAAAAGTTCGAAGAGATAGCTGCTCTGGCCCATTTCCGTGCCATGACCGCCAATCAGCAGGATGGCATCGCCTTCTGCAACAAAGCCGTTGCCTGCGGCGATGGAGACGTCAGGCAACAGGCCGACGGCGCCAATGGCCGGGGTGGGCAGAATGGCTTCGCCGGAGGTTTCGTTATAGAGCGAGACGTTGCCCGATACGATCGGCATGTCGAGGGCTTCGCAGGCTGCGCCCACGCCCTTGATGCAGCCAACGAACTGGCCCATGATTTCCGGCTTTTCCGGGTTGCCGAAATTGAGGTTGTCGGTGGTGGCGAGGGGTTCGGCACCAACGGCATTGAGGTTGCGCCAGGCTTCGGCCACGGCCTGCTTGCCACCCTCGAACGGATCGGCCTTGCAGAAGCGTGGCGTCACGTCGACGGTGAAGGCGAGGCCCTTTTTCGTGCCATCGACGCGGATCACACCGGCATCGCCGCCCGGGCGTTGCTTGGTGTTGCCCTGAATCATGGTGTCATACTGCTCCCAGACCCAGCGACGGGAGGAGAGATTCTTGGAGCCTACCATGGCGAGGAGGCTTTCCATCAGATCTGCGGGGGCTTTTACGCTGGCATTGTCGAGCTTTGCCGGCTTTGGTGTTTCGACCCATGGGCGATCATATTCGGGGGCCTCGTCGCCCAGTTCCTTGATCGGCAGGTCGGCAACCATTTCGCCATCATGATAGATGCGGAAGCGCAGGGTGTCGGTGGTTTCGCCGACTTCGGCAAAATCAAGCTCCCATTTGCGGAACACCGCTTCAGCTGCTTCGCGTTTTTCAGGATGCAGCACCATCAGCATGCGCTCCTGAGATTCCGACAGCATCATTTCATAAGGGGTCATATTCTCTTCGCGCACCGGAACCTTGTTGAGATCCAGATCGATGCCGAGATTGCCCTTGGCGCCCATTTCAACCGCAGAGCAGGTGAGGCCTGCTGCGCCCATATCCTGAATGGCGATAACCGCGCCGGTTTTCATCAGCTCAAGGGTGGCTTCCATCAGGCGCTTTTCGCTGAAGGGGTCGCCAACCTGAACGGTAGGACGCTTCTCTTCGCTGTCATCGTCGAATTCGGCCGAGGCCATGGTTGCCCCGCCAACACCGTCGCGGCCTGTCTTGGCACCAAGATAGACGACCGGCATGCCGACGCCCTTGGCCTCGGAAAGGAAGATCTTGTCCGCATCGGCAAGGCCTGCGGCAAAGGCGTTGACAAGGCAGTTGCCATTGTAGGAGGCGTGGAAATTGACCTCGCCGCCAACGGTCGGTACGCCGAAGCTGTTGCCATAGCCGCCAACGCCGGCAACAACGCCGGAGAGCACATGGCGGGTGCGCTCATGTTCAGGCACACCGAAGCGCAGGGAGTTCATCGCCGCAACAGGGCGGGCACCCATGGTGAAGACATCGCGCAGGATGCCGCCAACGCCGGTGGCTGCGCCCTGATAGGGCTCGATATAGGAGGGGTGGTTGTGGCTCTCCATCTTGAAGACGACGGTCTGGCCATCATCGATATCGACCACACCGGCATTCTCGCCCGGGCCCTGCAACACGCGCGGGCCTTTGGTCGGCAGGGTGCGGAGCCATTTCTTGGATGACTTGTAGGAGCAATGCTCGTTCCACATGGCCGAGAAGATGCCGAATTCGGTGAAGGTCGGCTCGCGCCCGATCAGCTCGAGAATATGGTCATATTCTTCGGGTTTCAGGCCATGAGCGGCGATCAGCTCCGGAGTGATCTTTGGTTCATTCTTGCTCATGCTACCTTCTCCAACAGGCTTTCAAACAGGCCGCGACCGTCAAGGCCGCCATGCAGGTCTTCGATCAGGTTTTCAGGATGCGGCATCATGCCAAGGATGGTGCCACGGGCATTCATGATGCCTGCGATATTGTTGCGCGAGCCGTTGATATTGGCCTCTGGTGTTGCTTCGCCGGTGGCATCGCAATAGCGGAACAGGACGCGGCCGTCATCTTCGAGCATCTTCAGGGTGTCGTCATCGGCGAAGAAGTTGCCGTCATGATGGGCCACCGGGCAGCGCATCACCTGACCCTTGGCATAGCGGCTGGTGAAGATGGTATCCTCGCGCTCAACTCGCAGCAGGGTTTCCTTGCAGATGAAGGTGAGGCCAGCATTGCGCATCAGCGCGCCGGGCAGGATGCCGGTTTCGGTGAGGATCTGGAAGCCGTTGCAGACGCCCAGAATGCGCACGCCCTGTTTGGCCTTTTCCAGAAGGTCGGCGACGATGGGCGAGCGGGCCGCGATGGCACCAGAGCGCAGATAGTCACCATAGGAAAAGCCGCCGGGCAGAATGATCAGGTCGGCTTGAGGAATTTCGGTCTCGGCATGCCAGACCATCATCGGGTCCTTGCCGGAAACGGAGCGCACGGCAGCGGCCATGTCATGCTCACGGTTGGTTCCGGGGAATACGAGGATCGCAGTTTTCATATGTCCTGCTCCTTGACGAAAGAGGGAAGCCTGGCGGCGTCCTGTTACAAGAGGATAAATATGGCTAGGGCGGAGGCGAATACCGGGATCAGAATGAAGATTGCGGCCTTTATCAGCATGAAGCGAATGGCCTTGGCAGCTTCCTCTTTCTGATTGTAGCGGGCTTCTGGAGCCTGTTCTCTGTGGGACTGGCTCTGTCTGGCGGGAAAGGCTTCGGGCTCATGCGATGTGGCCACGGTGTCGGTTCCGTCGGTGTCGCTCATCGGCCCGGATTTCCCCTCTTCTCCTCGCGATCCTTGCGGCTCTGAGCTGACTGCCAGAAGCGAAAGGATGCCCCATTGACGCTATCGTCAGAGAATATCGATGTGATAATTCTCGATGACGGTGTTTGCCAGCAGCTTTTCGCACATGTCGGACAGTTTGGCCTCGGCGGCGGTCTTGTCCGTTTCGCTGAGCTCGATGTCAATCACCTTGCCCTGACGAACGGAGTTGATGCCATCAAATCCCAATCCGCCAAGAGCGCCTTCAATGGCTTTGCCCTGAGGGTCCAGAACGCCGTTTTTCAGTGTGACGGTGACGCGTGCTTTCATCTTCATGCTATCCTTGTTTTCCGGTCGACTGCTTTGCCCACCGGGAAGAGACAATGGAAAAGGCAGGACACATGGTCCTGCCTCGTCAATGGTTATTTGACCAGAACGGGGCCGGTGCCCTTACGCTCGGGAGCGGCCTCGATCATGATGCCAAGGCGTTTTGCAACTTCCTGATAGGCTTCGATCATGCCACCCATGTCGCGACGGAAACGGTCCTTGTCCATCTTGTCATTGGTGTTGATATCCCACAGGCGGCAGGAATCCGGCGAAATTTCATCGGCCAGAATGACGCGCATGGTGTCGCCTTCGAAATAACGGCCGCATTCGATCTTGAAATCGACCAGACGAATGCCGACGGCGCGGAACATGCCGCAGAGGAAATCATTGATGCGAATGGCCAGAGCCATGATATCGTCGATTTCCTGCGGAGAGGCCCAGCCAAAGGCGGTGATATGTTCTTCCGATACCATCGGGTCGTCGAGACTGTCATTCTTGTAGCAGAATTCGATAACCGAGCGGGGCAGCTGGGTGCCTTCCTCGATGCCCAGACGCTTGGCAATGGAGCCTGCTGCGACGTTGCGGACGATAACCTCGAGCGGAATGATTTCCACTTCCTTGATCAGCTGCTCGCGCATGTTGAGCCGCTTGATGAAGTGGGTCTGGATGCCCAAATCATTGAGCGCGGTGAAGATGAATTCCGAGATGCGGTTGTTCAGCACACCCTTGCCATCGATGATCTCATGCTTCTTGGCGTTGAAAGCGGTAGCATCGTCTTTAAAATGGCAAACAAGGGTTCCTGGTTCCGGACCTTCATAAAGAATTTTTGCCTTTCCTTCGTAGATCCTGCGACGACGATTCATGAGCGTATTACCATTCCGTTTTGCCCGTGGCGGGCGGTTTTCTGGGGTGCGAAGCCCGATGTAGAACGCGCGTTCTGCATGAGGCTCTCTTTGAAATTCCGTTGCTGCGGCACGTGGTTCCCAAGATGCAGCGTCTACTCTCGGGAGGTGGCATTCTGCACAATGAGAATCAGGCCCTATGCTGAGGCACTATATCCTATTTGACACCGGTCCGTGTCATCCTTGAGATATTTACCAGTCGATCTTGCCGACAAGTGCTTTCCTTGGCTGCTGATTAGCGAATTCCTGCCAATTACACAATCTCAGAAACGCGACTCAGGCGAGATTTTTTTCGTTCTACGCTTAATCTTTTTGCTCTGCTGACTTGGTGGCATCAGTTGCGCTGGAGAAGCAAACCAAATGCGTCCAAAGACGGTGGAAAGCGTGGGGCGCGGCGGCGAGGGCAAAGGGGAGAGCAGAGGGGAGAAGGGCGGCGAAGAGTCGCCATCGTCTTTTGGTCTTCGTCTATTCGTCTTCTTTGTTATTGGTCTAAAATATGGTAGAATATACTTACGAAATGCTGCGTATTTAGAAGGAGCGTAATCTGGGCCGGGGCAAGGGTCCCGGGCGTTCCAATTGTCAAAAAAGCCAATTGGTCTTTGTAAATTTACTCAAGTTGGTAAGTCATGAGGAGGGAGGACTATGACCACTTTTGACAATAGAGAAGCCGGATATGAAGCGAAGTTTGCTCATGATCAGGAAGTGATCTTCAAGGCCACCGTGCGCCGGAACAAGATGATCGGCCATTGGGTTGCCGAGGAGCTTGGCTATGCCGAAGAGGCGGCCGAGCGCTATGTCGAGAATCTGGTTCGCAGCTGCTTGAAAAAAGCCGACGATGACGCAGTCGTGGACAGGATTCTGGAAGATTTCCGGAGCCATGATCTGGTTTCTTCAGAGCATCGCATTCGCCAGAAACTGAGCCGTTTGATGTCGGTTGCACTGGTGGAAATGACCGCCGAGGCATGACGGCGAGGTGCAAGGGAACAGACATAAAGGATAGCGAGTGGCCAGCCCGCTCCCATGGGCGATGTGAATGATCGATATGGGGGCTCATCTGATATTGTTCTCACCGCGTTTTTGAGGGTGTGGCGCTCGGTTTGATGACAGGTTGCTACCTGTCGGTGATCAGCTTTATTGCCGTTGCAGGAAGCTGCCAAGCTTGTGCCTCGATATTGGCATGAGGACGGGAGCGAGGGCGGGATTCATCCTTTGTCTTCGACTAATGTTGTTTAGAATTCGGCAATATATATACCTCTTTATTGATCCATATCATCGAACATATGCAAATTTGTAATCATTCTACTCTGGGTGCAGACCAATGCGGCAGGCGGGAGGAACTGGCTTGCTGCGGATATATTGGCCGGGGGGAGATATATGTTCAGGCTTGTGGCAATTTTCTACATCATTATCGCGCCAACACTTGCGGGGATTTTCGCGCTTGTTCCGTTGACCATGTCCGGAACGCTCTCTGTTGATGGCGGATTTCTTTTGGCTTTCATAATCGCTGGGGCGGTGCTGGCATTGCCAGTGTCCTGGTTCGTTGCCAAGCGTATTGATGCGCTGATTTCTTCCAAAGGACCAGCTGCTTCTGCCTGAGGGGGACGAAGAAGGCTCTCGGGCAAGCAGAGGAAGAGGCTACGAACAGTAAAGGCCTGACTATGTCAGGCCTTTTCTTTTTCTATTAATGGGCGATTCTTCAGGACAGCTTGTTCATGAAGTTGGCGAAGGTCATCAGGCCTTCGGGCCATGGGCCTTGTCCGCTCTTTTCGTTGATATGGCCGGTATCGCCAGCATCAACGAAGGTCGAGCCCCATTTCTTGCCATAATGCACGGCGGTCTCGAAGGCGCAGTAAGGATCACTGCGCGAGGCAACGAGAATGGATGGAAAGGGCAGGGCTTCTTCCGGAATGGGCGCAAAATGGCGAATATGGCCGGGCACATGCTTATCGCTCTCGACATTGGGCATGCCGACCAGAAAGGCCCCCTTGACGATACCGGGGGTGAAGGCGGCGGCTGCCTTGACGGTAGCCACCACACCGAGAGAATGGGCGACAAGCACCGCAGGGCGCGTTGCCTTCTCCACATCGGCAATGATCCTGCTGATCCAGCTTTCCATCTGCGGATTGGCCCAGTCTTCCTGCTCGATGCGCCGGGCGGACCTGATCTTGTCTTCCCAGCGGGACTGCCAATGGTCCGGGCCGGAATTGTCCAGCCCGGGAATGATGAAAATATCTGCTTCAGAGGCCTTCATTCCAATGCCCTTCCTTCGCACTTGCGATCGATTCAGCCTTCACCAAAGACGCGTTTGAAGATCACGTCGACATTCTTGGTGTGATAGCCCAGATCGAACCGGCTGTTGATTTCTTCTTCCGAGAGATATTGGCGCACATCGGCGTCATTCAAGAGCTCGGTGAGGAAATCGACTTCGGCGGCGCCTGCATGATGGTAGCTTTCCCAGACCTTCATGGCATTGCGCTGGACCAGACGGTAGGCGTCTTCGCGGGAAGAGCCAGCCTGTGTCAGGGCCAGCAGAATGCGCTGGGAATGCACCAGACCACCAAGACGGTCCATGTTGCCGACCATGCGCTCGGGATAGACCAGCAGCTTGTCGATGACATTGGTCAGGCGCACCAGAGCGAAGTCGAGGGTAACCGTCGCATCAGGGCCGATCATGCGTTCAACAGAGGAATGGGAGATGTCACGCTCGTGCCAGAGGGCGACATTTTCCAGAGCAGGCGTGACGGCAGAGCGCACGATGCGAGCCAAACCGGTGAGATTTTCGGTCAGAACTGGGTTGCGCTTGTGCGGCATGGCCGAAGAGCCCTTCTGGCCCTTGGAGAAGAATTCTTCCGCTTCCAGCACCTCGGTGCGCTGCAAATGGCGGATTTCCGTGGCCACACGCTCGATCGAAGAGGCGACGACGCCAAGAGTGGCAAAGAACATGGCATGACGGTCACGCGGGATGACCTGCGTGGAAACCGGCTCGGGTTTGAGACCCATGGCCTCGGCGACATGCTCTTCAACACTCGGATCGATGTTGGCGAAGGTGCCAACAGCACCGGAAATGGCGCAGGTGGCGATTTCTTCCCGTGCGGCGATCAGGCGCGCCTTGCAGCGATCAAATTCGGCATAGGCTTCGGCCATCTTGAGGCCGAAGGTGACCGGCTCGGCATGAATGCCGTGGGAGCGACCGATGCAGATCGTGTCCTTATGCTCCATGGCGCGGCGCTTGAGGGCTGCCAGCAGGCCATCCATGTCAGCCAGCAGCAGATCGGCAGCGCGGGTCAATTGCACATTGAAGCAAGTGTCCAGCACGTCCGATGAGGTCATGCCCTGATGCACGAAGCGGGAATCGGGACCAATGAATTCGGCCAGATGCGTGAGGAACGCGATGACGTCATGCTTGGTTTCGCGCTCGATTTCATCAATGCGGTCAATGTCGAAGGTGGCCGAGCCGCCTTTTTCCCAAATGGTCTCTGCTGCGCTTTGCGGAATGACGCCGAGCTTTGCAAGTGCATCGCAGGCATGGGCTTCAATCTCGAACCAGATGCGGAATTTGGTTTCCGGAGACCAGATATCGGTCATCTCGGAACGGGAATAACGAGGGATCATGTCGTTTGCCTGTTTTCAAGAGTTGGCGCGCGTCTCGTTGGCGCGTCGAGAAATGTCGGTCAGCCCTGTGCCTTTTCGGCGGCTTCGCGGATGAGTGCAATATTCTCGCGGTAGCCTTCAATGCCCTTGCCCTTGAAGACGGCCGAGCCTGCAACCAGCACATTGGCCCCGGCTGCTGCAATGAGCGGCGCGGTTTGCGGGGTTACGCCACCATCGATCTGGATGTCGATATCGCGATCGCCGATCAGGGCGCGAACCTTCTTGATCTTGTCAATGGTGGAAGGGATGAAGGACTGGCCGCCAAAGCCGGGATTGACGCTCATGATGAGGACCATATCCAGCTTGTCCAGCACATATTCGATGGCGCTTTCATGGGTGCCGGGATTGAGCGAAACACCGGCCTTCTTGCCCATGGCCTTGATGGCCTGCAGGGAGCGGTCCAGATGTGGCCCTGCTTCTGCATGCACCGTGATCATGTCCGAGCCCGCATCTGCGAATTCCTGCAAATAGGGATCGGCAGGGGCTATCATCAGGTGGGTATCGATGGTCTTGTCCGTATGGGGCCGGATGGCTCGAACGACCTGGGGGCCAAAGGTGATGTTGGGAACGAAATGGCCGTCCATGACGTCGACATGGATCCAGTCACAACCAGCTTCGTCGATTGCCCGCACTTCTTCGCCAAACCGCGCAAAATCCGAGGCGAGAATGGACGGGGCGATTTTGATCGGTCGCACCATGATGTCTGCTGTCCTTGCGTTTTCTGAATGATGCCCACGCGGTAGCACATTGTGCTCATATGGGCAAGAAGCGAGCCGAAGATGTTCGCTATGCCTGCCTGCGATGGGCGGGCAAAGGGCGCGTGGCTTCAATCTTGTGCGTGATTTGCGGACAAAAAGATACTGCAGAGCGCAGATTTGCGTCCAGCGGTGGGCAGGGGCACATAGGCAGCCTGTCGAGGCCTTCGCATGCGGTGCGAGCCTGTGGTGTAACGGATCGTTATTTCAGGCGTCGGGCAGGCTACTCATTGAGAGGAAGAGACGCAGTGTCCTTGACGGTTGATACGACAATGCGGGACTGCACATCCGATACCAACTCGGAATTGAGCAGCTTGTTGCGCAGGAAATTGTCGTAGGATTTGATATCCTCTGTCACCACCTTGACCATATAGTCCACCGCACCGGTGATCCTCTCACAAATGACCACTTCGGGCCACATCTGGGTGAGTCGGTCGAATTCTTCCATATTCTTGCGGCTCGGAACGGTGAGCTTGACAAAGGCATAGGATACAAATCCCAGACCGACAGCTTCCCTGTCGACAATCGCCGTGATTTGCTTGAGAACGCCGGTTTCCTTCAGCTTCTTGATCCTGCGCCAGCAGGGTGTCTGGGACATTCCGGATTGTTTGGCTATTTCCGCGATGGAAAGGGATGCATCATCCTGCAACACCTTCAGAATGCGAATGTCCCCGGAGTCGAGTGCTATTTTTTCCATTATTTACTCTCTTGAGAAGAAATTCTTCCAAAGCTAATCAGAAAATACGGGTTTGTATATATCAATTTTGGTTTAACTGTCGAAAAAAGGGAAAAATCCGGTTCTGAGTAGCCGGGGTGTCTGTCTGACGGTGAATTCACAAAGGCCCTTGAAAAGGGCAATGAATTCAGATGTTTGAAATATAGTGCCGCTGATCAGCCGAATTTTTCTTTCCAGGTTGGGAAAATGTCGTGCGGTCTCGGGCTCGCTTCATAGACGCCGCGGGCGATCGCGCGGGCCATGGTTGCGGCGGCATGGGCGCCCAGCTCGATGAAAGCACCATCGTGAGATGGCAGTTCCTTCTCGCCCGTGGAGAGCGCAAAAACAAGATCGCCATCCATCGGTGTGTGTGAGGGCCAGAGCGCCCGGGCAAAGCCATCATGGGCCATGATGGCGAGACGGCGGGCGGCGGCCTTGCTCAGGCGCGCGTCAGTGGCGATGATGCCGATGGTCGTGTTGCCATTCTGGCCAGCAGTCTGTTGCATATGGTCCATTTTGCTTTTGGGCAGGGCAACATCCTGCGGCATCAAGGCTGGCAGGCCGAGACCGCCGAATTCTTTCGTCTGTTCAAAGGGGGCGGCCCAGAAATGGGCGCTGTCGCCCATGGTGGCCTGCCCAAGGGCATTGACCGCGACCAGCGCGCCGATGGTGATGCCGCTTTCCATGCGCATCGAGGCAGAGCCCAACCCTCCCTTGAGACCTGCGATCAGGGCGCCGGCACCTGCACCATGACTGCCCAGCTCGAAGCGGTCTGTGGCCTGTTCGGCGGCCTGCCAGCCGAGATCCCAATAGGGGCTTTTGCGGCCCCAGTCCTTGTCGCCGCCATTGGCCAGATCAAACAATATTGCACCGGGAACGATGGGAACGGAAACCGGACCGACGGCAAAGCCACGCCCCTGTTGCTTCAGCCAGCCCTGCACACCTCCGGCCGCGTCCAGACCGAAAGCCGAGCCACCCGAAAGGACCAGTGCGTCAATGGCTTCAACCGTCTGATCCGGATTGAGCAGATCGGTGTCCCGCGTGCCGGGCGCGCCACCCAATACCGCGTAGGACGCCACCATCGGTTTCTCGCAAATGAGGGTTGTGGTTCCCGACTTTACGGCTTCGTCAGTGGCGTTGCCTACCAGTAAGCCATCAATGTCTGTGATGAGATTTTTCATGGAACTCTCGAAAGGAAGCTGGATTTGGCCTTTAGCCAATGCGTGCGGGCGAGTATAGGGCCAAGACGGGCCTTGATGAAAGGTCTGCAATGGTATCGGGCCGGAAATCCTGTCAAAAAGAAAGCCCCTCGGGGAGGGGCTTTCAAGCTTTATGACGCTAACAAGCGCAAGTCCTTTCTATAAGAAAGTCCTCAGCTTATTTGTAGGCATATTTGCCTTCGCTCCATTTGTACCAGACATAGCCTGGCAGGGTGACGTCGCCCTTGTCGTCGAAGGACAGGTTGCCCAGAACGGTTGGGAATTCGCCTGCATTCAGAGCTTCGACAACTGCATCATAGTCGGTGGAACCGGCTGCTTTGACAGCGTCAACATAAGCCTGAATGGCAGCATAGGTGTAAAGAACATAACCTTCGGTGGTCAGGCCCTTTTTCTTGAATTCTTCAACAACCGGAGCGGCTTCCGGGTTCAGAGCCGGATCAGGAGAGAAGGTCATCAGGGTGCCTTCGCCAGCATCGCCGGTGATGGACCAATATTCGTCGGTCACCAGAGCGTCACCAGAGATCAGCACGGTGTCCATGCCCTGTTCACGCATCTGACGCACGATCAGGCCTGCTTCGGTGTGGTAACCACCAACATACAGAGCGTCGATCTGGGCCTGTTTCAGCTTGGAAACCAGAGCGGTATAGTCTTTTTCACCAGCGGTATAGGCTTCATACATGGCAACCTTGCCGCCAAGAGCTTCAAATGCAGCCTTGGTTTCGTCAGCCAGGCCCTTACCGTAAGCGGTCTTGTCCTGAATGATGGCAACATTCTTGTCTTTATATTCGTCCCAGAGAAGCTGGCCGGCTACAGAGCCCTGCTGGTCATCACGACCGCAAACGCGGTAGATGCCCGGTCCCGGACGCTCGTCGGTGAATTTCGGGTTGGTGGAGGCAGGAGAGATCTGGATGATGCCGTTTTCAAAATAGGTGTCAGAAGCCGGAATGGAAGATCCTGAGCAAAAATGCCCTGCAACAAAGCTAACCCCGTCACTGGCAAATTTGTTTGCAACAGTGATTGCCTGTTTCGGGTCGCATGCGTCATCGCCGATTTCCAGTTTCAGCATTTCGCCATTGACACCGCCAGCGGCGTTGATGTCGGCAACAGCCTGCTCGGCACCGATTTTCATCTGCTGACCAAAGGAAGCATACTGGCCAGTCATCGGACCTGCGGTCGCAATAACGATTTCAGCGAAAGCGCCACTGGTCATTGCGATGGAGCCTGCGAGTGCGACGCCTGCCAAAAGTAGTTTTTTCATAAAACTCTCCCATTGAGATGTTTGCATTGTTCCATTGTGCCTTTTGGGGGGCACAACAATTCTGGTGTGATTTTTATTGAACCTTACGGTCTTCTGAAGGTGGCATTTCCTTCTGACAATTGAATGAAATAGCCCCCTCCCGGATGCCGTCAGCAATGCATGTCATACCCCCACATATTGCTGCGGCAGGATGGTGGCGCAAGGGCGCCACCATCAAGCTTGAAAATCCTGGCTTAGCCTTAGCGCTCTTTCCATGTAAGAGGGCTGACTTTTTCATAAAGCCAATGATATTGCGTCACCATCTGGCTGGTCCGGGTTACGCGGTAACCAAGCCAGCAGATGATCAACAGAATGATCAGATCCACAAGATAGTAGTGAAGCGACAGCAGGGTGCCGTGAAACAGGGCGAAATGCAGGAAGCGCACCGCGGCAGCCAACAAGATCATGTAAGTCACGATCTGGGATGTTGGTTTCCAGGTATTTGCGATGGCTCTGCCTGCCATCCATGCCGCGCCGCCACCAAGGCAGACCGTCACCAGCAACAAGGTTCCGAAAGAAATTTCCCAAAGCATCGATCTTTCCTCTCTTAATGCCGCCCGCCTTCGAGATAGGCTGCCTGAACTTCCGGATTGGAGAGAAGTTCCTGACCGCCACCCGACATGGTAATCTGGCCGTTGATCATGACATAGCCACGATGGGCCAGCCGCAGGGCATGGTAGGCGTTCTGTTCGACGAGGAATACGGTAAGACCCTGTTTCTCGTTCAGTTCCTTGACCACTTCGAAGATCTGCTTGACCACCAGAGGGGCAAGACCCAGAGATGGTTCATCCAGCATCAGAAGCTTGGGACGGGCCATCAGGGCGCGTCCGATTGCCAGCATTTGCTGCTCGCCACCCGAGAGGGTGCCGCCGCGCTGGCCCTGACGCTTTTCAAGGATCGGGAACAGATCGAACACCATGCGCAGATCTTCATCGAAATGCGCGTAATCGATGACTGCTGCACCCATTTGCAGATTTTCCAACACCGTCATGCGGCCAAAAATGCGGCGTCCTTCAGGGGACTGGGCAATGGCTTTTCTGACAATCTGGTGGGTCGGCAGGGTGGTGATATTTTCGCCATCATAGACGATCTGGCCTTCACGGGCGCGGGTTACGCCGCAGATGGTCATCATCGTGGTGGATTTGCCTGCACCATTGGCGCCGATCACCGTTACGATTTCACCGCGGTGGACATCAAGGTCGATGCCGCGCAGGGCAACGATCTTGCCATAGTAGGTTTTAACGCCTCTCAGGCTGAGGAGGACATCACTCATGATTTTGCTCCCTCTGCTTGTGCGACGTTTGCTTCGGCTTCCGCATCGTCAACTTCGTCATCGTCAACACCAAGATAGGCGGCAATGACGCGAGGATCATTCTGCACGAAATCGGCATCGCCATCGGAGATTTTGACACCATAATCGAGCACGACCACATGGTCCGAGATTTCCATCACCATCGACATGTCATGCTCAATGAGCAGGACGGCTGTCTTGTCGATTTCACGGATGGAACGCAGAAGACCGTTGAGGTCGCTGGTTTCACGCGGGTTGAGGCCTGCGGCGGGTTCGTCAAGGCAGAGAAGCTCGGGATTGGTGCACATGGCACGGGCAATCTCGAGACGACGCTGGTCACCATAGGGCAGATCGGCTGCGGGATCGTCGGCGCGATCAATCAGATCGATGCGTTCGAGCCATTCGGTTGCCTTCTTGACCGAGTCCTTCTCCGATTGGCGGAAGGATTTGATGCCAAAAATGCCGCCGATCGAGAAGAGAGATGCCTGCATCAGCTTGTTATGCTGGGCGATCATAAGATTTTCCAGAACCGTCATGCCACCAAAGAGGCGGATATTCTGGAAGGTTCGGGCGACCTTTGCGTGATGGGCAATCTCGAAATCGGGAATGCGCTCAAGCAGATATTTCTGCCCGTTTGACCGGTTCATGGTGACGCGCCCTTCGGTCGGCTTGTAGAAGCCGGTGACGCAGTTGAACACGGTTGTCTTGCCGGCGCCATTGGGGCCGATCAGGGCCGTAATGTCGCTGCGTCCGACCTCGAAGGAGAGATCGTCGACCGCAACCAGACCGCCGAATCGCATGGTGAGATGCTCAACGGTGAGGATCGGATTTTCTTTCCAGCTGCTCATCCTTCTCCCTCCGCAACAAGATCACCAGATACGGATTTCTTTTCTTTCAGATAGACCGACGGGGCTCTGCTCGAGACAATGCCGCGCGGTTTCCAGATCATGATGCCGACCATCAGCAGGCCGAAGACGAGCATGCGGAGATCTTCCAGATCGCGGAAGACTTCGAAGCCGCCAATCATGACGATGGAGGCGACCACAACGCCGAGCTGGCTGCCAAGACCACCCAGAACCACGATGGCCAGAATGATGGCCGATTCCATGAAGGTGAAGCTTTCAGGCGAAATGAAGCCCTGACGGGTGGCGAAGAAGGCTCCGGCAAAGCCGCCGAACATCGCACCCAGCGCAAAGGCTGTCAGTTTGGTGTTGGTGGTGTTGATGCCCAGTGAACGGCAGGCGATCTCGTCTTCGCGCAAGGCTTCCCAGGCACGACCGATCGGCAGTTTGCGCATGCGCATGGTCACGAAGTTGGTCAGAAGCGCGAGGGCCAGAATGAGATAGAACAGGAAGATAACCCGGTGCATGGAGTCATATTGCAGTCCGAAGAATTCGGCAAAGCCACCCTTGCGTTCAAATTCGAGGCCGAAGAAGGACGGGCGTGGAATGCGGGAAATGCCGTCCGGACCACCGGTGAATTCATACCAGTTGAGCAGGACAACGCGGATGATTTCCCCGAATGCCAGGGTCACGATGGCCAGATAGTCACCACGCAGACGCAATACCGGGAAGCCCAGGATCATGCCCCAGAAGGCGGCGAGAATACCGGCAAGCGGCAAACAGACCCAGAAGGACAGGTCGAAATATTGCGCCAGCAGGGCGTAGGAATAGGCACCCACCGCATAGAAGGCCACATAGCCAAGGTCAAGCAGACCGGCCAGACCGACCACGATATTAAGGCCCCAGCCAAGCATGATATAGGTGAGAACCAGAATGCCCAGATCGATTGCATAACGACTGCCATAGAAGGGCAGGGTGAGGGCAAACAGCAGCAGCAGCGGGCCGACCAGCTTGCCAATCTTGCCAACGGTATCCTGCTTGGGCAGGATCGAATTCATGGCGTTGGCAACCGGATTTTGACCGCGCCAGACCAGCAGGCTCATGAGCAGGCGACCGACAAAGACGATGCCAACCATCCATGCGACAAGGCCCCAGTTGCCAGTGATGGCCAGTCCGCCCTGTTCGGTCTTGGTTTTCAGTCCCACCAGCACGGAGGCGAGCAGAAGGGTTATCACCGCGGCGAGGGCTGCGTCCTTCAACGCCGCTCCTACGCGCGTATTCAAAAAGTCTGACATATTATACCTTCTCCACTTCTGGCTTGCCCAGCAGGCCGGACGGCATGAAGATCAATACGATGGCGAGGATCGAGAAGGCTGCCACATCTTTATATTCAACGGAGAAATAGCCGGACCAGAATGTCTCGATGAGGCCGATCAACAGACCCCCCAGCATGGCACCCGGCAGTGACCCGATGCCGCCCAGAACGGCTGCGGTGAAGGCCTTCACACCGGCAAGGAAGCCGATATAGAAATCGATCACGCCATAATAGAGCAGGAACATGACACCGGCGACAGAGGCCAGCGCTGCGCCCATGACGAAGGTGAGCGAGATGGTGCGATCCACGTTGACACCCAACAGGGACGCCATCTTCTGATCCTGTTCACAGGCACGCTGCGCCCTGCCCAGCGAGGTCTTGTTGATCAGAAGCGTAAAACCGGCCATCAGCAAAACCGTCGTGACGATGATCAGTATCTGCATGTAGGACAGCTGAACCAGAAAACCATCCTTCTCCATGATGGTGATGCCACCGGTGATTTGTGGAGGAAGGGGCTTTACGCGTGCGCCCTGAACGACCTGAACGAAATTCTGCAGCACGATGGACATGCCGATCGCCGTGATCAACGGCGCCAGGCGAAATGATCCGCGCAGAGGGCGATAGGCGATGCGCTCGACACTCCAGCCCCAGACCGAAGTCATCAGCATGGAAACGATCAGGACGATTAACAGAACGACCGGAAGAAAAGTGATCCCCATGGCAGTAATCGCCAGCAGTGTGATCAGTGCAATGAATGCACCAACCATGAAAATGTCACCATGGGCAAAGTTGATCATGCCAATAATGCCATAGACCATGGTATAGCCGATGGCAATCAGGCCGTAAATCGACCCCAGTGTGACGCCATTAATCAGCTGTTGAATAAAATATTCCATTTGACTCGCTGTTCCTGAACTCCCTGCGGCTTTGTTACCGCTTATGTGATAGGAAGATGTTGTTGTTTGTTTTTATATGAGATTTGACCTCGTTAAATTTCTAGCAAGAACTCAGATTGGATACAATTGCTTCTATCTGAAAATTAGTCAATATTGCGCTTGGGTCGACGAAATGATGAAATTTTGACCAAAAATGCCGTTTTTGATCGAATTTTAGGCTTCAAATCTGCGCTCCATGAGTGGGTTGGTTGTATAATAGTCGGAAATTGTGGGATAATCCTTTGGCTCTGGTCTGATTTTGAGCAGTTTTCTGCAAAAACTTGTCGACCCATTGTATTTTTGTTCGAAAATTGGGCATGCTCTTTTTTGTTTATAATGGATTGCTATCTAAGTGTGGAGCAGCTTTGCTGCTTTGTCTCGTTATAATTGACAATACTTCAGTCTATTGGAGCAGGCTTTCCAATCAGGAGGCATAATGGTGAATATCAGTCAGGCTGCAGAAGTCGCGGCGTTGCCGGTCAAGACGCTGAGATATTATGAGGATATCGGTCTGGTGGTGCCGGGGCGGAAGGAAAATGGCTATCGTGATTATGCCAAGGAAGACCTGACGCGGCTTCGTCTGATCGGTCGGGCAAGAAAACTGGGCTTCAGTATCGAGGATTGCCGCAATCTGCTGGCCTTGCAGGCCGACAGGCAGCGGGCCAGCGCAGATGTGAAGCGCATTGCACAGGCACATTTGCGGGAGATCGACGAAAAGATTGCCGAGCTGCAATCCCTGCGATCGGATCTGGCCCCGCTGGTCGCTGCCTGCAAAGGGGACGAGGGGGCGGAATGCGCCATTCTGAAGGATCTGGTCGAGCCGCACTGAAGGCAGGCTGGATGTCAGATCAGCCCCAGACTCTTGAAGCTGGTGTGCCCATTGCGTGCCACGATGATGTGATCATGCAGCGTGATGCCCAGCCGCTCGCAGGCATCTGATACCTGCTTTGTCATGTCGATATCGGCGCGAGACGGGGTGGGATCGCCGCTGGGATGGTTGTGCACCATGATGATGGCTGTTGCCGAAAGCTCCAGCGCGCGCTTGACCACTTCCCTTGTATAGACCGGGGTATGATCGACGGTGCCTGTCTGTTGCACCTCATCGGTGATCAGCGCGTTTTTCTTGTCCAGAAACAGGATGCGAAACTGCTCGATATCGTTGAAGGCCATCGAAGTGCGGCAATAGTCTATGACCGAGTTCCATGACGAGAGCACCGGGCGATCCTTGACCCGGTCCTCGGCAAATTTCGCCGCTGCGGCATGGATAAGCTTGAGTTCGGTGACAACCGACTGCTTGACGCCGGCAAATTCCATCAACAGATGGTCCGGCGCCGTGATCACTTCGGCGAAAGAGCCGAAACGGGCCAGCAGGTCCTTGGCGAGCGGTTTGGTATCCTTGCGTGGAATGGCGCGAAAGAGGATCAGTTCGAGCAACTCATAATCATGCAGGGCATCAGCGCCGGAGTCGCGGAATTTCTGCCGCAACCTGTCCCTGTGTCCCGCATAGTGGGGCTTGCCCGATGCTTCCTTCTGCTCGCCCATCTCGCTCGCACTCCCGTCAGGCTATAGTATAGGGAGGCTTGTCGAGGCCTTCCGGTGACAGGGTGAAGATCTCGCAGCCTGTCTCGGTGATGCCGATGGAATGCTCAAACTGGGCAGACAGGCTCTTGTCTCTGGTGACGGCTGTCCAGCCATCCTTGAGCACTTTGACATGGGGCTTGCCCAGATTGATCATCGGTTCGATGGTGAAGATCATGCCCGGTTTCAGCTCGATGCCTTCGCCCCAATTGCCATAATGCAGGATATTGGGGGCATCGTGGAAGAGGCGGCCGACGCCATGGCCGCAGAAATCGCGCACCACGCCGCAGCGTTCACTTTCGGCATATTCCTGAATGGCGGCTCCGATGTCGCCAGTGGTCTTGCCCGGCTTGGCCTGCTCGATGCCGATCATGAGAGACTCATATGTGACCTCGATCAGACGCTCGGCAGCGCGCCTGATCGCCCCGACCGGATACATGCGGGAGCTGTCGCCATACCAGCCATCAAGAATATAGGTGACATCGACATTGACGATATCGCCTTCCTTGAGCGGCTTTTCGTTGGGAATACCATGGCAGACCACATGATTGATCGAAGTGCAGGTATATTTTCTGTAGCCACGATAGTTGAGGGTAGCTGGCAGGGCGTTGTTTTCCTCGCCAAAGTCACGAATGTAATCGTCGATCACCTGTGTCGGAACGCCCGGCTGGACCAGTTTGGCGACACCATCCAGAGCCCGTGCTGCCAGTTGTCCGGCCCGGCGCATGCCCTCGAATGCTTCTTCGTCATAAAGGCGGATGTCTCCGGTGTTGCGCAAGGGCGCGCTATTGGCATCAATATAATTTACCATACTCAGGTCTTTCCGAAATCGTTTCTTTCCTTATGGATATCTCCCCATGAGGAAATGTGCAAACCGGAATCAATAATTTCGACTGTTGATCCCCTTTGCCATCCCTCCGGTTTTCGCTCCGGGGCGGGCCGCTATGCGAAAGGCAGGGGACGGGAGAGGGTGATTTCGCTTGTCGATATGTCGCACAGATAGACGATGGCTTCCACGCCCTGACTTGTTGCCTGCGCAAAGGCTTCGGCATATGCGGGGTCAATGTCACCCGCCAGAGCAAAGCGATCGGCGTCGGTTCGCTGCACCAGATAGAGCATCACGGCGCGATGTCCCTCCTTGACCATGTCTGAAAGCTCTGCCAGATGCTTGGCGCCGCGTTTGGTGACCGAATCGGGAAATTCGGCCAATCCGGGCTGGCGTAGCAGATGCACATTCTTGACCTCGACATAGCAGTCGGCCTTGGCTTCATCCTGCAACAACAGATCGATGCGGCTGTTCTTGCCATATTTCACTTCTCGTCTGAGATGCTCATAGCCTGCCAGTTCGGTTATCTGTCTGGCCAGAATGGCTTCCTCGACGATGCGATTGGGATGGGCGGTGTTGATGCCGATCATGGCTTCATCCAGCTCAAGCAATTCCCAGCTATAGGCCAGTTTGCGCTTGGGATTGTCCGATTTGGAGAGCCAGACCCGGCTTCCGGCATCCTTGAGGCCGAGCATGGAACCGGGATTGGCACAATGGGCCGTGATGACGGTTCCGTCCTCCAGTTCCACATCGGCAAGGAAGCGCTTGTAGCGCTCTATCAGGCGGCCGGGAATGAGGGGCTTGTCAAATTTCATGTCTTTGCCTTGCTTTTGACTTCCTGTCTCTGTCAGTTCGCACTATAAGCATGCTTGATGTTTTTGCTATCCTCGTCTGTGCAGACTTTGTGGCAAAAAGGCATCGGCTTGCGCCAAGGGCTCTGTAAAAGGAGCTGGCTGGCGCGATTGGAGCCATGCGCTGCGATGGAGCCAACCGGCTCTGCGCAATGGGTAAATATGAGAGAGATGTGGCGATGAGTGAGACTTTGATTACAGCGGCTATATTGATAATTGGTGACGAGATTCTTTCCGGTCGCACCAAGGACAAGAATATTGGTTTCATCGCAGATTATCTCACTCAGCTGGGCATCGACCTCAAGGAAGTCCGGATCGTTTCCGATGATCAGGATGCGATCGTTGAGGCGGTCAATGCGCTGCGGGCCCGCTGTACCTATGTCTTCACCAGTGGCGGTATCGGGCCGACCCATGATGACATCACGGCGGATGCAATGGCGGCTGCCTTCGGTGTCGGTATCGACCATGACCCGCGGGCGATGGCCATTCTGGAGGCCCATTATGCCAAAATGCCCAACGCGGAATTCAATGAGGCGCGCAAGCGGATGGCGCGCATTCCCTTCGGGGCTGACCTCATCGAGAACAAGGTGTCCAGCGCTCCGGGCTTCCGGCTGGAGAATGTGCATGTCATGGCCGGGGTGCCCTCTGTGATGCAGGCCATGATGGATGCAATCGCGCCGACGCTGAAGACCAATGCGCAGGTCATCAGCGAGACCATTGACAGCGGCGTGGGGGAAGGGCTTGTTGCCGGACCTCTGGCTGCCTTGTCGAAGGATCATCCCAATGTCGTTATCGGCTCCTACCCCTATATGCGGCAAGATCTGTTTGCCACCAATATCGTCATGCGCTCCCGTTCGCGCGAAGATCTGGACAAAGCGGTCAAGGCCGTGCATGACATGCTGGAAAATTTGAAAGGGCAGACACAGAAGCAATTCTGAGGCTGACCCCAGAGTAAACGCACTCGCAAGGAAAAGAAAAAGGAACACCAATATGTCCGAACCATCACCAAACGCTTTCCCGGTCTATTGGGAGCAATTCCATCGGGACTGTCGCGCGCTGGCTTGGCGTCTGAAAGGCGTTTCCGAATGGAAGGCAATTGTCTGTATCACGCGCGGCGGGCTCGTTCCGGCGGCGATCATTGCCCGCGAGCTGGAAGTACGGATGATCGATACGGTCTGCGTTGCTTCCTACCATGATTATGAAAATCAGGGTGATATGCAGGTGCTCAAGCCGATTGATCCGACCGTTATCGATGTCGAAGGCGGGGAAGGCGAAGGCGTTCTGATCATCGACGATCTGGTCGATACGGGCAAAACCGCCAAGGTTGTCCGCTCGATGCTGCCGAAGGCACATTTTGCGACCGTTTATGCCAAGCCCAAAGGGCGTCCGCTGGTGGATACTTTCGTCACCGAAGTGTCGCAGGATACGTGGATCTATTTCCCGTGGGACATGGGCCTGCAGTTTCAGGCTCCGATTGCCAAATAGCGTGAAGCTGGCAGGGCACTTCGGGCCTGATGCCGTTTGCGCAAATGTTTGGTATCATCAAATGTCTGGCACCATGAAGAGAAGCAGCCCTGCGGGGCTGCTTTTTTTCCGCGCCATCAAATGCCCTTCATTGCTGGCATGAAGGCGGGGCTTGTGGATTGCGCCAAAGCCATTGCTTGCAATTGCCCCGGTTGCGCATTAGCAATGAGCGGACCAACCTTCGCGGGCGTGATGGAATTGGTAGACATACAGGACTTAAAATCCTGAGGCCCTAGGCCGTGCGGGTTCGATTCCCGCCGCCCGTACCAAAATTCTCTCTTAAAAACCGATATATTCCAGTGTCTTGATGCTGCCGTTGAGTGTCAGATATACTCATCGATGGATCTTGGGATCGCTTTATATTCTTCGCGAATTGCCTTGAGTATCGACTGGACTTTTTCCGTTCGGTGCATGTCGACATGGGTGACGATCCAGACCGGCAGATGCCAGCTTTTGTCGACGGCCGTGATTTTTTCCATGTTGCCATGGCATTGGGCATAGACATCTGGCAGGAAGCCGATGGCGGCACCGGTCATGATGGCCATATTGGCGATATTGGGTTGGGAGGTCGTATATACGATGCTCTCTGCAGGCACATTATCAAGCAGCCATCGTTCAAACTCGGTGCAACTCTCCCGATCCAGATTGCAAATGAAATCATGGTGACGGAAATCCTCTATGCTCTCGGGCATTCCCCGGCGATTGATATAGGATCTGTGGGCATAGAGCGCCATATGCATGGGATTGAACCGCGTCACGACATAGTCGGGATTGCTCGGCTTGGGGCCGGCGATCAGCGCCACATGGGCTTCGCCATATTCCAGTTTGACCAGATCATTCTGGCTTACGATATTGATCTGAATGTTGCGATGGATTTTGCGCAGAGCTATGGCCGGGCGTATGAATAGAAAGTGCAAACCGGGAGAAGAGGCCAATATCAACTCGCCGGACAATTCGGCCTGGAGTGCTTGTGAGCGTCCTGCAAAGTCGCGTATCAGTTCGTCTGCCTGACTGACCACGGAGAGAAATTCACGTCCGCGCTCGGTCAGGGTGTAGCCGCGCCCGTGGCGCTGGAACAGCTTGGAGCCCAAGGCCGTTTCAAGGGCATCGATGTGACGGCTGACTGTTACACGATGCACGCCAAGACTGTTTGCCGCAGCACTGACGGTCCCCAATTTTGCCACCTGATAGGCGGAACGGATCTCTATCCATTTGTTCATGACGGCATGTCTCCAAATGCATTCTCTCTTTATCTGAAATGCAACACCAATGCGCATGTGGTGCTCAATTGTGTCGCTTGTGTGACAAGGAGGTCGATCTTATGTCCTTGGAAAAGTGTGGTTAATCTAAGGTGGGCCTTGAGGCAATAAGGCGTTGAGCCGATTTGGGCAAGGCGGGGTTTCTGTAATGGCAAAAATTTCAACGGAACTGACGCTGAAGCGAGCGCGTGCGTCAGTCAAAAAGAAAGATATCCTCAGCGCGCTCCGCGTTTATCAGGAAGTTCTGGACAAATTCCCGCGCAACAAAAGCGTTCTTGGGGAGGTTTCTGAAGTGAAGCGGAAATTTCTGTCGAACCTATCCTATCCGGAGAAACTGATAGGGGATCTGAAGTCTCTTCTTGAAAGCAACAAGCTCAAGGAAGTTACATTCCTGGCGGAAATGCAGCTGAATAAATGCCCTTTGGTTGCTGACCTTTGGCGGGTCTATGGCATTGCGTCGCAGAATCTCGGCCGTCTGACACAGGCAGAAAAGGCTTTCGAGAATGTTTTGCTGCTCAGTCCGGATAATGTCGAAGATCTTCTGCAATATAGCAATATCCTGAAAGATCAGGACAGACTGGAAGAAGCCAGCCAATATTTGAGAAAAGCTATCAGCCTTCAGCCGGATTATTACAAGGGCTATACAAATCTCGGTATCATTCTTCTACAGCAGGGTGCTCCCAAGGAGGAGATCGCTCAGGCTTATCGAACGGCAATTTCGATCAATCCGGCCGATGCTTTTGCACATCAGAATCTCAGTTATGTGGTTAAATACAAGGCTGACGATCCGCAAATCCCGATTGTGGAGCAGCTTCTCAAGAACGAGAATCAGGATATCGAAAGCCGGATAAATCTGCATTTCGCATTTGCCAGAATGAAAGAGGATACAGGTGATCTGAAAACGGCCGTGGAGCATTATGAGGCGGCGGGTGCCTTGCGGCAACAGGTCATCGGCTACAGTTTTCAGAGAGATGAGCGACTATTCTCGATCATCAGAAATACCGCGCAGGGCATGAAGGACAATGCGCTGCCTCTCATGCCGGGGCGCGAAAGCGTCACGCCGATATTTGTCGTTGGCATGCCACGCTCGGGCACGACGCTGGTCGAGCAGATCCTTTCCAGCCATTCAATGGTTCACGGTGCCGGTGAGCTCAAGCTGTTGGAAAAGCATGGTTTCAATATCGCGCTGGGCAGAACGGAACCGACCCCCAAAAATCTCATGCGGGTGAAAAAAGCCTATCTTGAGGATCTGGCCAAGCTGTCTGAGGGCAAGCCCTTCGTCGTTGACAAGCTGCCGCAGAATTTCCTGCTCGTTGCGCTGATTTGCGCCTCCATGCCGCATGCAAAAATCGTTCATATCCAGCGTGATGGCGCAGCCACCTGCTGGTCCAGCTTCACCAAGAATTTTCGCGGTAAGTCATTAGGCTATAGCAACGATCTGAGAACGTCGGCGCAATATTACAAGCTCTATGAAGGGCTGATGCTGTTCTGGCGGCAGATGTTTGGCGACCGTCTTCACCATCTCAATTACGAGCAACTGACGAGCCATCAGGAAGAGGAAACAAAAGGCCTGATTGACTATGTGGGGCTGGATTGGGAGGAAGCCTGCCTTTCACCCCAGAATAACAAGCGCATCGTTAAAACGGCATCTCTGGAACAGGTCCGAAAGAAGGTTTACACGGGCAGTTCCGAGAAATGGCGACGATATGAGCCCTTTATCCATGGCGCGTTCGACATATTGCAGGCCAAGGAAGTGGCCGAGTGACAGCGTCCCCGCGGACGGGTAGAGAAAGCTCCGGGACTGTGCCTCAAGAGGCGCATGCTCCGGGGCTTTCTTGCTGTGGTCTTGCATGTTTGTTCGGCAAGCTCTGAACTTGTTTTTCGCTCCCTCATGGTCGGCAAGAGCCCGCTAATGGCTGGAGAAGGCCATTGCTGCAGCTATAGACCTGACGGTTGCAGCCGGGGCGAGGGCGGTTGATTGCTGCCAGCATTTGCTGGCCGCTGTGCAGAAAATAGCCAGACTGGCCGTCTTTCAGATAGCAACCTGCTGCCCGGTTTATGCGCTGGGAAACCGTGATATTGTCCGAGACGATGTTGGGTTGCTCGTTGACGACGATCATGCGATCGGGGGAGAGCTTGAAGAACTGGTTTTGGATGATGACATTGTGTTTTGCCAGGTCGCGGTCATTGACGCTGCTTCCCATGCCAAAGCCCTTGTCGGCATTGCAGTAAGACTTGCCGCCATTTCGCGAGGCGATCCAGATGGCCGGTGTCTCGAAACTGAGCTTCATATCGGCAAGCTTTTCCAGATTGATGTTGAAGCCGACGAATTTGTCATAATAGAAGCTGTTGTTGATGAACTGGTTATAGGAAGGCGTTGCATGGCGTATGGTGCCGCCTTCGCCGCAGTTGCGATAAACAAAAATACCGCCATGGCTGAGCGAAGAGAAATGGTTGTTGATGAATTTGTTATGGCTCGAGCCATCAATGGCAATCAGTTCCCTCACTGATGTTTTGGTTTCTATGCGGTTGTTGAGGAATAGATTATGCGCAGATTCTGCATCCAGATAGATGGCTGTGCTGTCGGTCTCGCCTGAAAAGCTTGAATCGCTGACGGTGATATGAGTGGTTCCAGGAGAAACATAAAGAGGGATGCGGCCCTGACCGACCAGCGAGACATGGTCGAACCAGACATGTCTTGGTGCGGCCTGTCTGGCTCGGGCGGTATGGCCCTCCATGCGAGAGGATGCCCGGACTGTCTGGCCCTCACCATTCTGGTCCATGCCGAAGATACGGGCAGAGCCGCGGATCTCGCAATTTCGGATGATGATGTTGGACGGAACCGACCATTCGCCCTGTTTGTTCTGCAAGGAACGGATAACGATCATGTCCTTGTTATGATTGATGCTTCCCTTGCCCCCGTCGAGCCGGCCGCCATGGCAATCAAGCACGACCCCCTGCGCCTGTTTTCCTCTCAAGACCAGCCGCTTGGTAATTCTGTCATTGCGTTTCAGCTGGGGTGAGCAGTCAAGCATGACTGCGTCCTTGTCCTTGCGTGCCGGCGCGAGAATTTCTTCCATCTTGCGATCAGAGCAGAGCGGAGCCCTGATCTCGCTTTCAACAAACAGCGCCTGTGCTCTGGCATGCATTGATCCGAAAATAGGGCTGCTGCAGGCAAGGGCAATGAGAGCGGGCAAACTTTTTCTTGCAATATTGGTCAATGAAAAGAGGGCAGGAGACATGAATATTCCTCGAGCGCTTTGGATCGGTTGATGCTGTGCTTCTATGCAAGCATAGGCAGCAAAACTGGCCTAAAAGCGAAGCGAGAGGAATTTTCAGTCAATAATCACAAGAATTTCTGCAAGATCACTTCTTGCGGATGATTTTCTCGCCCAGAGTGAAGGCAAGATGGGCGACGATCATCATGGCAATGACTGTGCTGACGACCACGACGATATAGTGGCTGAGCGCTATTTGCGACAGGATCCGGTTGTTCATGAAGATCATGGCAGCAGAGGCGATCAGTGCGGCGGCGGTCGCATGAAGGCGTTTTCTCAGCAGGGTTGAAATCACGAAATTCGCGATACCCGGCGGGCTGAACATGGCCGTAATGAAAAGTTTCGAGATCGTGTCAAAGTCCATCATATGTCCGTATATATTCGCTTTTTGCAATTTCCGGCCCAGTTTGGCAATGCTTGGGAAGGCCCGTTATGGTCGTGCCAGACCAAAGGATTGCGGCTGCTGTAGCAAGGCTTCTCTTATCGATATCCATTGATATAAAGGCCGCGCGGGCAAATGAAAAGCCAGACCTTCAATCAATCATCTTGATGTTTGGCGGGAGAACTTGAGCCGTCAGGCCTTACGGTAAAGAGCGGGCACAAAAATGGCCCTCCTGACAAGGCAGAAGGGCCATCGGAATTTTTGTCGATTTAACGGCAGAACCGCTTGTAACCGCTATAGGTTGTGTAATAACCGGTGCGCGGATCGAAAGAGCGATATCTGGAATAGCAGTAATCAAACCACGCACGACTCCAAGGTGCCGGACGCGCATAATAGCGCGGGGGTGGCGGTGGACGATAATAGCGTGGCGGTGGTGGCGGAGCCGGGCGCCAATGGTGGCGTGGTGGGGGTGGTGCCGGTCTCCAGTGGCGCGGTCTGTTGCTTGAAGCAAGGGCTGCACCTCCGATTGCACCAGCTGCCAACCCAGCCGCAAAAGCAGCATTACGGCCATCTTCGGCGTAAGCTTTCGAGCTTGGCAATGATATTGCCAGCGCAGGCAGAAGCGCTGCAACCAGCAGATAAATAACGATGTTTTTTCTAATCATCAAATGCTCCTAGAAGGGGCTGGTCTTGACCAATAGCCAACGAAGAGAATTATAGAGCCAATAATGGCAGAATTATTTTTTCTTTACGACTATTTTTTGAAATATATAGAAACATTCTTTTCAAGGCATTATTTTCAGATATCGACGGTCTTTTCGCGCTTGATGCTTCTTCTGGCGGTGCTTGCCTGAAGCGGTATCAAAGACGCGCGGCAGCAGCCGGAGATGTCAAATCTGCACGTAGAAAAGGCCGCTGAGCGCGGCCTTTGTTCATGTCATGCATAGTTGCCGTTAGCGGCAGAATCTGTGGTGTCCGGAATAGGTTACGAAATAACCGGTATGCGGATCGAAAGAGCGATAGCGGGCAGAGCAGTATCTGTACCATGCCGGTGTCCATGGTGCCGGACGGCCATAATAATGCGGTGCAGGACGGCGTGGGGCGTAATGGACAGGCCCATAATGAGCATTGGCTGCCATGGCGCCGACTGCCAGACCGGTGATTGCTCCAACTGCGAAGGCAGCGTTTCTGCCACCTGCGGCTTCAGCCTGATTGGAAGAAAGGGCAAGGCTGCCTGCTGCTGCGATGCTGGCGATTACTGCGAGGGTTGCGATTGATTTCTTGAACATGGTCTCTCTCCGAATGGTTGTCTGGTTGACGTGATTTCCCAAATTGGGTCTGCGGTTTTTTCCGCCTTCACTTGTCTGTCGCTTCGGGGAGAAAAGAGGTTCAAAAAAAATCCGCGTTTTTTGAAATTTTTTGAGAGAAGCTGATTTATTCTTTTATATCAGTTTGTTGCCGGCATAAAAAAAGACCGTCCAAGACGGTCCTTCTTCAATCGCAAGAGGAGCCCATAAGGCTCATCAGGATCTATATGCAATTTTCCCCTGTAACCGGCGGGGGCTGGCTGCAGGGGAAATAGCATTCATCTAGAGGCTGGAATTCTTATGAATTCTTGCCCAGTACATAATCTACAACGAATGGGCTGTCATCGTCGCGGGAGGTGCCGAGATGTTTTACAGCAGCCTTTTCGGTAGAAACCGGCTGTTTTGCGCCAGCTTTCTGAGAGGCGACAACATAGTCAACGATGAACTGGCTGTCGTCATCGCGAGAGGTACCCAGATGTTTTACGACTGCCTTTTCAGTGGAAACGGCCTGTTTTGCGCCATCTTTCTGGGATGCCAGAACATAGTCTACAACAAAGATGCTGTCGTCAGCCTGACGAACGATCTGATCTTCTGCGGATTTGCTTGCGGCTTGAGCCATGGAAAGAGGAGCTGCGATCGTAACGCCTGCTACCAGAGCTGCGAGGAGTGCTGATTTCGTGTAAGCTTTTTTCATTTTTCTTGTCCTTAGTTATGTTTGCTTTCTGGTCATTTTCGAAAGCACGTTATTTTTGTTGGCTTCTTGTTTTTTGCTTCGTCGTCGTTGCGACTAGCCTGATTTGGTGGTTTGTCCAATTTTTGTCAAGCGCATTAAATATTTGTAATTGGCCGATTTTTCGGGATTTCGGCCTTGAAAAGGAGTGTCCAAATAATTATCGATTTTTTCGCCAAACAGCGTTTTGTTAACATGTGATTAAAAAATTCGCATATTTATGGTTGTTCGACGTTGGTGTTAAGTGATTGAAAAATTTGACAATGAGACAAAAACTGTAAAGTTGAATTTTGCGCGCTGATTATCACGATCAGCGAGGGCGTTTTTTCGAAAATTCAAAATTGCCTCTCAAAATTTTTTTTGAAAAAAAATCACATCAGATGCTTTTTTTGCTCTTGTGCTCCTTGGCGGTGGGCCGAAAGTGAAGATTGGCGCTCGCAAAAATGGCCGAAATTTATTTTGCAATCCATTTTAGGCCGCTGGAAGTGTCATTGGCTCGGCGAGAAAGCTGTGTCAGACTGTTTCTGCGCATGTCTGTTTTTGGAATATTAAATTTATTTGAACCAGAATGCGCCTTGAGACGACACAGGTATGACAGTGAGATCGAGGATTGCATGTCCGGAGCAGAGGAAACACGTGATCGGGCTCTTCTTGAGCAGATTGCGCGAAATGATCGCAAGGCCATTGCTCTGCTTTATCAGAGGCATCATCTTCGGCTTTACCGTTTTTTGCTGCGCTTCGTGAAGAATGAGGCGCAGGCAGAGGAACTGGTGAACGAGACTTTCATCGACGTGTGGCGCTCTGCGGGGAAATTCGAGGGACGATCCCAGGTTTCTTCCTGGATTCTCTCGATAGGACGCAACAAGGCACTTTCTCTCATGCGCAAACGCTCGGATGCCGAACTGGATGACGATTATGCATCCGGCTTGGAGGATGAAGGCGATACGCCGGAAATGTCCACGCTCAAGCAGGACAAGGCCGCAGCGATGCGGCTCTGTATCGACCGGCTGAGTGATGAGCATCGGGAAGTGATCGATCTTGTTTATTATCAGGAAAAGGCAATCAAGGAGATTGCCGTTATCTTGTCGGTCCCTGAAAATACGGTAAAGACGCGGGTGTTCCATGCACGCAAGAAGCTGTCAGATCTTTTGGCAAAATCCGGTATCGACCGGGGATGGCCATAAGGCCCGAAAACACCAGTGTCGAGGACAAAGACATGACCTATGATCCGGAAATCGAAAAGCTCCTGCCCTGGTATGTGAAGGGCCTGCTGGAAGCTGATGATCTGCAAAAGGTGGAACGCTATCTGGCGGCCCATCCCGACATGGCCTCCCAGCTTGAGCTGATTGATCAGGAAGTCCGTGCTGTGGAGCAGCAGCATGCCGCATTGGGGGCACCCATGCCGGGGGGGCTGGATCGATTGCTTGCTGATATCGACCTGCTGGAAAGGCAGGGGCACCGCGCCTCTCATTCCGATTCTGTGGGCTTGGCTGAACGCTTCAAGGGCTTCTGGGCCAATTTCTCCAGCCCTGCTGTGCGATTTGCCGGAGCGGCTGCTGCCTTTGTCATCGTTGCTCAGACAGTTCTGATCGGGAGCATGATGGCCGGGGGGGCAGGCAAGGGCGCTATACCGGCAATCTCGAGCTTTACGACGGCCGCCGGGCCGCAAGAGCGCGCCTTGAGCACGGCTGCGCAGGCGGACTGGCCGGTTTTCCTTGTTGTCTTCAAGCCGGATGCGACAATCGAGGCGATCAGTGATTTGTTGCAGTCTCTGTCGGCCAAGGTCATTGCAGGCCCGATGGCGGGTGGCTTCTACAAGATTGCCATTGCCAAGGAACAGTTGCCAGCGGATGGCGAAGCTGGGCTTCTGGAGCTTCTTACGGCTCAGTCGGAGCTGGTGAAATTCGCAGCCAAGGGCCAATAGCAGAATTGATCGGGGGAGAGGATGAAGCGGATATTCTTGCATAATATATGTGTGGTGCTGGCGGGTGTCGGGCTTCTGGCTTTGCCAGTCGCCTCAATAGCTCCGGCTGCACAGGCGCAAACCTATAATGATTATGAGACCAAGCCGCCCTATATTCGCAAGCCTGCGACCAATGGACGGCCGGATCGCTCTTCGCGTTCGCGCGGCAATGCCAGCGGTGCGGCCATTGGCTTCGGTGTCGGGCTGGGGCTCAGCATCATTGATGGCATCAGCCGTCAAAACCGGATGCAGCCACCGCCAGAGGATTATTACCCGCCCGAACCGCCGCCACGGCAGGGCTACAGGCCTGCGCCGCGCAGGGCTTCCTCTGCCACGCGCCCACCAAGACCGCCGCGGGCAACGGCTCGCATTGAGCTGCCGGACAGTTTGCGCACAGCAAAGGCGAAGCCACGGGTCTATTCCATCGGAGACAAGCCATGGGCCAGCGATACTGAATTTGTCGTGCTTCTTCATCCCGGCCTTTCCAGAGATGATGCCGATCTCTTCATTGCGGATTACGGGCTGGAACTGGTGGAGGCCAAGCGCGTTGCCTTGCTGGACCAGTTGATACTCAAGCTGAAATATCCTGCGGACATGTCGCCGCGGGATATTCTGGAGATGGCGACCGACGGACGCGTCTTCAGAGCCCAGCCGGACTATTATTATTATCCTTCTGACAATGGCCAGAGCGAAGCGGCGACGCCCTTCGCCGAGTTGCAATATGCCCTTGACCGTCTGGGACTGGGGCAACTGGGAGACGAGGCCAATGGCGAGGGGATCAAGCTTGCGGTGATCGACAGCGGCATCAGGGAGGATCATCCTTCTCTTTCCGGTGTCGTCTCGGCGCGCTTCTCGGCATTTGACGGCAGGGGTGAGTCGGTTCTGGTGCCCGAGCATGGCACTGCCGTTGCGTCCATCATTGCGGCGCGATCAGGCATGCGCGGAATAGCCCAAGGGGTGTCGCTGCTCTCGGCTGAAGTCTTTCGTGCCAATGCGGCGGGGCATATGGTTGCTGACAGCTTTGACATTGTTCATGGCATCGACTGGGCGGTTGCTGAAGGGGCACGCATTCTCAATCTCAGTTTTGCCGGTGGTCGTGATGATCTGCTGGAAATGGCGCTGTCCAAAGCGAGTGAGAAGGGCATCGTGCTGGTCGCTGCGGCGGGAAATGAGGGCAATGATGCGCCGGTGGCCTATCCTGCGGCCTATGGTCCCGTGATTGCCGTTACCGCGACAGATGTGGCCGATGCGCTTTATGTCTTTGCCAATCAGGGCGATGACATAGAGCTGGCCGCGCCCGGGGTTGATGTGCTGGTCGCCGCCGGAGCGGACGGCTTTGCGTTGCAGTCGGGGACTTCCATGGCGACGGCCTATATTTCCGGAGCGGTGGCGCTTTTGCTGCAAAAGCAACCGGATCTGGCGCTGGCGCAAATCAAGCAGCGGCTATCGGCTGCTGCCCTTGATCTGGGGGCTGAAGGCAAGGATCCGCAATTCGGCTATGGCCGGTTGGATGTTGCGCAAGTGCTGGCAGAGCAAGGGATGCCAGAGTCATCAGAGCCATTAGAGCAAACAGAGCAATCAGACCAGATAGAACAGCCAGATCAGGCAGAAACGGCAGCAGGGCAAGCCCCTTCGACGGTTGCCGAAGAGCAATAGCAAGATCATGCTTTAATAGAGCTTGATGGGCGCTCCGGTTTCGGGGCGCTCTTTTTTATTGGAACCACCTTTTATAGAGACAGAGAAGGGGCGTCTCCTCAGACCGTGAAGGTGACCTGTTCCGGCTTCCAGCTGTAGATCCAGTCAAATTGCCTGACAAACTGGCTGGCAGGCAGCATTTGCATGGTCAGGTTGCGGGCCATGGCGAGCGGGCCTCTCATATGATAGATGCGGCCATTGTTGCGGGCCCGGTTTACCACCTGGCAGACGCGCTTCTTGCGGGCCTGTTCATAGGCCTGAAGGCTTTGCTCAATGGGTCCGTCTATCTCGTCAATGGCGCGGGCCAGAATGGCTGCATCCTCAATCGACATGACCGCGCCCTGCGCCATGAAGGGAAGCATGGCGTGGGCGGCATCGCCCAGCAGCGCCACCTTGCCCTTGACCCATGGCTGGGTCGGATCCTGACCACACAGGGCCCATTTGAGCCAGTCTTCCCGCTCGGCGAGCAATTCTCGGACCTCTCTTGGCCAGCGGGAGAAGCGTTTGCTGAGCCAGGCACCATCGCCTTTGCCGTTCCAGCCTTCCTCGCTCCAGTCCTCATCGACAATGGCCACCAGATTCATCATGTGTCCGGAGACAATCGGATAATGCACCAGATGGGCCTTGGGCGAGAGCCAGAGGCCGACATTCTCGCTGTCTATGCTTTTGGGTACCATCTGGATGGGCAGGGTGGCGCGCCATGCGGTCTTGCCGCTATAGGCCGCCGGGCTGTTGCCGAAATAGTCGGTGCGGATGCGCGACCAGACGCCGTCGGCCGCGATCAGGGCCGCGCCGCGATAAAAGGCGTGTTCACCATTGGCCAGCTTGCAGCGCACTTCCACCCCGTTGCCGGTTTCTGTGACCTCGCGTACCTCGCGTTCGTCCAGCATCTCGATCAGGTCGGACTGGCTTGCCCGATGGTAGAGCGCCTGTTGCAGGTCGGCGCGATGAATGACCATATAGGGCGCGCCGAAACGCTTGGAAATGTCGCTTGTCGAGACTTCCGACAGGCGCGCACCGGTTACGCCGGAATTGATGCAGATCTTTTCCGGTTTTACAGCCAGTTTCGAAATATAGGGCCAAACGCCCCATTCCTTCAGGCTGCTTGTCGCGTTGGGAGAAATCTGAATGCCAGCGCCCACTTCCATGGGAATCCTGTTGCGCTCAAGCAGCAATACAGGAAATCCTTTGCAGGCAATTGCAAGGGCTGCGGACAAACCGCCCGGGCCAGCGCCTGCTACGATGATCGGCAATTGTTCGGTCATGACAGGGTCTTTCGAACTGGTCATTCTATCTTGGAGTGCGCGCGGCAACTCGGGGCTTCATTGGCTTGTGCAGGATAGACCGGGGATGCCCGATCCTGAGGATCTTGCAATCAATTCAGTCTAGCAGGCCGATAGCACATTAGTTGGGCCTAGTCTGTACCGAATTGATCAAAAACAAAAGGGCTGCTTTCACAAGCTTGTCACATTCACTCGTCCCCAGCTGAATGGGAAGGTGATTGTTCAAAGCAGGAAGAGGGAATCAACAGATTTACGCTTGATCGCTATCTTCGTGATAGCAACCGGACGGGCGCGTGGTCTGGGGGCCAAGATCTTCATCCAGCTTATAAAGAGTGGAGCAATAGGGGCAGAGGATCTCGTCTGCCTTGCCCATATCAAGAAAAATATGCGGGTGATCCTGCGGTGGCGTTGCTCCAATGCATTGAAACTCTCTCACTCCAACGGAGATTACCGGTACGCCCTGATCATTCTTGAAATGCGGTATTTGTGAGCCGGCCATTGTATTCGCCTTTATTCAATGAAATTCTTGCGCTTTCCAGCATAACGATTTGTTGGCAAACTGCCTACTATGCGTCTGTTTATATCTTGCTCCTATCCAAAGATATACTTATATTCGCGGCGGTTTCCCAAAAGGCCTGCTTTTGGATGGTGATGCTGTTTGCGCTTCTGGCGCAAGCTGCTATGAAGCTAAAAAAGGGCGCTCTGCGTCTCGTTTCCTTTTCCAAAGTGATTTCAATTTCGATATGCCCTACTTCAAATCCGACAACTACAAGATTTCCTATCTCGATGAGGGGGACGGTGAACCGGTGCTGCTGATTCACGGTTTCGCTTCCAACAAGACCGTCAATTGGGTCAATCCGGGATGGGTGCAGACCCTGACCCAGGCAGGCTATCGCGTTCTGGCGATTGACAATCGAGGGCATGGAGAAAGCGAAAAGCTTTATGATCCGGCTCTATATTCCTCGCCCCTGATGGCTGAAGATGCCCGCGCTCTGCTTGATCATCTGGGGATCGATCAGGCTCTGGTGATGGGCTATTCCATGGGCGCACGCATTTCCGCCTTCCTGTCGCTGAAATATCCAGAGCGGGTCAAGAAGGTGGTGTTTGGTGGTCTGGGCGGTGGCATGATTCATGGTACCGGAGACCCGCAGCCGATCATTGATGCGCTCAAGGCGGATGACGGGGAAAAGGCGAGCAGTGCCGTGGGGCGCGCTTTCCGGCAGTTTGCCGATCAGACCAAGAGTGACCGTCTGGCGCTGGCCGCCTGTATGGGATCAGCGCGCCAGAAGATATCGGTCGATGAATTGTCGCAAATGAAAGTGCCTGCGCTGGTCGCGGTCGGCACGCGCGATGCCATTGCCGGTACGGCCAAGGAACTGGCCGATGTGCTGCCCGATGCGCGCATTTGCGATATTCCGGGGCGGGATCACATGGTTGCGGTTGGCGACAAGGTGTTCAAGAAAGCCGTTCTGGAATTTTTCGCCGAAGGCTGACACGCGCCCCTCTCTGCTGCGGGCAAGAGCCTTGAGTGTAGGCCCTTGCCGCGCTGCGTGTTGCTTTTGGCTATTGGCCTTTAAAGACGGGTTTGCGTTTTTCGCTGAAAGCCAGACGGCCCTCTTTGTAATCATCGCTATCAAGGCATGCGCAAGCCATGGCCCGCAAATCATCATAGGGCAGGCTGTCGGTCTGCCCGATTGCGGCATTGATCGCGGCCTTGTGATATTGGTGGCTGAGGGGAGCGAGACGGGCGACAGACTGGCAATAGGCCTCTGCTTCAGTCTCGAAACTTTCCTTGCTGAAAATGGCATGAAGGAGCCCCAGTGCCAGAGCGGCATCGGCATCATAGACTCTGGCTGTCAGATAAATTTCCCGCGCATTGGCCGGACCGACAATATGGACAATGTCCGCAATGGCGGCGGTGGGGTAGCTGATGCCGAGCTTTGCTGCCGGAATGCCGAATTTTCCTGCCTCGTCCGACAGGCGCAGATCGCAGGCCGCGGCCAGCCCCAATCCACCTCCCATGCAGAAGCCCCTGATGAGGGCGATGGTCGGTTTGCTCGCATTGCGCACGGCGCGATAGGCCTGCGCATTGACGTCATCATAATGGGTCGCCGACGGGGTATCCTTGCGCACCTCGTCAAATTCGGAGATGTCCGCGCCGGAGACAAAGGCGGAAAGGCCAGCGCCCTTTATGGCAATCACATGCACGGCGGGGTCCGCCTCCAGTGTTGCGATCGCCTTGGGGATGGCGTGCCACATATCAAGCGACATGGCGTTGCGCTTGGCTTCATTGTTGATGATGATTTTGCCGACTGACCCGGCACGCTCTATCAGGATTTTGTCTGAATTTGGGGTGTCTGTCATTTCTATGCTAACTTTTATAGGATAATTTTTGCTCAAGTTGAGAAAGATTGGGCTTTCGTTCTTGCAGACCTCAGCTTAGCGGCCTATTTGTATCGGTATTGTATGCCAAACAAAAGGCATGCGAAGGAATTAGACAATTGCACGAAGTCTTCATGCCACCAGTCCATTTACGGCGGGTTTGAAGGAGCCAGCCGGATGGCGAAGTCAGTCGTCCCGTTCGAAAGCGGGAGTAGGAGAGGATATGGTAGAGGCAAGCCTAAGCCGCAGCATCTATGATCAGCCAAATGTTGTTGATCCCGTTTGGGAACGGGTGCGGGCCGAAGCTGAAAGCATTGTGCGGGCTGAGCCTGTGCTCAGCAGCTTCATCTATTCAACCATTCTCAGCCACAAGCGGCTCGAGAATGCCGTAATTCATCGTATCGTGGATCGCTTGCATAATCCTGCAATGGATTCGGAGGCGATCCGGCAGGCCTATCGCGATGCCTGTGCCTCGGATCCATTCATACCCGAAGCCATGCGGGCTGATATCCGCGCCGTGGCAGATCGTGATCCGGCCTGCGCCCGCTTTGTTGATCCAATCCTCTATTTCAAGGGCTTCCATGCCATCCAGACCCATCGTCTGGCCAACTGGCTATGGAAGAACGGGCGCAGGGATTTTGCCAATTATCTGCAAAGCGTCAGCTCGCAGGTCTATCAGGTCGATATCCATCCGCGTGTGTCCTTCGGCAAGGGGATCTTCTTTGACCATGCCACGGGCATCGTCATTGGTGAAACGGCAATTCTGGAAGATGATGTCTCCATTCTGCAAGGAGTCACTCTGGGCGGCACCGGCAAGGAGGATGGTGATCGTCATCCCAAGATTCGCCACGGTGTTCTGATCGGAGCCGGCGCCAAGGTGCTGGGCAATATCGAGATCGGCAGTTGCTCGCGTGTGGCGGCCGGGTCGGTGGTGCTCAAGGGCGTGCCGAGCAAGACAACGGTTGCCGGGGTGCCTGCAAAGGTTGTCGGGCAGGCCGGTTGCGCGGAGCCCGCAATCAGCATGGATCAGATTCTGGAAGATGCCGGCTAGGCCTTTCAGACGAGGGACTATGGCAATTTGTCCATTTATCTCTGCAGAAAAACTTGAAATCATGTGGATAGCAGCTTTACTCTGCGGGTAGGCTATGCCACTCAGCCGGTCATGAAATCAAACTGTCGGAGTGATCTGCGGCAGTTTTGAATATTTGGATGAACCAATTGTGATCAGCACAACTTGCAGGAGGCAATTTTGGACAAGACCGAACTGGCAAAACTTCAATCTTTCATGCGGAAGACACTACAGTCTCCGAATCTAGAGGTGCGCCCGCGCCCGCGTAAGGATGATTCCGCAGAAGTCTATGTCGGAGATGAGTTTGTCGGCGTGCTCTTCCGCGATGAGGAAGATGAAGATCTGTCCTACAATTTCTCCATGGCAATTCTGGATTATGATCTGGAAGAGGAATGATGGCGCTTTTGCGCGGTTGATATTTTCCTGATTGATTGGCTATTGGGCTTTTTGATTTATAGAAGGCTGCTGCCCCGAAAGGGGTGGCAGCCTTTTTGCTGACAGGGAGACGTTTGGCTAGGTTTGGCTAGGTTTGGTGTCAGGGCGTGGCATCAGGGAGACGGGATCAGGGAACGAGGCATCGGAAGGCGGACATCGGCGAACCTGTTATCAGGGAACCAGAAAAGCCTGCAATCTGGACAGGATCTGCCCGTCTAGCTGTTTCCAATATTGCAACAGATGGGGGCGAAAGCGATAGGTTACCTGTATGCTGCTCCCCAATGCAATTTCCCGCATGCAGAAGGGCGTTTCCGTGCTGTCGGATTCTATGCAACGCGCAACGAAGGGTTCGGCGGCTTCTGGCTTGAAGAAAATGGTTTCCCCGCCAAAGCCCGCCGTGTCATCCATGGCAAAGCCGATGAGGGAGCCGGGGCCTCTGATCGGCTCTCCCGAAAAGAACTGGCTATAGACGCTGAAAAGCCGTTCCGAACTGAGCAGCAGCTTGTCCGGTCGGCTGATGGAAACAAATATCAGTTTCGATTTTTCCGAGGCATCGCTGAAGGCGACCTGATTCTTGCGGCTGAAGCCTTCCAGAGTAGGCCAGAGAAAAACCATGTCGAGCTGGTCGAGCATGTCTGTCTTGCGCTGCTTTGCGGTTCTGATGACATTAGCCGGAACCATGACATTCATGCCGCCGACATCGATCCGTCTCGGGGCCGTTTCCTCGCTATAGGGATTCTTGAAAAAGGTCGGGCCTGAATATTCAAATATCCGACTGAGCAAAAACAGGAATGTGATTGCGACAAGACCCGCAATCAGGATGAAAAAGATCCATCTTTGCGCCGAACCCATTTCTTCCGGTGTCTTGTGCTGCATGCCTTGGCTGGTCCTTCGGTGAATCGCAGGGCGATCTTGTCGGGGAACTTTATGCAATCCCTCCGGTCGCCTCAATCTGTCGAATATTCCATTTCCATTCCTAGCGTCATTTTGCTGATTCCAGCAACGGCACAATGCTTGCAAATTTCTAAATAGTCGGATTGGCTCTGTTTCAATATGAAACAGGTGGGCCAATATTCTATTCTTTTTCGGCCAATAGTGATCCTGTTTGGAACAGGATGGAGCTGAAAAACCACTCAAGCGGCTTTTGTTGCCTGTGTCGCTGGAAGGAGGCTGTTGTGGGTCCTGAACTGTTAGCGCTTATTTATGTCACCGCCGTTGGCTTTGTGTGTGCTGGAATATTGGCCAGTCTTTATCAGGTCATGGCGCGCAAGCCTGTCGGGTTTCGGGTCTCGATCAACAGTTGGGCGAGTATCGTCTCCTCTGTCATCGTTTGCACGTTTGCCGGTCCTTTCATCATCATGCGCAATGCCCTGCGCGGTCGCCGCATTGAACAGCGTCCGATTGGCTGGCTGTTTGGCTCCTCTGCCATTGCCGGTATCTGGAGCGCCTGCTCCGGCGTTTTCTGGCTGAATGTGCTGTCGGTGGCTGCCAACGCCATGAGCTGAGGGGACAGATTTCCGGCTGCGTCTTGTTGCTAACTGGATCTGGGGGTAAGAGTTGGCGATAAAGTGGTGCCTGCGTCCGGGAATTTTCTAGGGAGGATCTGTCTCTGGGGCTGGCACAGGATGAAAGCTGAAAGGTGAGTGGCGTGCCCATATATCAACTCGGAGACAATAAACCATCGCTGCCGGAAGAGGGGGCCTATTGGGTCGCTCCCAATGCGAGTTTGATCGGCAAGGTCATTCTGGGGCAGGATGCCAGCGTCTGGTTCGGCGCGGTTCTGAGAGGCGACAATGAGCCTCTGACGATTGGCGACAGGAGCAATATTCAGGAAGGCAGCACATTGCATACGGATATGGGTGCGCCTTTGACCATCGGCGAGGATTGCACCATCGGGCATAATGTCATCCTGCATGGCTGCACCATTGGCGACAATTCGCTGATCGGCATGGGTGCCGTGGTGCTCAATCACGCCAAAATTGGCCGCAATTGCCTGATTGGTGCAAAAGCCCTGATTCCGGAAGGGAAGGTCATTCCTGACAATTCGCTCGTGATGGGCATGCCGGGCAAGGTGGTGCGTGATCTGGATGAAGAGGCCATCGCCAAATTGCGCCGTTCGGCTGCCAATTATGTGCTGAACTGGAAACGCTTTGCCGCCGAATTGAAACTTCTGTGATCCGTTCACGCCCCACGCGGGCCTGTGCAGGAAAGCATGGCTATAAAAAATCGGGCCAGTCGCGGGGACGACTGGCCCATCCTGATCGCAATGGACGGGATGTGGGGACGCGATCAGGCTTGCAAAGCAAAGTGAGGGTCAAGAATGAGAAAGCAAAAGCTCTTCATGACTAGCGAGTGTCAGCAATGGCGGTCCATTGGGAAGGGTGAAGCGCAGCCTGACGCTTGATATAATGATAAGGCGTCTTGTCCCAAGGCAGAATCCTTGAGTCCTGATTGTCGAGAATGAGATCTCCCCTATCCGTGCGCACGGTCAGAACGGCATGGCCGTTGCCATTCTTTTCTTTCACGACCGTAATAAGCAATGCCGTTGCGGGCCAACCGGCCTTGATGAGCATGCGGCGCTTCAAAAGCGCAAAGTCTTCGCAGTCTCCGGCAGAACTTGGATAAGTCCATAACTCCTCTGTGCGGTAGAGTTCTTCATCCGTCACCGGCTTGATGGACTGATTCACATAGCCATTCACATTGATCAACTTGGCCCAGCTCTCCTTGGACAGCTTGACGGCCTGATCGGAGTTGAATGACAAATTGCATTCACCAGGATTGTTTCGGCAAAAATTGACATGCCCTATGGGGGCTGACGTTACACCTTGTAGCGTCATGAATGGTGAATATCTGGCAGCCGCCGCCTCGAATGGAATGGCAAGGCAAGCAAGGCTGAAAAAAGCAAATCCCCAAATGCGTTTCTTCATGATTATCTCCCGTCGTTGTAGGGAGATTATTAGAAGTATTCATTTGAGATTTTTCGAATATTTGCTAGTAATTTTGAGTAAAATAATTTCTATATTTGATTTTACTTTGATTTATATTTAAATTGAATTTGAATAGTATTTGAGCAAAACAAGAATAAAATGAAATTCAATATTGAACCAAAATAAGACAAAGTTGGATTCAATTTTATCTAAAATTGTCTGGATTTGAAATTCCCATATATTCCATATGCTTACATCTCTTCTGATGGGTGCAGGAGAGCGTATTTTTTGTTTGTTGGCGTCCATTATTCGGTCGCGAAGGTGCTTCAAATAGGGACAATATGGTCGAGGAAGGGGAGGGCGAGGGGGCGTTCTGATGCTGATCGCTTGCATCAGTGCGGTTTTTGGGCTTGAAAAAAAATGCAAATTCTTTTTGGAAATATATCGATTTTACTTTGGAAACTGGCTGCCGGGCGCGTTGGTTGCTGAAGGTGCAGGCAAATGTTATCGCCCGATGCCCCCTGTTGGGCAGGGAGCCTGACCGGTTCGGTGCGTTTGGCAGAAAGGGGTCAAGGACCGTCGGTTAACGCAGATTCTTGTCGATCTCTGCGCTGTCCTGCACGGCGGCAAATTCCACTGCCAGTCCTTCTTCAAGATGGCGCACGATACGGGCGCGGATCTTGCCGATACTGACTTCCTTGCCAACAGCAGGGCGGACAGTGGTCTTGATGGCAGCTCCCGACAGGGACAGATCGAGCACGCGGCAGATATGTTCAGTGCCATCAGGCAGAACGAGCTTGGTGATCGGCTGTTTGGGCTGTCTGCGTTCGTGGCGGCGATCTTCTGGCAGGTCAAGCAGATGACGGTTGGCCAGCCATGTCAGCTGAGAGGCCAGCTTGTCACGTTTGCGCACTGTTGCGTCGACGGTGATTGCAAAGCCACCTTCGATTTTTCTGACAATCTTGCCTTCGATTCGTCCGATATGATCGATATATGCAATGACCCGTTCACCGATTTCTCCCCGGATCGGGGTGATCATGGCCATCCCGCCCGGTGACATATTGATCACCTGGCAGGGATATTCCGTCTTGTTTTCAAGCATGAAGCGGCCAAGAAGGTTCACTTTCACGCGTTGATGGCGACGGCGCTCGGTAATGCGCGGTAGGACAGATTTTTTTGCTACTGCGGACATAAAAAATTGCTTTTCTGCCATATCTGGACAAGATGGACGAGTGTAGAGCCATCCTATTCCCTCCATGGTTAACAAAGCCTTTTGTCATTCCGCTTCTTGCATGTCTATCGTAAAAATTCTGCTATTGGCAACAGAATGTCCCATTTCGCAAGGTCAATCAGTCCCGTCTGCCGCCTTCGATAACCGTCAGATGACCGATACGACGCTCCGGCGTGATATGGTGGTTATGCCCGACGGCGGGAGGGAGAATGGATGTTGACGGCGTAAGGCCGAATTTATGCTGCAGCTTTGGAGGATGCTCCTGATTGCGCATGAAGGCGGGGCGTTCGTCCGGCCAGATCAGGCGCATGGAGCTGATGGTAAGCTCACGCACCGGCCAGATGCCAATCCAGTAGGGCATGTCTGCCGGGCTGGCCGCCCCCAGAAGGCGGCTTTTCGGCTGACCATAATGGCGCAAGGGTAGCAGGATGGACTCAAAATCAAGTTCTTGATTTCGCTCGGTTTTTCCTTTGAATCCAACGACGGCGGCAGCTTCGTCCTCAATCACTGCAGTTAGCAGGAGCTTCATGCTGGACAGGTCTTCCGGGCTCCACAGATCAAAGAAATTGCGTCCCTTCAATTCGCGGCAGAAAGAGCCACAAAGGCGCGTGCCAGCCAGACGGAAGGTCAGGCTTGTCTCGTTATCATATTCCAGGATGAAGGTATCGCCGAGGATCTGATGGATTTCTGCCGGATCGATGTCACTGCGCTCCGGGGCCGTCCGTCCGCCTCTCAGGCCATCCCAATAAGAAAACAGTTCGCGCGTCACCTGATGTTTCATTTTGAGTCTCTATCTGGGGCAGTTCTGCAGCTGACCTGTTTCAAGTTGGTGCAGAACGGGATTTCTTTTTCTTTTGCCACCAGATGGAAGCAGGGAGCATGCCAATCGCGGGTCAGTCGCAGGCCATTGAGTGAAATTATAGGTGCGAAGCAAGGAAATGTTAACCTCTCTTGCTGTGTTAAGGTTAACGAACGGTTTCAGTTGTGGTCGGGGGTGGATTAGTGTAAACAGGGTGTTAACAGATCCACTAGCATCAGATCGAACTCCTACAGTCTGGTGCGACGGCTCTTAGATGACTTTCCCGCCATGTCGGGAAATCCGGCCATCCCGATGATCGTCCGATCAGAGGATGGCTTTTTTTTGTCTACAGCGCTGCCGCCTTGGCTGGCCATTAACATTCTTTGGCTAAAAAGGGCCTATATTGGCTTGCCAGATTATCCATATCTTGATGGGGCGCTCATCTGCCTTATCTGTATGGAAGCCGAATTATAAAGAGGAAAGGAACCCTCATGGCCCTGCAACCGCGTGGCTCATGGCACATGCCACCGGGCATGAAGCCCCCCAGAGAACCCATGTTCAACCTGCCGACCGTGGTTATGGTGCTGGCCGGTATCATGATTGCCATTCAGGCTGCGCAATCCTTCCTGCTGTCATATGATCAGGAAGAAATGCTGCTGCTGACCTTTTCCTTTCTTCCCGTCCGCTATGGCGCTGCGTCCGAGGTCTTTTCCTTCCCCGGTGGGGTGTTGGGCGATATCTGGACCTTTGTCACCTATGCCTTTCTGCATGGTGGCTGGATGCATGTCATTCTCAATTCCGTCTGGATGATGATTTTCGCCACCGTCATTGTGCGCCGAATCGGAACCAGGAATTTCCTGATCTTTTTCGTCATCACAGCCGCTGCGGGCGCCTTGGTGCATCTGCTGATTCACTTTGGCAGCCAGTCGCCGCTTGTCGGCGTTTCTGCGGTGCTCTCCGGTGCGATGGCGGCTTCCGCGCGCTTTGCCTTCAGTGGCGGCATGATGGGCTTTTCCGGTTTGCAGGGGGGCAATCGCTATCCCTGTCTCAGTCTTGCCCAATTGCGGCAGAACCGGCAGGCCATGGGATTCCTGATCATCTGGCTGGTTCTCAACCTCGTTTTCGGTCTCTTCTCTTTTGTTGGGGGAGGGGCGAGCATTGCCTGGGAAGCCCATCTTGGCGGTTTCATCGCCGGATTGCTGGTCTTTCCCTATCTGGATCCCTATACGCGCCCTCCGCGCAAGCCCAAGCCGCCCAAGAAGGAACCGCCGAAAAAGCGGCCGGATCACCTTAAAGTGATCAAATAGCCTCTGGTAGCAATGGATACGATTTGGGCGATGGCGGTTTTCCTTTGGAATTCCGCCATTTGTCTTTTGGGGTGCTGGTTTTTGCGCAGATCAGGAGCGGGGCGTTATGCTTAAGTCAGGGGCTGCGGATCTTGCTTACTGCATCAACATGTCGCACACTTCGGGGTCCAGAGACATGAACATGCTTGTGGTCTGCATGGAGTATCACGGGCAAGTCATGCAATTGAGCAACCTTTGAAGAGGGAGACCCGATTTATGACGATTGCCACGATTCTCAATCAGAAGGGGCGTGCAGTATTCAAGAGCGAACCGGAAACGACCCTGATTGATGCCGTCAAGATGCTGCGGGACAATGGGGTTGGTGCCATCCTGATCGCCAAGGGCGAGACGCTTTGCGGCATCCTGTCCGAACGCGATATTGTCCGGGCCTTGAGCCATCACGGTGGTTCGGCGCTGCTCAGACCAGCCAGTGAATTCATGACCAGCAAGGTTATTACCTGCAGCGAAGATGAAACCATTGCTTCGGTTATGGCACGCATGACATCGGGGCGGTTCCGTCATATGCCTGTGCTCAAGGATGACAAGATTGCCGGTCTGGTTTCCATCGGTGACGTGGTCAAATTCCGCATTGAAGAGACCGAGCGTGAAGCGGAAGACATGCGCGCCTATATCGCAGCTGGCTGATTGACACGCAGGATAGGCCGATGCTCTGCGGCCTGTCCGGATTTTGAAGCTTGCAAGTGCCCGGTTTCGGGCATGGGCTATTTCTTGTAGACTTCCTGAGGGTCGAACAGCGGCTTGTCTTCCCTGAAAGTCAGCTGGCCCTTGCCATTGGCCAGTTCTGCCGAACGGTAGAAGCAGGATTTGTAGCCCTGATGGCAATTGGCGCTGGCTCCACGGGTGCGCACCTTGATCCAGATGGCATCCTGATCGCAGTCGGTTCGCAGTTCGATGACATCCTGCACATTGCCGCTGGTGGCGCCCTTGTGCCAGAGTTCCTGACGCGAACGGCTCCAGTAATGGGCCTCGCCGGTTTGCAGCGTCAGGCCGAGGCTTTCTTCATTCATATAGGCGAACATGACGACATCGCCGCTGTCTGCGTCGGTGACGATGCAGGCGATCAATCCCTTGTCGTCAAATTTCGGCGCGAAATCTGTGCCCAGCTCGATTTCTTTGTTGCTCATGTTGGCGCGGTTGGCAAAGGGAGTGGTCATGGCGGGCCTCTAGCATGGGGGCAGAGGCGAAACGCCGCCTCAATTTATCTGTAAAATATCGTTCTTCAGAAACATGTCATGGAAAAGGGGCGCAGCGCCCCTTTTGTGTTTTTCAAACTGTCGCCAGCATTGTGGCATCCTTCCGGCTGCTAACGGCAACCGGTTGCGATGTCAGCCGCGGCATTCGCCGGTCAGGCTCATGAAGCGGTTCTGCTTGTCGACATCCGCGGCAAAAACGCCGGTGAAGCGGGTGGTAACGGTCGAGGCGCCTCTCTTGCGCACGCCGCGCATGGTCATGCACATATGCTCTGCCTCGATGAGCAGGGCAATGCCGCGCGGAGCCAGCGTCGTTTCGATCGTCTCGATGATCTGTTCGGTCAGGCTTTCCTGTGTCTGCAAGCGGCGCGCGAAAGTGTCAATCACGCGGGCGAGCTTGGAGAGGCCGACAACGCCGTTGGACGGATAGTAGGCGATATGTGCCTTGCCGACGAAGGGCACCATGTGATGTTCGCAGGCGGAGAAAAATTCCACATCGCGTAGCAGCACCATGTCTTCGTAGCCATTGACTTCTTCGAACATGCGTTCAAGGGGGCCTGCAGGATCTTCGCGATAGCCGCGGTAAAGCTCTTCATAGGCTTTGACCACGCGCTTTGGTGTATCGAGCAGACCTTCGCGTGCAGGATCGTCGCCAATCCAGCGGATCAGGGTGCGCACGGCCTCTTCGGCCTCCTTGCGGGAGGGGCGATCAGCCAAGGCCCAGCTGTCAGATGGTTCTTCGAGCTGTTGTTCCAGATCGGCTACTGCATGCAGCTGTTTTTGCTTGTTGTTCTTCAAGGCGTTTTCTTGCCCCTCTTCAACCTTATCGCCAGCGGACTCGCTGGAATCGACAATCATATCCATGACAGATCTGTTCGCCTTTCTTCATGAGGCATGATCGCAGGCAAACCTGTCGTCCGGTTGCGCCATCATGCACTTTTTTTGCAATTTGTCAGCAGGAAATCATTTTTGGATGGTTGTGTTACGTTATAACCTTCTCTTCCGATGATTTCTATAGTCGAGCTGCTGCTTTTCTTGTTTTTATTCCTATATAGGCGTTATAGGGATAATTGCGAGATTTGGATCGCTTATTGCAAGCAGAAGAGAGAATTTCATGCTGGACGATGTTTATAATAAGAAAATTCTCGAATTTGCAGGGAATATTCCCCAGTTGCAGCGCCTTGCGGCGCCAATGGCGTCGGCCAAGGCTCATAGCAAACTGTGCGGCTCGACCATCGAAGTGGATCTTGTGGTTGAGGATGGCAAGGTTGCCGACTTTGGCCAGACGGTGAATGCCTGCGCGTTGGGCCAAGCTGCGGCCTCTGTCGTCGGGCGACAGATCATCGGCTCAGATCTGGCCGAACTGCGGCAGTTGCGCGCAGAGATGCAGGCCATGTTGCAGGAAGATGGCACGCCGCCAACTGGCAAATGGGATGATTTGAAATTTCTTCAGCCGGTGAAGAATTATCCGGCGCGCCATGCATCGACCTTGCTGGTGTTCGATGCGGTGGTGGATGCGTTTGAGCAGATTGCAGAGACTGTATGAAATATCTCGCCATCGGGCTGATCAAGCTCTACCAGATCTTCCTCTCGCCCTTCGTTGGTCGGGCCTGTCGCTATCAGCCGACCTGTTCGCGCTATACCGAAGAGGCAATCGGCCGGTTCGGATTCTGGGCCGGGGGCTGGATGGGGCTGGCGCGAATCCTGCGTTGTCATCCATTCGGGCATAGCGGCTTTGATCCTGTACCGGAAAGGTTGCCTCAAGGTTCGGCGTGGTATAAACCATGGACATACGGCCTATGGGGTGGTGATCACATCGACCCGGAGACCAAGTTGGGTCCCCCTCGGTGAGAAGCGCAACTCCGGACCAACGGGCCATCTGATATATCGCTAATATGAAACATATGGGTCTGCGGACCCGACAGCTTACCTGCGTTGTAGGCAGGAGTTGAGCAGGAGACGACTATGGTCAATCTGACTTTCCCCGACGGATCTGTTCGTGAATATGACAAGGGCGTGAGCGGCGTCGATGTTGCACTGGGCATTTCCAAATCTCTGGCCAAGAAGGCCGTGGCAATGAAGCTGGACGGCGAACTGGTCGATCTGGCAGCCCCGATTTCCGACGATGCCAAAATCGAGATCGTGACGCGCACCGATGAGGTAGCGCTTGAATTGATCCGCCATGACGCGGCCCATGTGATGGCCGAAGCTGTGCAGGAACTGTTTCCCGGCACGCAGGTTACCATTGGACCGGTCATCGACAATGGCTTCTATTATGACTTTGCGCGCAGCGAGCCTTTCACCACCGAAGATCTTGCCCTGATCGAAAAGAAAATGGGCGAAATCATCGACCGCAATGAGCCTTTCACCAGAGAAGTCTGGAGTCGGGACGTTGCCAAGAAGCATTTCTCCGACAAGGGCGAAAGCTACAAGGTGGAACTGGTTGACGCGATCCCCGAGGGGGAAGATGTCAAGATCTACCGGCAGGGCGAATGGCTCGATCTTTGCCGTGGGCCACACATGACCTCCACCGGTCAGATCGGCAAGGCCTTCAAGCTGATGAAGGTGGCCGGTGCCTATTGGCGCGGTGATTCCAATAATGCCATGCTGAGTCGCATCTATGGCACCGCATGGGCATCGGAGAAGGATCTCAAGGATCATCTGACCCGTCTGGAAGAAGCGGAAAAACGCGATCACCGCAAACTTGGCCGCGAGATGGATCTGTTCCATTTTCAGGAAGAGGCTCCGGGGTCCGTTTTCTGGCATGACAAGGGCTGGACCCTGTTCCAGAGCCTGATCACCTATATGCGCCGCCGTCAGAAGAGCTGGGACTATCATGAAGTCAACAGCCCGGACATGATGGAGCGGACGCTTTGGGAACAGTCCGGCCACTGGGAGAAGTTCGGTGAAAATATGTTCACCACCCAGACCCCTGACGAGCGGATCTTCTGCTGCAAGCCGATGAACTGCCCGGGCCATGTGCAGATTTTCAAGAATGGTCTTAAATCCTATCGTGACCTGCCTTTGAAGATTGCCGAATTCGGCAAGGTGCATCGCTATGAGCCATCGGGTGCCCTGCATGGCATGATGCGCGTGCGTCACTTCACGCAGGATGACGCTCATGTCTTCTGTGCCGAAGACCAGATTACCCAGGTTTGCGTCGATCTGCATGAACAGATCATGTCGATCTATCATGACTTCGGCTTTACCGACATTCGGGTGAAATTCTCCGATCGCCCTGAAAAGCGTGTTGGGTCCGATGCTGTCTGGGATGCGGCTGAAAATGCCCTGAAGACCGCTATCGATGCCGCCGGGCAGGAATGGACGCTGAATCCGGGTGAGGGGGCTTTCTATGGTCCGAAACTGGAATATGTTCTGCGTGACGCCATCGGGCGTGACTGGCAGTGCGGCACGGTTCAGGTTGACCTCAACCTGCCGGGGCGTCTTGGTGCCTTCTATATCGACACCGACGGCAACAAGGTTCATCCGGTGATGATCCACCGTGCGCTGTTCGGTTCGCTGGAACGCTTCACCGGCATTCTGATCGAGCATTATGCCGGACATTTCCCGCTCTGGCTTGCTCCGCTTCAGGTGGTGGTTGCGACCATTACCTCCGAGGCCGATGACTATGCCCGCGAAGTGGCGGCCAAGCTGACCAAGGCCGGGCTCAATGTCGAGACCGATCTTCGCAACGAGAAGATCAACTACAAGGTCCGTGAGCATTCGCTGGCCAAGGTTCCGGCACTGCTGGTCTGCGGCAAGAAGGAAGCCGAGGAGAACAGCGTTTCGATCCGTCGTCTGGGCTCCAAGCATCAGACCTCGATGTCGCTGGCAGAAGCCATCGCCTCGCTTGTCGATGAAGCCATCGCCCCGGACATTCGCCGCGCGCGCGAACAGGATGTTGTCGCTGCGGAATAGTCCATTGTGATTGAAATGATCAAGAAGAAAGGCGGTGCCCGATGGTGCCGCCTTTTTTCGTATTCGGGTTCTGCTCCTGCCCTTTTGCGAATGCAGTCTGCGCTTCTGACGGTTGCTCTTGTCTGGCGGTTGGTTTGGCTTTCTCTGTCTCTCTCGCACGCTCATTCTGGTGCGTGGTTGAGAAACTGATTCAACAGGGAAACTGCTTTAAGGAGTGCGGTTTTTGAGAGTCTTGTCAGTATGCTGGAGGCGTTGCATGAGAATGTGATTCATGTCTTTTGCTGCGGGATGTCGGGCGCGCAAGGGTGAAAGGGGCCTTGGCCATGAAGGGTAATTTCACAGCAGTCTCTTTCCCCTGACAACCATTTCACACCGGGAGCAAGGCCGATGAGCGGCAGGCTTATGCGTTGCTCTCTGGCGGACAGGGCGGCATGTGCAAGGGCATGGCGCAGGCTGTAGGCCCGGGTCTGGAAGGAATAAAGATGGTAGCCTTCCTCGGTGTCTATCAGGATATCAAGGCAGCAGGCCGGGTCGAAATGGTAGCAGATGTTAAGTCTCACCGCGAGGCCATCGAAATCGGCATCAAAGGAAAGATTTGTCGCAAAGGTTGGCGTGCCGTCCTTCTTGCCGGCAGGTGGGCCGGGTGGCCTGTCTGGCCGGAAATGGTGCGAGGGCAAGACTGCCGATAGCAAACGCTGCCAGAGAGGGATGACTTCCGGCAGGGCGATAATGCGGGCTTTTGGCTTGTCGGTTTTTGCCGTTGGCCCGTCAGCGTTTGCTGTTGTCTGAGTGATGGCAGTTCAGTCCTGATGTCTCGGAAATTATTGTGCGGTTGAGAGAACTTCAATTTCCCGGTTCAAACCAGAAGCGACGGAGAAGTCGCGATTATAAACCTCGTTGCCCTGCTTGGCGATTGCCGTGTAATCGCCAGCAGCAAGGGCCAGTGTCGGGAAGGCGCCGATGGCGCGTTTGACCACGTCACCGCCCGGCGTGAATACGGTCCAGATGGTGTTGGCGAGCGCCTCTCCACCCGGTTCGGAGACAAGCCTGAGGGTTACCTTGGCTGCATTGTGGATCATCGTGACATTGACCAGCTTGCCTTCCGTGATTTCCACGTCTCCACGCACCTTCGCATTGGCCGAGCCATAGTTGGAAACGACGTGATAGGTCCCCTGGCTGAGCTTGACGACATGGTCGGCTTTGACATTCTTGACCAGCAGGCTGTGGGAGCCGGAGTCAGAATCCTCGCTGGTGTAAATATCGAATTTGAGCAAGTTGTTGTCGAGCGGGATGTCGCCCGCAGCCACGGCATTGAGGCGCATGGCACCAGCGTGCAGATTGAACGACTCGTTATAGTCCCCCGCTTTGGGCAGGATGACCCGCTTGGTCAAATTGGCATAGCCATAACCGGCATAGACGATGTAGCTTCCCGGCTGAAGGTCGACATCCAGAGGGCCGCCATCCACATTATGCAGCATGGGCAGCTGGCCATGTTCGTCCTTCTTGTCGCCAAAGATCCGCCAGTTGATGCCTCTTTGTAGAATCTGTCCGTCATCGGAGGACAGGGCAGAGAGCTGTAGCCGCGCAATGCCGCCCGGTTCAATCTGAGGTGCTTCAGGGGCGATGGGTTGCCCGGCCGAGAGGTCGCCCGGAATTGCTGGGGGAGCAAAGGGCGCGTTGTCGCTGCCGATGGGTGGTTGCTCGGGCAATTGCGAGGGAGGCAGGACGGCCTGCGCCGTTTGGTTGGCGCCCGTCTGGGCAAAGGGCGGCAGAGGCGGTTGTTGGTTCGGTGAAATCTGTCCCGCTGCAACGGGGGCTGCCTCTGGCTGCACGGTTCCGGTTGTCAGATTCTGATTGTCATCCTTGAGCGGATTGGGGGCAGGTAGAGGAATGGATTGTGGCAGCTTGAGATAGCTTGCAGGCTGTTGCGGGGTGCCGGTCTGGATGATCGTTCCCAGATTGAGAGGGGCATTGGAGGTTTCGGCAAAGGCAGGTGATGCGGCAAGGGCCATGATGGCAATGAGGCATGTTGCACAAAGGGTCGAAAATAGGTCTGACAGCAGGTTGCCGGTTGCTTTTGTGCTAGTCACTGATCTGTCCTTGCGTTGCTCTTAAAACCAGAATCGCGTTGGTGAGTCTCAAGTTCCGTATCTGCTGATGTTTAGCATTTGCCTACCGCTTAGCAAATCTAAAAACCATGGTCTTTTGAGGGCGTGACGGGATAAATCCTGCTCGCAGGGCAAGGCGGCAGGCGTGTTGGATTGAAGCGGGCGGCGGGCTGAAGCCTTGCAATTTGCAATGATCCGGGCTTGTGAGGTCAGACGCTGTGGGTGGATCTAAGAAAATAATTCCTGAAGCGGGCAGGGGCGCGTTATGGAAAATTTTTGCTAGATGAGAAACTGATTCAACCCTCTGATAAACTGATTCAAGCGGTTGACATTTTGATTCATCTGATTGTGAAATTGATTCATCTTCTTCAGCTAATCGATTGAACAACAGGCGTTTTCAGAATTTGCTATCTTTTGTCGAACAAGATGTGATAAGCAGCTGGCCGACTGGCTGGGGCGCTGTTGGCAAACCGGATCGAGGATGGTGCGCCGCTTCTTGCAACTGCGGGAAATGGTGTCTTGCCTGTCATGTCTGTTCAGTTCCAATGCTTCCCGATTGATATATTAACCAGTCGTTAACCATTTGGTAAAAGAATGGTTAACAAAGAATGATCGGCCCGAATCTTCGATGATTTGTCATGTGCGGTTCCGGGCTTGTTGCCGAAAGGCGTATTGTCGCATTCTGATGGGTGCCAGCCGCTCCGGAGAGACCTTTGGCCAATTCTGTTTCGTTTAACAATTCGATCAGATTTCAAGCTGCCTTCGAGGAGGCCAGCCGGACCACTGGTACGGACTTCGAGTTTTTGCTCAATACCGCCCAGCGTGAGAGCAACTTCAACGCCTCGGCCAAGGCTCCGACTTCTTCTGCATCGGGACTGTTCCAGTTTGTCGAGCAGACATGGCTGGAGACGATGAAGGAATCCGGGCCGGAGCTGGGCTATGGCAATGTTGCTGCCCAGATCTCGCAGTCGGGCGATAAATATTATGTCCGCGATCCGGAAGTGCGCCAGCAGATACTGGACATGCGCAATGACCCCAAGGTGTCGGCGCTGATGGCCGGTGCCTATGCCCAGAGCAATCGGGAACAATTGGCGCAGGAGCTGGACAGAAGTCCGACACAAGGGGAGCTTTATGCTGCGCATTTTCTGGGGGCTCAGGGCAGCAGCAAGCTGATCACTCTGGCTGAGAATGAACCCAATGTGACCGCTGCCAATATTTTTCCGGCGCAGGCGCAGGCAAACAAGAATATTTTCTATGACCGCAACGGACAGGCCAAGAGCGTGTCCGAGGTCTATGATGACCTTGTGTCTACGGCATCTGCGGAACCCGCTTCTTCCAAGAAGAAGGGGCTGCTGGACATGCTGGGGCTTGGCAATCTTTTCAGCGCCAAGGACAGCACCAAAAATTTGCAACTGACGCGCAGCGAAGAAACGTCGGCTGTTCAGACGCAGCAGGTCGTGCAGGTGCATGAGGCCGGGGCTGATACATCGGTGGTCAGCGATAGTCGCAGTTCTCTGGAAGCTTTTTTCTCGCAGCCGCTGGAGCGCACCCTTCCTTCCCGTTACGGATTGAGCTATCTGCCTGACAATTCGGTTTCCTCCGAAGTGCGGGCGTCCCGTTATGTTACTGGCGACAATGGCGAGCGTAGCGTGGATGAAGCCTCAGCCCATACCGGTGTGATTGCCAGCCGTATCTATTCACAGGCCGCCGGAGCGACTGAACAGTCCGGCACACCGAGTGCTGAGACTGCCGGGAGTTCCGTTCCCCTGCCGCGCAGCAAGCCCAGCATGGCGGATGTTTCAACCACGGCAGATGTCTATGTGAATGAGTTGAACGGAATGCTGCCAAGGGCCAAGCCGGTGGCCAATATGGCTTCGGGACAGTCTGAAGCTGCCTCAACCTCAACCCATCGAAATCCGCTCGATCTTACCCAAAGCCCGACGAGCACTTCGCGCCAGCAGCAGAGGCTTGGCGCGATGGATTTGAGTGTCTTTCTCAAAGGGGATGTTTTTACATCCAGTGACAAAGGGTAAAATTGGGGCCAGAGATTTGGGCTTGAGATTTTGGGCCTGAGATTTGGGGGTGGGTTCGGGGCCGGGTGCGGTGCCGAGCGTTGCGGGCAAACCTTGGCTGTTCATTCAATCGGGGTGAGGCAGTCGTCTTGCCATTTTTCCATTTATGGTGAACTGATCGTTAAGAGTTGCTGGTCCAGAATAGCTGCGTGCGTAGGGGAGCTTTGTTTCCCTTTTGATTTAGTAGCGTTTGGGCTCTGAAGCGGACCGCCGTCAGGCGCCTGTTTTCAGGGCAGGGACTAGTAGGAATGATCGTAGCGAAGTTTCTTTCCTGGATAGAGACCGCGCCGGTGGATCGTCGTGCAGAAGCGACGAGCGCTCTGGCTCGGGCATATCTCTATTCGCCGCTTGATGAATCGGAAAAGGCGGCGGCAGAAACGGCTTTGACCATTCTTCTGGATGATCCGGCACCGATCGTGCGTGAGGCGCTGGCTCAGGCGCTCAAGCAGTCTCCCTATGCGCCGCGTCCGGTGATCCTGTCTCTGGTGCAGGATATTGATGCGGTGGCAATTCCCGTTATTGCCCGATCTCCGGTGCTGCTGGATTCCGAACTGGTTGATATGGTGGCCGATCGCGGAACGCTTGTTCAGTGCGCGGTGGCATCACGCCCCTCTGTAAGCCCGGCGCTCTGCGCTGCGATGTCGGAAGTGGCCGATGCGGAAGCCTGCTGCGTTATGCTGGAAAATCCCGGTGCACAAATTGCGGTCTTTAGTTTGCGACGTCTTGCCGAACGTTTCGGCCAGATGCCGACGGTTCGCAACATGCTGCTGTCTCTGGACGGCCTTCCGATTGATATCCGGCAGATGTTGATCGTTCGTCTGGGCGATGCCCTCAAGCAATTGTCTCTGGTGCAGTCATTCTTCAATTCCGAGCGGCGCTCTTCTCTGGTCAAGGACGCTTGCGATAAGGCAACGGTCGATCTGGCCTCTTGCTGTGCCCATGGGGATGAGCTGGAAGCTCTGGTTGAGCATCTGAGATTGTCCGGTCAGCTCACCGCTGATCTGCTCATTCGCAGCCTTTGCATGGGCAATGTCGAAATGTTCGTCATGGCATTGGTAAGCCTGACGGACTTGAGCGAAAAGCGGGTGCGGGCCTGTGTTGTCGATCCGTCCGAAGCGCTGGTCAACACGCTTTGCAAGAAATCAGGCATTTCCTTGCGGGTTGCCCCGGTGATCTATTCGGCGCTTCAGGCCTATGTCGAGCTTGGAAGCTGCCTTGACGAGGGCATGCCGCGCAGTCGTTTCGGGCGCATTATGGTGGAGCGCATTCTGAGCGACTATAATGACTTTGCGGAAGATGAGCTGGATGACCTTCTGGCGTTGTTGCGTCGATTTGCAACCCAGATTGCCCGGGATGAAGCACGGGCACTGAGCGCCCGCCTCAAGCAGGTGACGGCCGCCTGACGACCGCTTGGCAACCGCCAGACAGTCATCTTTTATCAGCTCAAGGTTTTGCAAGAGAGTGCCGGGGAGCTGGGGAGTGCTGGCGCTTGCCCTTTTGCCTCAGGCTATGGGCGCTTTGACAGGACACGGCCGGATCAAAGCAGATATTGCCCCGGCCTTGCGATCAGCATTCGCTTTCGGCTTCTTCCGTCTCCGGTGGTGCGTTCTTCTCGATATAGTCTTCGGTGATCACGGTAAGCTCTTCTGCCAGCTGTTTGCCGATGAAATTGTCTTCCTCGCGGGCATTTTCATTGACGACAGCCGTAATCGACTGGACATGCTTGCGCAGCAGGTCTACGGGCAGTTTTTTCGGGTCAGGAATGCGCTCGATCAATTCGCACATGGAACTGGCAATAAGGCCGGCCAACGGGAAGCCCATGGTATGGGCCTGTCCCTTGATATCGTGGCAGGAGCGAAAAAGCTTGTCGACGCTCTCTTCATTCAGGTCCGCTTTTTCAGCCTGCTCCCAGGCATATTGCAGCTTGGCCACTTCGTCACGCATCCAGTTGCCAAAATTGTAAGACAGGCGCTCCATGGCTTCCTCAGCCTTGGCCACCGGATCAAACCCGCTATTGTTCGGCAGGATCTTGATCTTTTTTCTCAAGTCGACTTTGGGCTTTATGATCTCATAGTCGGCCATTGGGGTTGTCCTTCAAGTGTTTGTGTCTGTGCATTCAGGCTCAAGCGTGTGTTTAATTGATCAACTTGCCTTTTTTTGGGCAACGCCACGGCGCTCTGCTCCCTTGTAAAGAGGATTGGCAAAGCGCCTGCGGTCGGGACCATAATATCCTGTCGCCTTGATGAAGCTGCGTGGATTGACCAGACAATTGGCGACTCTGGCATATAGTGCATTGGCTGAAATCGGTTTGCAAAGAAATTCCGTAACGCCAACATCCCGCGCTTCCATGACTTTCTTTTTTTCCGAATGCCCTGTCAACATGATGATCGGTACTGTCGGGTTGGCCGATGATTCCGGGTGGCGCATCATGCGGGTCAACTCGATGCCGCTGAAGATGGGCATATACCAGTCGGCGATGACGATATCGGGCGAGTTGGTCTGAAACATTTCAAGACCGGACGCGCCGTCTTCTGCTTCTGTTACCTCTCGCGCTCCGAAGCTGTGAATGAGCGTTCTGATGACGCGGCGCATATGAGCGTTGTCTTCCACAATCAGAAAACGTAATTGTGAGAGGTCAACCTTAATCATGCCTTGGCCCTTGTCCGATAGTTCTCTGTTAACAGGTGCTTCTTGAAAAACAGGAAATCAGGTTAACTATAGCGATAGACTGTTAAAGAAGCATTTCGGGCTTTAATTGGCTGTTTTGCGGGCTTTTTGTACAGGTTCTCAAGGCGGACGAGGTGAAGCGTGGGTGCAGCCTAAAGTGGTGCGACGGGCGATCAGTAACGGAACTGTTCGCTCAGAATGCGCTCGGCCCAGCCATGCTCGGGGTCGAACATGATTTTGCAGGACTTGTCCCGGCTCTCGGTGATTTCGACTTCCAGTACGGAGCGGATTTCGGTGTGATCGGCAACTGCGCTCAGGGGGCGCTTGCGTGGCTCCTTGACGATGAGCTTGACCTTTGCGCTGTTGGGCAACAGGGCGCCGCGCCAGTGGCGTGGCCGAAAGGGGCTGATCGGGGTGAGGGCGAGCAACGGGGAGTCGATTGGCAGGATTGGGCCATGGACGGACAGATTGTAGGCGGTGCTGCCCACCGGCGTGGCGACAAGGGCACCGTCGCAGATCAATTCTTCCATGCGTACCTTGCCATCGATTCGGATTTCCATTTTGGCGGCCTGTGCCGTTTGTCTGAAAACGGAGACTTCATTGATCGCGGTGGCTTCATGGACATTGCCGTCGGTTGTCAGGGCGCGCATCTCCAGTGGCCGGATTTCGGAGATTTCCGACTTCTCGAGCCGGTTGATCAATCCTTCTTCGGCATATTCATTCATCAGAAAACCGATGGAGCCGCAATTCATGCCGTAAATGGGGATCTGGCTGTTCATGTGGCCATGCAGGGTTTGCAGCATCAATCCGTCACCGCCCAGAGCCACGATCACATCGGCTTCGGCAGGGGCTGCGGACCCGAAAAGATGTGTCAGCCTTTCTTTGGCTTCCAGAGATTCTTCGGTTCCGCTGGAAATGAAGGCGATTTTCTGAAAAGGCCGTGACATCTGTCCTGTCCGTCTTGTTGTCCGAAATATCGGCGTTCCCGCGAGGGAAATTGTCTTTCCGGTTTGCCGCAGTTTGGTGACCAGCCTTTGGAAACAGGAGTGTCGATTGCAGTATTTTATGCCCACTTCCCGTGGTATTGAATGCTTAATGCTTTAGTGGAGTAGCATGTATCGTTGAAGATTTCCAATGTGGAGTGGGGAATGTCAAACACTAAAAATGATGTGTTGCTGTTATATGGAACCTGCCCTGACGCCGAAACGGCGCGCAAAATAGCCCGTTCACTGCTTGATGCAAAGTTGGTCGCTTGTGTGAATATCCTAGCAGGTTTGACCTCGCTTTATCAATGGCAGGGACAAATCGAACAGAGCGAGGAAGTTGCCTTCATCGCCAAAAGCACCGAAGGTGCCTGGTCCGCTGCCGCCGAGCTGTTTCAAAGCCTGCATCCCTATGAAGAACCGGCGCTTGTTGCCTTGCCTGTTTGTGATGGATTGCCCGGTTTCATGCAATGGGTTCGGTCCGAAGTCGTCGTTAGCTGATGCTGATCATTCCGGATGGGCAATCGTAAACCTGTTTGATCGCCCGGCGCAAAAATCACCCCTCTGGTGGCTTGCGGACCGGGCCTGAGGGGTGCATTACCAAAAGGCCAAGGCCTTTGTTCAAAATTCCAAACTTGTCGATGGAGATATGAATGTCCGATAGCCATGAGTTGCTTTCGCGCGAAACGCTTTGTTCCCTGCAAAAGGGGACTATTGATCAGGTGACCGTGCGCACCATTCATGATGACGGGCGAGAGCATGTCATTTCCGAGCCGGTCTGGGCCGACCGGGATTCCATTGCTGTTCTGCCCTATGATGAGAAGGCTGGCACCGTGTTGCTGGTTCGGCAGGTGCGAACGGCGGTGTTTTTGCGCGATCAGGGCGTGATACTGGAAGCCTGCGCTGGCGGAATAGAGAAGACAGATGCATCCGTTGAAGATGCCTGTCGGCGGGAGGCGGAGGAAGAGCTGGGCGTTTCGCTGGGGGCGCTGGAACGAGTGGCGCAGGTCTTTATCAATCCGGCGCGAATGGTCGAGAAGGCCAATCTGTTTCTCGCCTCTTACCAGTCCGGTCAGCAGCATCCTGAAGAACGTCATCAGGATGAAGATGAAGATATTGAAGTTGTTGAGATTTCAATCGGGGATCTGAAGCTTTTGCTTGAGGCTGGAAATATTCGCTGTCCGCGCCTTCTCATGCTTTCTCAGGCTCTTATGTACAGAGCTGGCCAGATGGGGTGAGGGCGCTGTTTATATTTGAGTTTATTGTCAAATATAACAATGTGACTGTCGAAAAGATGTTGAACGTTTGTATCGGTGCGAGTTTGGGGAAAATTTATTTCTGTGTTTTCGGTGAATTTGATTATTTTGTTCTAAATAGAGTGAATAATTTTCAATAAGCGATTGCATTTCTCCTCAGATTGTATTCGACTTTTCCCCGTGCTGTCTGGGCGACCGCAGGGGGGTCCTGGCTGGTTGTTCAGACGAAGGCTTGTTGGGGGGTGGCCTATCGCTTGATGGGATACATTGCTTATAAGCCAGCATATTTTAATGATAAAATTTTGAGAGGGATTCAAACAATGAAGCTGCTTACCAAAGCTTTGGCTGCTACCGCTCTGGCCGCCGTATTGTCTACGACTGCTCAGGCGAAGACATTGGTATATTGCTCCGAGGGGAGCCCGGAAGGCTTTACTCCGGCGCTTTACACTGCCGGGACGACCTTCGACGCATCTTCTCACACCATTTACAACAAACTCGTCGAGTTTGAACGTGGCAGCACCAACGTGGTCCCTGGACTGGCTGAGAGCTGGGATGTTTCCGAAGATGGGCTGGAATATACTTTCCATCTGCGCAAGGGCGTGAAGTTCCACACGACCAAAGACTTTACCCCAAGCCGCGACTTCAATGCCGATGACGTGATCTTCTCCTTCATGCGTCAGAAAGATCCGAACCATCCTTACAACAAGGTTTCCGGCGGCACCTACGAATATTTCGGCGGCATGTCGATGGACAGCCTGATCAAGGAAATCATCAAGGTTGACGACTATACCGTCAAATTCGATCTCAATCAGGTTGAAGCGCCTTTCATCGCCAACATGGCCATGGACTTTGCCTCTATCGCTTCTGCTGAATATGCTGCTCAGGTCGAGAAAACCGGCAATCTTGACATGTTCGACCAGAATCCGGTCGGTACCGGTCCTTTCCAGCTGGTTGCCTATCAGAAAGACGCCGTCATCCGCTACAAGGCTTTTGCCGACTATTGGGGTGGCAAGGCTGACATTGACGATCTGATCTTCGCGATCACTCCGGATGCCTCCGTGCGCTATCAGAAGCTGAAAGCTGGCGAATGCGACGTGATGCCTTATCCGAATCCGGCTGACATCGAAGCTATGAAGGCTGATCCGAATATCACCATGATGGAACAGGCCGGTCTGAATGTGGGCTATCTGGCCTACAATAACCAGAAAGACCAGTTCAAGGATGTTCGTGTTCGCAAGGCTCTGAACATGGCCATCAACAAGCAGGCCATTCTTGATGCCGTCTTCCAGGGCGCCGGTCAGGTTGCCAAGAACCCGATCCCGCCGACCATGTGGTCTTACAATGATGCGGTTCAGGATGACGCCTATGATCCGGAAGCTGCCAAGAAGCTGCTTGAAGAAGCTGGCGTTTCCGGCATGAAAACCAACATCTGGGCCATGCCTGTGCAGCGTCCTTACAACCCGAATGCCCGTCGTATGGCCGAACTCATTCAGGCTGACTGGAAAGCAATCGGTGTTGACGCTGAAATCGTGTCCTATGAATGGGGCGAATATCTGAAGCGCTCTTCTGCTGGCGAACATGACACCGTGCTGCTCGGCTGGACCGGTGACAATGGCGACCCGGACAACTTCATGTATGTTCTGCTTGGTTGCGATGCGGTTGAATCCGGTGCAAACCGTGCAAAATGGTGCAATGAAGAGTTCAACGATCTGCTGGTCAAGGCAAAACAGACCACCGATGTTGCAGAACGCACCAAGCTGTATGAAGAGGCACAGGTTGTCTTCAAACGTGAAGCACCTTGGGCAACCATTGCGCACTCTGTTGTTTTCATGCCGCTTAGCAGCAAAGTCAAAAACTACAAGATCGATCCATTTGGCGGCCACATCTTCTACGGTGTGGATATCGACAAATAATATGGGGTTCGGTGGAGGCGGGATTTCCTGCCTCCACCCTTTTTGTATCAAGTCTATGGAACATTCGCGAATGTTTCGCTAAAAGACGGCTTGAATGACTTGCCTCTCGCTACAAAATGCCTCCTTCCGTGGAGGCGAATACAGAATAAGAGAAGTGCAAGCTGGCTGCTAAACTGACAGGGAAGGGCGCAAGACCTTCTCTCAACCGGACTGGCAACATCAATGTTTGGTTTTATCATGCGCCGGGTTGGGATGCTTATTCCGACTTTTATCGGCGTGACGCTTGTTGCGTTTTTCTTTATCCGGCTTCTGCCGGGTGATCCTATTCTGCTGCTCGCTGGCGAGCGCGGCATTTCTGCCGAGCGCTATGCCGAATTGCAGCATTCCTTCGGTTTCGACAAACCGGTCCTGATCCAGTATTTCAATTATCTCATGGGCCTGTTCCATGGCGATTTCGGCATGTCGATGGTGACGCGCCGACCGGTTTGGGATGAGTTTTTCTCGCTGTTTCCTGCGACCCTTGAATTGTCATTCGTGGCGATCATCATTGCGGTTCTGGTCGGCATTCCGGCTGGCGTGATTGCTGCGGTCAAGCGCGGTTCCTTCTTTGACCATTCGGTCATGACGGGAGCGCTGGTCGGCTATTCCATGCCGATTTTCTGGTGGGCGCTGCTGGCGATTATCGTCTTCTCCGGCTGGCTGCAATGGACCCCGGTGTCGGGGCGCATTTCGGTGATGTATTTCTTCGAGCCGGTAACCGGCTTCATGCTGATCGACTCGCTGCTCTCCGATCAGAGCGGGGCTTTCGGGTCCACCGTTTCCCATCTGATCCTGCCATCGATCGTTCTGGCAACCATTCCCATGGCGGTGATCGCGCGCCAGACACGCTCTGCCATGCTTGAGGTTCTGGGCGAGGATTATGTCCGCACGGCAAGGGCCAAGGGGCTCTCCAAATTCCGGATCGTCGGCTTGCATGCCTTGCGCAATGCGCTCATTCCGGTGGTGACGACCATTGGTCTGCAGGTGGGGGTTCTGATGGCCGGTGCCATTCTCACCGAGACCATTTTCTCCTGGCCCGGTATCGGCAAATGGATGGTCGACAGTATCTCTCGCCGCGACTATCAGGTCGTGCAGGGTGGTCTGCTGATGATTGCCATGCTGGTGATGATCGTCAATCTGGTTGTTGATCTGCTCTATGGGCTGATCAATCCTCGCATTCGGCACAGATAGAAGGGAGAGGGAAAATGACTGATAATGCTATCGAAACTGTCTCCCGCCAGTCCACAAAAGCGGTTCTCAAGGAATTCTGGTTCTATTTCAGCGTCAACCGTGGTGCGGTGATCGGCCTGTTTGTCTTTCTGGCGCTGGTGCTGGTCGCATTCTTTGCGCCCTATATCGCGCCGCATGATGCCAATATGCAGTATCGCGAGGCTTTCCTGCTGCCGCCTGCATGGGTTGAAGGCGGGCATGCCGACTTCCTGCTGGGCACCGATGCGGTCGGGCGTGACATTCTCTCGCGCCTGATCATGGGCTCGCGCCTGTCGCTGTTTGTCGGTGTCATCGTCGTGGTCATCGCCCTGACCGGTGGTATCATTCTGGGGCTGATTGCCGGCTATTATGGCGGCAAGATCGATACCACGATCATGCGTATCATGGATGTCATTCTGGCTTTCCCCTCGCTGCTGCTGGCCCTTGTGCTGGTTGCCGTCCTGGGGCCGGGGCTGGTCAATGCGATGATTGCCATTGCCATCGTGCTGCAACCCCATTTCGTGCGTCTGACCCGTGCGGCGGTGATGGCGGAAAGGGAGCGGGAATATGTTGTGGCGGCGCGTGTGGCCGGTGCCGGGCCGTTGCGTCTGATGTTTCTGACCATCCTGCCAAACTGCACCGCTCCGCTGATCGTGCAGGCAACGCTGTCCTTCTCTAATGCCATTCTCGATGCTGCCGCGCTCGGCTTTCTGGGCATGGGGGCGCAACCGCCAACCCCGGAATGGGGCACGATGCTGGCTGAAGCGCGTGAATTCATTTTGCGGGCATGGTGGGTCGTGACCTTCCCGGGCGTTTCCATTCTTATCACGGTGCTGGCGATCAACCTGATCGGTGACGGTCTGCGCGATGCGCTCGATCCGAAGCTGAAACGGTCATAGGGAGATCTGCATCATGAGTTTGTTGGAAATCAGAAATCTGACCGTTGAATTCGACACCGCAATGGGGCCGTTTCAGGCCCTTAAGGGGGTTGATTATACGGTTGATAAAGGCGAGGTGCTGGCGATTGTGGGCGAGTCTGGCTCGGGCAAATCCGTTGCCATGCTCGCAACCATGGGGCTGCTGCCCAATAGTGCCACGGTGAAGGCCGATGTCATGACCTTTGACGGGCGCGACCTCAAGAGCCTGTCGACCAAAGAACGGCGTAGCGTTATCGGCAAGGATATCTCCATGATCTTTCAGGAGCCGATTGCCAGTCTCAACCCTTGCTTCACGGTCGGCTTCCAGATTGGCGAGGTGCTGAAGACCCATCTGGATCTGCATGGCAAGGCTGTGCGCGACCGGAGCATCGAGTTGTTGCAGGCGGTTGGCATTCCAACGCCGGAAAAACGCCTGACCAGCTTTCCGCACCAGATGTCCGGCGGGCAATGTCAGCGTGTGATGATTGCCATGGCGATTGCCTGTGAGCCGAAATTGCTGATCGCCGATGAGCCGACGACAGCGCTTGATGTGACCATCCAGAAGCAGATTCTCGATCTGCTGATGCGCATTCAGGCAGAGCGGCAAATGGGCCTCATCATGATCACCCATGACATGGGCGTGGTTGCCGAAACAGCGGATCGCGTCGTGGTGCAATATAATGGCGAGCAGATGGAAGAGGCCGGTGTGCTTGAGCTATTCGAAGCGCCAAAGCATCCCTATACCCGTGCGCTTCTCTCCGCATTGCCCGAACGGGCAGAAGGGGACCGCTTGCCCACGGTGAGCGATTTTGCAGCAGCTTTCAGCAAAGAGGATAGTCCAGCGTTATGAGTGACAATAAGGAAATAATTCTCAGCGCCCGCGGGATTACCCGCGACTATGTGTCTGCTGGAGGTATCTTTGGCAAGAGCGAAACCGTGCGGGCGCTCAAGGGCATCGACTTCGATCTCTATCGCGGCGAGACCCTCGCGCTGGTGGGCGAGTCCGGTTGCGGCAAATCCACTCTGGCACGCATTCTGACGCTGATCGACGCGCAGACTTCCGGCGAGCTTCTGATCAGGGGCAATCCGGTCAATATCGCCAAGAAGAAGGTATCCGCCGAAATGCGGCGCCGGATTCAGATCGTGTTCCAGAATCCCTATGGCTCGCTTAATCCGCGCCAGAAGATCGGAGCCGTTCTGGAAGAGCCGCTCAAGATCAACAATCCGGAAATGTCAGCGCAGGAGCGCCGCCAGAAGGCCATGGACATGTTGATCAAGGTGGGGCTGAAAAAGGAGCATTTCGGGCGCTATCCGCATATGTTCTCCGGCGGTCAGCGCCAGCGCATCGCCATCGGTCGCGCCCTGATGCTCAATCCGCGGATGCTGGTTCTGGATGAACCGGTGTCGGCGCTCGATCTGTCCATTCAGGCGCAGATCCTCAACCTTCTCAAGGATTTGCAGGAAGAGTTCAATCTCTCTTACCTGTTCATCTCTCATGACCTCAGCGTGGTGAAATATTTCGCCGACCGGGTGATGGTGATGTATTTCGGCGAGATCGTGGAGAGCGCCACGCGCGATGAGATTTTCGCCAATCCGCAGCATGACTATACCAAGACATTGCTGGCGGCGACGCCAAAGACGAGCATCGAGTCCATCCGTGAGCGGGTCAACAGCCCCAAGAAACGCGCTTGATGGCTCATTCTTGATTGCATCAATTCCAGCCCGTCGGGATGCGTTCCGGCGGGCTTTTTTTTGCTCGCCTGAACGAGCTGATTGTGGCCTTCAAGATGAACGCAGTTTAACTTGCCGCTTGCCCCGGTTGTTCGTAGGGTTTTTCCTTAGAATGCAACAGGGGGATATCTGCATGTATCTGGTGATGAATCGCTTTCGGGTGAAGGTGGGCTTCGAGGCGGAGTTTGAAGCAATCTGGCGTGAGCGGGAAAGCAAGCTGCTGGAGCGGGACGGTTTTGTCAGCTTCGATCTTCTCAAGGGTGAGGAAAAGGAAGGCTATGTGCTCTTTGCCTCACACGCTCTCTGGCGCGACAGGGAGGCTTTTCTGGGCTGGACGAAATCGGCGCAATTCCGCGCCTCCCATGGCAAACCGAAAAATGAGCGCACGGTGGAATATGCCGGTCCGCCGGTGCTGGAATGTTTCGATGTGATCGAGGATCTCAGCATCAAGGCTGAAGGCTGAGCCTTGCGGCAGGGCGTGAGCTATGGGCTCGTCTCTGGTCCGGTTCAGGCTAGCCCATATAAGCCGCAAGTGCCTCGGAGGGATTGGTAAATAGCTGCTCGCTGGGGCCTTGCTGGGCAATGGCGCCGTCATGGACCAGTGCAGTCTGGTCGGCTGTCAGCATGGCGTCTTCGGGGTGGTGGGTGACCATGATGATGGTCTGGCCATTCTTCCTTGCCAGATCGCTGACGAGCTTGAGCATATCCTTGCGCAAGGCCGGGCCAAGCGCGGCGAAGGGCTCATCTAGCAACAACACGGGCCGGTCGCGCAGAATGGCGCGGGCGAGGCTGGCGCGCTGGCGCTGGCCGCCGGAAAGGGCGCGGGGCAGGCGGCTACCCATGCCGCCAAGCTCGACCAGTTCGAGGGCTTCATGCACCTGTTGCCATTGGTTCTTGTCCAGCTTCAGCGAAGGGCAAATGCCGAGTGCCACATTCTGGGCGACGGTCATATGGTTGAAGAGATTGTGATCCTGAAACAGCATCGAGATTGGCCGTTCGGCCGGGGGCAGGTTGGCCATGTCGGCTCCATCGATGAAAATCTGACCCGGCCCATGGGGCAGGAAACCGGCGATGGCATTCAATATCGTGCTCTTACCTGCGCCAGAGGGGCCTATGAGGGCGCAAAAGCTGCCAGCCTCCACAGTCAGGCTTATGGTCATTTGCCAGTCATCAAGAGCGATGAAGAGATGGTCAAGTCTGATCACGGCCAGCCAGTCCTTTGTCGAAGAAGAGGAAGAATGCAAAGGCCACCAATGTCAGGATCAACCCTGATCCATAGGCCTGATCCATGCGATAGGCACCCATCTGCTGATAGAGATAAAGCGGCAGGGTGGGGGCCGTGGGCGAGCCAAACAGCGCAATGACGCCAAGATCCCCGATGGAAAGCGCCGCCGTGATGCCCAGACTGAGGCCGATCGGCTTGCGCATCAAGGGCCAATGGACAAGGCGGATCGCGGTCAGCCGATCCATGCCCAGATGGCGTATCTGCTTGCCATAGTCGCGCTTGATCTGTCCCATTGCCGGAGTGAGCAGAATGAGGGCGAAGGGGACGGCTTGCAGGCCGTTGAGCAGCGATGTCAGTGGCAGGGCGAGCCTGTCGATCGGGATATGCTGGTGCAGCAGGATGAAAAGACCTGCCCCCAGTGCGATCGGCGGGGCGACCATGATGGCAAAGCCGGGCAGTTCGACGAGACGTCTGCTCTTGCCCTTGAGGTGAATGGAAATCTGCGCCAGCGGCAGGCTGATGAGGCCCATGACAAGGCAGGCCCCCAGCGCGACGCCAACGGACCGCGCAATGGCTGGCAGCAGCGCTTGCAGATCAACCGGATTCATCACCAAGCCATATATGCCGCGCAAGAATGCCGCAAATAGTGGCAGCGCCATAAAGCCGAGGGCAACGGTGATGATGCTCCAGTCTGTCATTCTGGCCAGCCGTGATGTGCGGTCGCTTCTGGCGATTGAGCCGCCAAGGCTTTCGCCGGTGTCATGATCCCGCGTGATCAGGCGGGAGATCAGCGCCAGTCCGGCACAGAGCAGGATCTGGAGGCAGGCGAGCAGGGCTGCCCGTTCCAGATCGAAATCATAACGGATGGCCTGATAGATGGCGAGCTCGATGGTTGTCGCTTTTGGCCCACCTCCCAGCGCAAGCACCACGGTGAAGCTGGTCGCGCAGAGCAGAAAGACAATCGCCAACGTGCCGGGCAGTCGTTCTCTCAGCATCGGCCATTCCATATGGCGGGCGATGGAGCGGGAATTCATGCCAAGCTGGCCAGCAAGGCGCCATTGCTCGGACGGGATGGAAAGCCAGCCCTGCAAGAGAATGCGGGTGGCAAGCGGCAGATTGAAGAAGACATGAGCCAGCAGGATACCGCCAAGGCCATAGATGGAAAAGCCTTTGACGCCCGCCGCCGTCACGAACTGGTCTATGGGGCCATTCTTGCCCCAGATGGCCAAGAGACCCAATATGGCGACGATCACCGGCAGGATGAAGGGGGCGCCGAATAGCGACAGGATGAGGGTTTTCCCGGGGAAGCTGCGCGTTGCCAAGGCGCGTGCAAGTGGTATCGCCAGCAGGCTTGAAAGCAGGGCGGAAAGAGAGGCTTGCAGCAGAGTGAAGCCAACCGCGCGCATGACATAGACATCCCCGAGCAGGCCCTTGATAAGGTCGCCGATCCCAGCGGCCTCATCAAGTGACGGGGTTGCCATGGACCAGAGGGCCAGCAGACTTGCAAGGACGAGGAAAATCGGTGCCAAAAAGGCAAGGAGAGCCGGAATGCCATTGGCAAAGGCTTGTTGTCTTGCCTGATTGATCACTCTTGATTCCTCATCTGCTGTTTCGTCTTCTGCCAGTTCTGATCTCTGGTGTTTGGCTGCACTTGGGCCATTATTTGGCCCCTTGCGCTATTTGCTCAGGGCTTGCAGCCATTCCTCGAGCGCCTGTTTGCGGATCGATGGGACCTGCTGCATATCGAACAGAAGGGCCTTGTCCGGCTTGGCCAGATCCTTGAAGGAGGCTGGCCATTCGCTTTCTGGCAAGGCCACCGGATACATCCAGTTGGTGGTTGGGATGATGGTCTGGGCTTCCTTGCCGACCAGATAGGTCAGGAACCGGTTCGCAAGATCCTTGTTCTGGCTGGATTTGGTGATAGCGGCCAGTTCAACCTGCATATAATGACCTTCCTTGAAGGCGGCAGCCTTGTAATTGGTCTTGTTCTCGGCGGCAATATGATAGGCAGGCGAGGTGGTGTAGCTTAGCACCATGTGGGCCTGACCTTCCAGAAACATGCCATAGGCTTCTGACCAGCCCTTGGTGACGGTCACAATGCGCGGGCTCAGCTTTTCCCAGACCTCTCCAGCCTTGTCGCCATAGATATCCTTGACCCAGAGCAACAGCCCCAGACCCGGTGTCGATGAGCGGGGATCCTCGATGACGATCTTGAGATCATCCGGTGCATCGAGCAGTTGCTCGAAGCTTGCGGGGGCGGAGGCGAGCTTGTCGCTGTCATAGACAAAGGCAAAATAGCCCCAGTCGAAGGGCACATAGGTGCTGGTGTCCCATTCGATGGGCAGATGCAGCGCATCCGCCTTGAGGCTGTTGGCCGTAAACAGGCCGCTCTTGTCGGCGTCGGCAACCAGATTGGAATCGAGGCCGACCAGAATGTCCGCCTTTGAGGATGCGCCCTCAAGGCGCAGGCGGTTGAAGGTTTCCGTCGCGTCTCCCGGTGAGACATAATTCACGATGCAGCCGCAGATCTTCTCGAAGCCTTCCTTGATGGCCGGTCCCGGCCCCCACTCGGTGTTGAAAGAATCATAGCTGTAAACGGTAAGGGTGGGCTTGTCGGCCGCCTCAGCCATCGGGATTGTTGCAAGAGCCGAGGCGAGGCCAAGGCCGCTGGCCAGAAGCGAAAGGGTCAATGCTTTCATGTCATTCCTCCAGAAGAGGTCGCGACCGATATTGATCGGCGCGACGCAGATATGTCGAAGTGCATTGTCATGGCAAGACCGGAAGGGGCTGCCTGACGGATGCTATAGCGATTGACCGGATTGGGTAGAGTGGGAGAAGGTTTGGTTTGTTCCAATCTTCGTCTCTTCCTCCGCCGGTGTGATCCGGATCAGGTTCGACGGGTTCGCAGCAACTGCATCTCAGCCCTGTTTCAGGCACCCCGGGACAGGCGGCATATTAGGGGTAATGTTTGCGGATTTCAATCGGCCTCATCGATTTGGGCGCAACAAATTGAACCGCCAATCGGGCCAGCATCGGTCAGATCGGTAGACCGGCCAGCGGATCATGCAACAGCTCTTCTTCCGAGGCTTCTTTGGGCTTTTCGGGAGGCACAATATAGCTGATTTCCTCTTCCGACAGCCATGCTGGCTCGGTATGGGGCATCCGGTCGCTCCGCTTCTGATCCACTTCTGCCAGAAAGGCCGCGATGCGGTCATTGAGTTCATCGAAGATGAAGAGGGGGGCATGGCCCTGATTTTTGACTTCATGGAGCTGGCAGTCAGGATGGCGGGCTGCCATCTCGCGGGCGACTGACGCAGGCAGAATATCGGATGTTTGCCCGCGCAGCACCAGCATGGGACAATGGGAAAGCGCCATGAATTGCGGCCAGAGATCAATGGTCGAGCCACTCAGATCGACATTTTCAAGCGCCTTGGCAATATAGGGATCGAAATCGCTGACGGGGCGGCCATTTTCATCCCGAAAGGTCATATGCGCGACCCGCTCCCAATCCTTTGTGTCAAGGCCGAAGAAATGCTTGTGGTTGGCCGTCTTGCAATATTCCACCGCATCCTGCCAGCTTCTGACCGGTTCGGAGCGTGTCAGATAGGTCTTGATGCGGGCAATCCCCATGGTGTCAATCACCGGGCCGATATCGTTGAAAATGGCTCCGGCGATCAGTTTCGGCTGTATCGCCGCAATGGCCAGCATCAGCAATCCGCCACGCGAGGTGCCAAGGATAATGGCTTCTGGTAATCCTGCTGCGGCAAGGGCATCGATTGCGTCTTTTGCCTCGGTGATGACATTGTAATTTTCCGGCGTGCCGTCATAGTCGGACGGGCCGCGCCCGCGGCTGTTGAGCGCCATGACGAAGCGGGGATGGTCCGGGTCTTTTGACAGCCGTTCGGCAAGGGGGTGAAAGTCGCGACTGGTCCGCGTAAGACCGGGCAGACACAGAACCGGTGTCGCTGAAGAGGCGCGGTCGCCGAAGACTTCTCCACGCAGGATCAGGCCATCTCTGGCCGTGATTTCAAAGCGTTTGACAGTGGGATGCATAAGGGCCATTTCCGGACAAGGGCTTGCGAAACAGGATGTCTGGCACGCGAATGTGGCGACACCCTGTTATTTTTTACAGGATATTTTCCCTTAGGCAAGCGCTTGCGTCAATTGCTCTGCATGTATCATGGCTGACCGCGTTTGAGATCCTTGCTGATATCGAGTGGATCATCGTGAATGCGGGCTTCATAGACCTGCAAATTCTCGATCAGCTTCATGACATAATTGCGTGTTTCGGAGAAGGGAATGCGCTCGACCCAGTCGATGGCGCTGACCTCGTTGGTGCGCGGATCACCGAAACGTTCGATCCATTCTGGCGGTCTTCCCGGACCGGCATTATAGGCCGCGAATGTCAGAATATAGGAGCCTCCGAAGCGCTCCAGATTTTCTTTCAGGAAGGCGCTGCCCAGCAGAATGGCATAGTTGGGGTCGCTGGTGATGCGCGAGAGAGAATAGGAAACGCCGAGCTTGCGGGCCGTTGTCTTGGCGGTTGCTGGCAACATCTGCATCAGGCCGCGGGCGTTGGCATGGCTGCGGGCCTTCAGGTTGAAGACGCTCTCCTGCTTGGTCAATGCATAGACGAGGGCAATGTCGACACCATTGGTATTGACGCCCATGGGCAGGGCATGCAGCGGGAAGGCAAGCTTGTCGACCGGCATGTCGCGATCCAGCGCCAATTGTCCGATCTGAACCGCATTCTGATGCAGGCCATAGCTTTGCGCCAGCTTGTGCGCCAGCCCGATTTCGGAAGGATCCGACAGGGTACGCGCAAGGTGGCGGAAGATTGTTCCTGCGCGCTCTTCCTGACCGACAGCCTTGAGGCGCCTGATTGCGCGGACCAGATCGCGGCGCTCAAAGCGGGCCTGCTGTTCTGCATTGGCCTCGGGGGGTGAGCTGAGATTAAGGTGGGTGACGCCCAGTTCCTCAAGGGCAAGCTGGCCGTAATAGACGGTCGGATTGGCAGCCGCCTTGTAGAATTTAACCGCGACGGTGCGATCTCCCGCAGCTTCCCAGGCGCGGCCCTGCCAATAGAGCCCGCGAGCCTTGTCCTGTCTGCGGGTTGCCTTTTTCCAGCTATTCTCGAAATGCACCGCTGCGGTCTTGTGATCATTGAGATAACGCAGGGCAAAGAAGCCAGCATGAAATTCGGCTTCGGAAAAATCGACGCCGGATTCGGCCGAATGGCGGGCCGCTATCTTGTAGGCGCGACGGGCATCGCCCTTGTTGAGCATCATGCGGGCGAGCAGGCGTCTTTCATCCCACCATGCGTCATGGTTGATGAGATGGTCCTCATCCAGAGGAGCCTTGAGCAGCAGATCGGCGGCGGCCGTCTCATTGCCTTGTCGCCTTACATACTGGATCTCGGAGAAAATATAGCCGGGGTCCGTTCTCATCGAGGAAGGAACGGCCTTGAGCAGGGCGCCTGCCTTGCGTTCTTCGCGAATGACAGAAATCCGTGCCTCGATCAGCTTGGTCTGTGCCGCATTGAGATAGCGCTTCAGGCGCAGGGCACCATTGGCCCTGTCGCGATAGAGCAGGTAGCTGGCGCGGTAGAAATGGTCGGAATTTTGCAGCACGGAGCCGAGACTGGAGAGAATGCGGCTCTCAGTCTTTGTGTCGAGGGCATTTTCTCGCCAGATCGGGCGAATGATCTTTGCGGCCTGCGTCTTGTTGCCAACGCTGGCCAGAGAGATGGCCAGATCGATTGCGGCAGTGGTCGATTCCGGGATGGTGTTGCCAAAGGCGCGCACCATTTGCGCGCCCGGCGATGCTTCGCGGGCGACCGCTTCTTCAACCCGCCGCCGGACAAGGCTATGGCTCGGCCAGTCTGGATGTTGATCGTAAAAGGCCTTTATCTCGCTCGCTGGCAGATTGTGATAGCCGTCGATGATCAGGATATAGGTCAGCAATGTCCTGTCGAGCGATGGTTTCATGCCCTTCTGGATGGCCAGCGCCAGCTTCTGATCATTCTTGTCCAGCGCGTCAAGCGCCTGCTTCAGAGAGCCGCGTTTGGCGTCAATGCCATTGTCATTACGGCTGACTGTCGGTAGCGCTGCTTCCGGCTCAGGAACGGGGGGCTGGGCCTGAGATGCTTGCGGGGCGGCACTGGCTGTTGCTTGCCCAATTTGCTGGGACTGTCCTGCCAGTGCCGGGGCACTTCTGCTCTTGGGCAGCGTTTGCAGTTGGTCCGGCATGTCGTTTGCCTGAACGATCGGCTGATCGGTTGGCAAACCGGATGAACTGTCCGCATTGGCTGCATTGGCCTCAAGGGGAGGCTGAATCGTTGGGCCAAGATTGATCACGACGGCAGGTGGCGTTGCCGGATTGGTCGCATTCAGAGACGGTCGGGATTTGGGCACAGGGACGCTGTCCGGGAGTGTCTGGGCACTCGCAAGGGGCGTCAAGGCTACAAGGCAAAGGCTTGTGGTCGCTGCTTTGGTGATGGCTCTAATCATATCGTCTGAAAATGTGCGTAACTACCGGCTTTTTGAGAACAAGACATCATTGTTGCAAAATTATGGTGAAGAAATTCCTTAGACGTGGCTATCAATTCAAAATTGACAGCTAGTCACAGCTATGTGATGGAAAGGGGCCCGCAGGCATGACACAAATGGCTGGTCCATGGGGATGAATCGACAGAAAGATTGCATCTGCTGGCAAAACATGGTGTTATGGGACCCAAGTTCCGGCAATATGCTGGAAAATACATAAAAACCGGTAAAATGACGGTTAAATTTTAAAAAATAACGGAAAATGCTTGCGAAAAGCACGGCAAATATGAGGAAACGGACATGTTCAAAGGATCTTGCACTGCTCTCATCACTCCTTTTAATGAGAGTGGCGTGGATTATAAGGCCTTTGAGTCTTTTGTAGACTGGCAAATTAACGAAGGTACCCACTGTCTTGTGCCCGTTGGCACGACCGGTGAATCACCAACTCTCAGCCATGATGAGCATAAGAAGGTGGTGGAATCCTGCGTCAAGGTCGCTGACAAACGTGTTCCGGTTCTGGCTGGTGCCGGTTCCAATTCAACAATGGAAGCCATCGATCTGGCCCAGTTTGCCGAAAGGGCAGGGGCTGATGGCGTGCTTGTTGTCACTCCCTATTATAACAAGCCATGCCAGAATGGTCTTTATGAGCATTTCAAGGCGATTGCTTCTTCCATCTCTATTCCGCTCGTCATCTACAATATTCCGCCAAGATCGGTTATCGACATGAGCGTGGAGACGATGGCGCGGCTCTATGAGGACTGCCCCAATATTGTCGGCGTCAAGGATGCCACCGGCGATCTGGTACGGGTTACCCGTCAGCGTCTGGCTATGGGCAAGGATTTCATCCAGCTTTCCGGCGAAGATGCAACCGCGCTCGGCTTCAATGCGCAAGGCGGGCATGGCTGCATTTCCGTGACCGCCAACGTGGCACCGAAGCTTTGCAGCCAGTTCCAGGATGCCTGCATGAATGGGCAGTGGGACAAGGCGCTGGAGCTGCATGACCTCTTGTCACCGCTGCATCGTGCGATGTTCCTGCAGCCCAATCCGGCCGGTGCCAAATATGGCCTGACGGTGCTTGGCAAGATCGAGAATAATGTGCGTTTGCCGCTGATGGCTGCGACAGATACGGTAAAAGCCGAGATTGAAGCTGCAATGAAGGTTGCAGGTCTGATCTAAAGCGCTTATCTGTGTTGCATGGCTCAGAAGAAAAAGAAAAGCGATCCGAATAACCGCGTTGTGGCGGAAAACCGGAAGGCGCGACATGATTATGAATTCGGTGATGTGATCGAGGCTGGCTTGCAGCTGACCGGTACGGAGGTTAAGTCTCTGCGTACCGGCAAGGCCAATATTGCCGAATCCTACGCGTCCGATGAAAATGGCGAGATCGTTCTGATCAATTCCCATATTCCCGAATATGGACAGGGCAACCGGTTCAATCATGAACCGCGCCGCCCGCGCAAGCTGCTGTTGCACAAGCGCGAGATTGCTAGAATGTCTCAGGCCGTGCAGCGCGATGGCATGACGATTGTGCCGCTCAAGCTCTATTTCAATGACAAGGGTATCGCCAAGCTTGCGGTTGCCGTGGCGCGCGGCAAGAAAAATTATGACAAGCGGCAGGATGCCAAAAAGCGGGACTGGCAGCGCGACAAGGCCCGTTTGCTGCGTGATCGTGGCTAGAAGTTGCCCGGAAAGCTTGTTGTAAGACGTTTGGGAAATGTCGGGCTGTATTGCTCGTGAGCCCCGAGTTTGTGGCTGCGAATAAAAGTTGGTAATCCGGAAGAGCCGCACCGCTTTTTCGGATTTTGCTTTATAAATGGCCCAGTTGGGCCTTTTCTTTGAAAGAGGGGCAGAAATTTTCCCTTCTTTTTTCGCTGCATGCAAGGACTTCGCGCCAGATGGTTTTTTAAAGGAGGGGAAAACCCGATTTTGGGGTTTAAAAATCTGGCAAGGCTTCTATAAAGATGACACTTCAATGACGCGGGGTGGAGCAGCCCGGTAGCTCGTCAGGCTCATAACCTGAAGGTCGCAGGTTCAAATCCTGCCCCCGCAACCAACGCTCCCCTACATTCTTTTGAATGCGGGGTAGAGTTTCCAAGAAGTGCCGCCAGCAATCCGCTAACTTCTATATTCACAGGCTGCCTCTCTCCCCTTGGTATGATGATCACCTTGTCTATTAGGCTTCTTATCGCGCTGAAGACCTGATCACGAGATTGGCCTTCCGGCATATCATTGATCTTTTGGGCCAGATTGTTGATTATCTGCAGGAATTTCTCGGTGGAAGCTGGCTCCATTGAGTAAGGCTGACTTTCTTCTTTAAGACAGGCTATCTGCTGTTCAAGCTCTTCCTTTTCGTGTTCCAAACTGGCCATCCGACCCTTGAGGGCTTTTGATGCATTGCCCTCCAAAATGGCATTCACTGCATGCTCTATTTGGGTATTCAGTTTGACAAGAACGGCTTCTTTTGCAGAAAGAGCGGATCGCTCCTGTTTTTCCAGGTGAATTCTCTCCTCTTGATATACGCGGAGATATTCGGCAATGACTTCTGCATTGGCAAGCTGATCTTGCAATCCTGCAAGGACTCGTGCTTCAACATGCTTGCGTGTCAATGTCCGATTATTGGTGCAGTCCCCGCGTTCTCGATAGCCAGCGCAGCCGATGCGATCATTACCGATAATCGTGTAGCTGGCACCGCAGCTACTGCACTTGATTAATCCTGATAGCAGATGTGCTGGTCTTCGGTGGTGCTCAGGGTGACCTTTTGATTTTTGGGCCAGGATTTGAGCAGTCTTCTGCCAAGTCTCTTCATCAATGATTGCAAGGAGGGGTACAGTGGCCCTTTCCCATTCAGTTTCAGGATTGGGACGGCTCAATCGCTTCCCTGTGCTCGGATCTTTAACGAAGCGCTGGCGATTCCAGACGATTTTTCCTCTATACAATGAGTTGCGTAAAATGCCGTTTTGTCGTTCCTTGCTGTCATTTATGGTGCTGGCGTTCCATTTGCCTCCACGAGGGCTTGGTATTTTGTCGTCATTCAGTCCTTTGGCAATTCGGCGCGGAGTCGATCCAGAAATATATTCTTGGAAGATGCGTCTGACGATATTTGCCTCAAATTGATTGATTGCCAGTATTCCAGCTTCACCTGGTGTTGGCTCGTATCCATAAGATCTTCCGCCAGCCGAACGGCAGTCCTTGATTACGGCTTGCAGGCCGCGTCTGGTTTTTTGCGCCAGCTTTTTCAGCTCTTCCTGGCCAAGCATTCCTTTTAAGGCGACATCCCAGGGGTTGATTTTGACATCTGCCAGGGTGAATAGCGGGATTTCAAGAAAGGTCAGTTTATCGTAGATTTGCGCAAGGTCAGCAAGCTTTCGGCCGATGCGGTCAAGGTCTTCGCAAATAATGGCATCAAATCTCTTTTGTTCAGCAGCACGCATAAGATCCGCCAAACCAAGGCGGCCATGAATGCTGGCTCCAGATTGTGCTTCGTCGCGATAGGTTGCGACGATTTCCATACCTTGGCGCTCTGCCCATTTGGCGCATGCGGCTTTCTGATCTTGGCATGACTTTGGATTTTGCAGGTCGGAGGAGAAGCGAGAGTAGATGGCTGCACGTATCATATTAATTTTTCCTGTTGCCTGATTCTATTTCATAGTCTGCTTGAGCTTGTTGTCGTGCCAACGCCCTTGCGATACCGAACAGGACAAGCATGCTTTTTGCCGCGCCGTGATGGGCCGGGCTTGTATCCCTGTTTGAAGATTTTGAATTTGCAGGCATTGGCGACCAATCTCTCCATGTGACAAAGTGGCAGTCAGTGTTTCTGACCGGCTATGTCAGGGAGTTCGGTTCATTCGCGGCGAGGGAGAAATTTTTAGTTAAGGCATGGTTAACGACGCCGGTTCTACATGCCGCAACCGATCGGCCCGATCCATCAGGATCAAGGCCGTTATGGCTTTCCGATATGATAATCTGCAGACGACAGTTGAAGAGAACCGGCTATCGTTGAGGTTTGGATCTGATGTCAGAATTTTTTGAGCTTGCGGATCAGATTTTCTGTGGCAACAAGGTCTGAGACGCGATTGGAATATTCCAACGCCTGCGACAGCGCATCTTGTGCAGCCCTGATGTCATCAAAGTCCGATGGATCAACGTCACTACATGACAGCGAATGAAGGATAGATGTCGCAGCTTCCCTGAAGAGCTCTGTCAGGACGTTGCGGTTCATGACAGCCTTTTGCAGGACAGTCAGCATGCCTGATGGGTATAGGTCTGGCGGAAACTCCTCAAGATAGTCGAGAGAGGTACGGGCATGCCTGATAGCGTCCGCTCCCAGATCGTTGATGCGTTCCATGTCCGTCTTCTGATTGCGGTGTTGCAAGGTGATTTCGTGGATGTTGCTACTATAGACCAGTGATGATTTCCTCGTTTTTTTTCGGGCTGCGGCTTGTTCCGGCCCTCATCAAGGGGGCGGAACAAGCCAGTGCCCATTCACCACCATCCTTCCATTTTTACGAACAGTGCAGCTCTTGGCATGGTCGCAGTTGAAAAGCGTGATGGTCTCGATCTGATGACAGGGTGTTGGGTGGATGACGCTGACCGGATTGCTTTTCCGGCCAGCCTTTGTTGGTGGTGTTCCGACTAGGGCTGATCAGGTGCCGCGGGGCTGTTCAGCTCCTGTTGCGGTATTCGCTTGCTGGGGCTGTGGGTTGATGGCGGTTTGCGCTGACGGCAGGTCCGCTCTTCGGCCCTGATATCGGCAAAGGCCTGAAGGCGGGCCCGTATGGCATTGAGCCGTTCGAGCTCGCTTTCGTTGACCATGCCGATGACAGGGAAGCCATGCTGGCCGAGGGCAAAGCCTTTGTGCCGAACAGAGACAATGACCTGTTGTCGGCAATTGAACAGCATGGGGCCTGATACCCCTGCGATCGTTGCCTGTCCGGACTGACTGACAACGAGCTCGTAAAAGCGATGGGGCAGCTGTCCGGCTTCATGCCATCTGGCGAGTGTCAGGTAGAGCTGTCCGACATGGGTTTGCATGTCGAGAACAAGCCACGGGTGAGGAAAGAATTGGGCCGGTTTCCCGGATTTTCCTGAAGGGAAATGAAAAGCCACAATATCGCCCCGCTGGATGGCTTGGTGCCCGTTGTCCTTATCAGAAATGCAATTGCAATTGGTCATATATGACTCCAGTTGATTGAGTTTCTGACGCCAGCCATTGCCGGATTTTGATATTTGCAATCCAGGATTTGCCCGGCGTCACATGACCTGCCGGGCAAATCCTGGATTGCCAATAATTCTGTCGCCAGCCGAGGATCTGGCCTCTCTGCACGGGGGGATTGGGGGCTTGCGGAATGACCCTCAAGCAGGTCGGGAGACGGCAGAAAAGAGTGCAGAGAAAAACCGCCCAGGGCTTGTCTTTGCTCAGTCGGAAGACGCCAGGACAGGGTTCAAAGGGAAGGGCGCGGCGAGCTGCATTCCTTTGCCGGGAAAGGTCTGGAAAAGAGGATCGCTTTCCAGCCGCCGGGAAGGCCTGTCAGCGACGAGTGGGTGATCCAAGAGGGGGCGCGATAGCCCCATCTTCGGCCCCCGTGGAGCGGCTTGGAGATTGGTCCAGGCAAGAGGGCAGGGCGCCTCTTACCTGGCAGGTGTTGGGTCACGGGAAGGACAGCGTCCTAACCTGTGCGAGCAGAATGGGTGAGAAAGATCCGGTGGATTTTCGCACCCTTCTAGTGAGTACGAGGCTTGGCTTCTCACGACCATTTCCGGCTCTATCCACCCGGGTTGAAAAGAACTGATTTGAAGAAAATCTTCCCGAAATTTTTCAGGGACCCATTTCCCCTTCATGATCAATGGAGGTGGCAATGGCACAGAGCAAAAATGGCAGATCGCTGATCGGATCAACATATGCCGATATTCAGCGTTCCAATGGGAAATATCCGATTGTCCTGAGATTCAAAAGCATCTTTCCGAAAGATGTTGCCGGGATTTTAAAACACGCTGCACGCACGATTGGCGATACATCTCATTGCGATGAACAGCGCCAACATCTGAACAGAGTCCTTGTTGGAAACAATGACATTGCAAAGAAGATTGTCGCAGAAGAAATCGAAATGCGGGAAAATAATTTTCTCTCGAATTGTGAAGGAGTCAGAAAAAGCCGCGGTTCCAAGGAGGCAATATGGTTGGCTAGCCAGGGAGCGAAAAATCCTTGGCTTGAAAATGTGAACTCTGGCCCGCCTCTAAGGGAAATCATAGTGACCGTTCATCGGGATTTCTGTCGCGCCGAAGAAAATTGTCCATCCGAATCTGTCCTGGAATTTCTGGATGACAAAGGAGAAATTGCCCGTTTCGATTTGCGAAAATGTGATGAATTTGCCGGGCAAAGCCTTGCCTTCATGCAGAAGGAATTCGGTGAGATGCTCAAATATTGTCGGGTCGACATGGATGAGCAGTCGGTCCATCTGCATGGTCTGCTCTATGAGATCATCAAGGAAAAGCCGACAGCCAGATTCGCCGAGGGAAAATCCCTTTTTCGCTGCACACACCATCCCTTGATACAGAGCCATCGGGATCCGGAAACAGGAAAGACCGGATATGAACGGGCACAGGACGCTATTGGGGAATGGTTTGAGGATCCTGCACGGAGCCACCTCAACATTGTCCGAGGTGAACCGAGGGCTGCTGCCTTCAGGGAGGCCATTGAGCAGGGTGAACAGGCGCGCGCGGAACTCCAAGAGAGGATCGACGCAGCTCCGCTTATCGAAAAGCCCATTCCTCCCGGATCGAAGAATGCCCAGATCATCTATGCCATTCGTCGGCTCGCAGAGACTGCCGAGGGTAAGAAGCTTCGCAAGGATGCAAAGCAGAAGATGGCCATCGAGATGCTTGTGGTAGGTGGTTTCGTTTCCCACGAAGAGCAGAAAGAAGCCAAAAACAGGGATTTGAGAGATGCACTGCTGAAGGGCAAGGAAGAAGAATTCGGCTCAGTCGATGATATCATTTCAAATCCCGATGCCCTCATTGCCAAACTGGAAAGTCAGGCGTCAGATCAGAAACAGAGAGAGCGCCACCTGGAGGAAAAGAAGAAGGAACAGGATGCCAGGGAACGAAAGCTGCAGGACTGGGAAATCCTGCAGAAGCAGCGGCTGCTGCAGATTGACCAGCAGGCAGAAGAAAAGCTCACTCAAGCCGAGAAGAAAGCTGAAAGGATCAGGGCGGGGGCGGAACTCTCGGCCAGAGAGAAGCTGCGGAAGGCAGACCTGCTCCTCGAGGATGCTGCACGCAAGCGGGATGACGCCAAGAACAAACGGGACGAAGCCGAGACTATGCTGGTTGTTATCGAGGGCATGGTTGACGGGCATATCCGGTATGGCAGAACCGAAAAGGGCGAAGGCTTCTCAATTCCTGCAGATGCTGACAAGGCGCAATCGGAGCATATCATAGGTCATATCCGCAGGAAGCCGAAGGCTGCGAATAGGATTGGGCAACGGATGGGCTCGATGCTCGGCAGATTGACCAAAAGTTTTGATGACAGAGCGGACGCCGCAATGGAATGGATCAGAAGGCGTGAAGCCGAATTCGCCCAGGCATATGGTCGGTTGTCCGAGTTCGTGAAGGCTCTTGCCTTTGAGAGAAATGAGGAAAAGGCAAGAAAGATTGCGAACAAGCTGGGAGTCTTGGTGGGATTGAATTCAATCTATAATGCGCTCAATCATGGCAAGACCTGGAAGAGGGACGAGGAGGAAAGATAAGGTTCAAAAACAGGAAAGCCGCTCCCGGAGGAACGGCCTTATCTGGTGCTGTCTTAGCTTGTTAACGGCCAGACACGTGATTTCTGATCTATTACTAATTAAAGATTGCATTATCTAAATTGTCTCGTCAAGATTTATCTTCAATATGGAGGCAATCAAGATGAAATCTAGTCTGTTTTCTTTCGATATAGGTACGAATTCCATCGGCTGGTGTGTGCTCGGCCTTGATCAGAATGGAGAGCCGGAAAGCATTGTCGATATTGGTGCGCGGATCTTTGCCGATGGCCGTGATCCGAAGTCCAAGACCTCACTTGCCGTTGCGAGGCGGGATGCCCGTGCTGCATCGCGGAGGCGTGACCGGTACAAACGCCGTCGCAAGGCAACTCTGCGAACGCTTATCGAATTTGGTCTGATGCCGGCAGACAGGCAAGCGCAGCAAGCGTTGCTGTATGAGACTGGCGACCGTCCTACTGCCTCTGAAGAAATTGGTTCCAATCCGTATTCCCTGCGTGCAAGGGCGCTCGATGAAAAGCTGCCTCCCGCCTATATCGGACGAGTTCTGTTTCATCTCGGCCAAAGGCGTGGCTTCAAGTCCAACCGAAAGACGGACCGCCGCGACAATGAGCAGGGCAAGATAGCCACCGGTATTGCTGACCTCAAAGGCAAAATGTTTGATAGCGGAGCTCGGACTTATGGTGAATGGCTAGCCATGCGACGTGACGCAGGTGAAGTCGTCAGACTGAGGGCCGGTTCAGAAGCCTTTGGCGATGATGGATATGCCTTCTATCCCGAACGCAGCCTGCTGGAAGCCGAGTTTCACGCCATCTGGGATGCTCAGGCCCCCTACTATGCGGATCTTCTGACTGAAGAGCGACGTGCATATCTTTTTCGTGTGATCTTCTATCAGCGTCCTCTCAAAAAGCCGAAAGTCGGAAAATGTGCTTTCAATCCATTGGAAGAGCGTGTGGCGAAGGCCCATCCACTGTTTCAGGAATTTCGGCTTTACAAGGAAGTGAATGAGCTAGAACTTGTTCTTCCAGATCTCAGCCATAAAAAGCTAACTTTGGACCAGAGGAACGCTCTGGTCCACCATTTGCGCAGCAAACGGAAAGTGTCCTTCGCGGCGTTGCGCAAGACCCTGAAGTTGGCTCCTGACATTTTCTTCAATAAGGAAAGCGAGAGCCGGACAGAACTGAAGGGAGACGAGATATATGCTGTTCTCTCTGACAAAAAGTATTTCGGATCCAAATGGGGTGGTTTCAGCCGGGATGAACAATGGCAGATTGTCCAGACCCTGAAGGAAGAGGAGGATCCTCTTGCTCTCTTCGACTGGCTGCGAAAGACATACGGTTTAGAGGGAGAGCAGGCTGAGGCCATTGCCAATATTTCCTTTCCCGAAGGCTATGGGCGCTTGGGTGCAACGGCCCTTGCGTCCATGTTGGATGAATTGAAAAATACGACAGAAGCAGGGTTTGTTATTCCCGAGCGCACAGCGGCCAAGAATTGTGGTTACGATCCATCTGCTCTTGCCTATGAAGGAGAGGGAGAGCCGGTTCTGCCCCTCTATCAGGAAGTTCTGGGGCGCCATATTCCCCCAGGTACAGGCAATCCGGACGACATATATGATCTATACAAGGGTCGCATCACCAATCCCACCGTACATATCGGCCTTAACCAGTTGCGTCGTCTCGCCAATCGTTTGATCGAACGCCATGGCAAACCGCGCTATATCGTGGTGGAGCTGGCCCGTGATCTGCAACTATCCGACAGGCAAAAGCAGGAAGAAAGACGCAAGATAACGCAAAATACGCGTGCTGCTGAAGCTCGCGGCAAGAAACTGGACGAATTGGGTCTGCACAATACAGGCTACAACCGGCTACTGCTCAAGCTGTGGGAGGAACTCAATCCTGATAAGCCTGAAGATCGGGTTTGCATCTATTCTGGTAAGCCGATCAGTATCGAGATGCTGTTCTCTTCAGAAGTGGATATCGACCATATTCTGCCATGGTCGCGAACACTCGACGACGGTCAGGCAAACAAGATCCTTTGTCTGAAGTCTGCCAACCGTCAAAAGCGGAACCGGGCTCCTGCCGAAGTTGCCGAATGGGACCAAGATGAGGTTCTTGGTCGGGCATCGCGGCTGCCTCAGAACAAGCGTTGGCGCTTTGCTTCCGATGCCATGGAGCGGTTCGAAAGTGAAGGTGGTTTTCTTGCGCGCCAGCTCACCGATACGCAATATCTTTCACGCATGGCGCGAGAGTATCTAGAATGCCTCTACCCGTTGGAAGAAGCTGATGAATTTGGGGAGTTGCATCAAAGAAAACATGTTTGGGTTACGCCGGGACGGCTCACCGAAATGTTCCGTCGGAACTGGGGACTGAATTCCATGTTGCCGGACAGTAATCTGGGCGAAATGGCGCAAGCCAAAAACCGCATGGACCACCGCCATCATGCCATCGATGCGGCTGTTGTCGGTGTGACGACGCGTCGTCTGCTTCAGCGTATATCCAGCGCAGCTGGTCGTATGAATGAGTGTGATCTCGAGAATTATGTCAACAAGCTGGTTGGCGACAATCCGCCATGGCCAACCTTTCGGGCCGATCTGCAGCAGGCGGTGAATGCTATCTCAGTCAGTCATAAGCCTGATCATGGCACCGTCTCCCGCAGTGGCTATACAATCGGCAAGGGACAGACGGCAGGAAAGCTGCACAATGATACAGCCTATGGTCCTACGCAGGACCGTGATGGAAAACTTCAGGCCGTACATCGCAAGCCATTCATGGCATTGCGGGCAAAGGATTTGCCAAGCGTTCGGGATGATGAGCTGCGGTCTGCGCTGGAATCGGCTCTTGCGGGCATTACTGACAGGAAAGATTGGGATGCCGCTTTGAAGAAATTCCGTGAGACCGATCCTCGGTACCGTGGTATTCGACGCGTACGCATGATTGAAACCGTCAGTCTAATCCCCATTCGCGACAAGAGTGGGCAGGTCTATAAGGGCTATAAGGGCGATGCAAACTATCGCTATGACATCTGGGAGACACTGGACGGGCAATGGCACTCAGAAGTTGTTTCCATGTTCGATGCTCATCAGCCGGGTTGGCAATCTGCTTTTCATAAGCACAACCCGACGGCTCGCCGTGTCCTTCGCCTGCATCAGAATGACATGGTTGCCTATGATCATCCGACAGATGGCTATACGCTCGGCAGGGTGGTCAAGTTTGTTGGAGATGGGCGAATATACTTTGCTGGCCATAAAGAGGCGGGAAGTCTGAAGGCACGTGACGCTGACAAGCAGGATCCGTTTAGTTATTTTGTGAAGTCGGGCCGAGCGCTAAGACAAACTGGATGTCGTCAGGTGCGCATTGATGAAACTGGCCGTGTTTTTGATCCTGGCCCTCAAGACAGACAATCAAAGGAGCTGGGTGTAGTAACCAAGAAATCTAATTTAAGTTGAATTCTCCGGTGTCGTGGTGGCACATTGTCACCATGGACCGGATTGTTGACATCTCAACTGACGGACTTTATCTGTCCGTGCTGCGCGGGTTTCTCATCATTTCCCTGTCAGGAGAGGAGGTGGGAAGGATTGCGCTTGACGATATTGGCGGGCTGATCGTCCATGCCTATGGAGCAAGTCTCTCAAATCGAGTGCTGATCAGGCTTGCAGAGCGGAATGTGCCGATTGTGCTTTGTGGTACCAACCACGCTCCCGTGTCCGTCGTCTGGCCACTGGAAGGGCATCATGTACAGGGTGCTCGACTTCGCGCTCAGATCAATGCATCCAAACCTTTGCAGAAACAGCTATGGCAGAAGATTGTTGCCGCCAAGATCCGGCTGCAAGGTCAGGTTCTTGCTTCGAACGGCAAGGAGGGCGGTGGTTTCGAATTGCTCGCCAGAAAGGTCAAATCCGGCGATCCTGACAATATTGAAGCCCAGGCGGCAAGGCGCTACTGGAAGCTTTTGTTCGGCCATGATTTCTCCAGGGATCAGGGGGCCGGAGGAGCAAACGCCCAGCTGAACTACGGTTATACGGTTCTTCGCGCCATTGTGTCCCGTGCGATTTGCGCGTCAGGACTTCATCCCACCATTGGGATTTTCCACTCAAATCGGTCCAACACCTTTGCTCTTGCAGACGACCTTATGGAAATATACCGACCTCTGGTGGACCAGATAGTTGTCAATCTGCAGTCTGAGGGAGAAACCGAGGTCTCTGCTGTTGCCAAACAGAGGCTGACAAGCATTGCGACTTTTGATCTTGAAAGTGGACCCGGCCTGTCGCCGCTTGCGGTTCAGGTTTCCCGGTTGACCCATTCCATCGTGACCAGCTTTGAGACAGGAAAAGTGGTTATCGAATTGCCAAAGATGCCGTCTCCGCTTGAGCTGGCCAGCCTTGGATGTAAGCAAGAGGAGGCAGATGAGGGCGAATGACCGGTTTTGAGAAGAAGGCCAACAATGGTGCGACTTATTTGAGTGGGTATCAGATCATGTGGATATTGGTAACATTCGACCTGCCCGTCGAGACCAAGAAGCAGCGTAAGGCAGCAACGAAATTTCGCGAATTTTTGCTTGATATAGGCTTCGAAATGAGCCAATTTTCAAATTATCTGAGATTTTGCAACGGCAAGGAGCAGTTTGAAAGCTATGTCCGTCAGATTGAATGCAGCTTGCCAGAATGGGGGAATATCTACATCTTCCAATTTACGGACAGGCAGTATGAAAATATTGTCCGATTCTCGGATCAAGCGCGAAAAAAGCAAAAGAAAAACCCTTCGCAACTCGCTCTTTTTTAGCGACACCTTGCGTTTTTCTTATGCTCAAATCGGTCAATTCCCCATAGTTTTCAGGGGATTGGCCGAAGAGCTACTGTAGCAGATCAGAAATCACGGTCCAGCCGCAACACATATTCCTGCTGGAAGCGTTGAATATTCACTGTAGCAGATCAGAAATCACGGTCCAGCCGCAACCCTTTCCGCCTGAGCTTGTTCGGCGTTGCCACTGTAGCAGATCAGAAATCACGGTCCAGCCGCAACTCGCGCCGCGCTCATGGCAAAGAATAGCGAACTGTAGCAGATCAGAAATCACGGTCCAGCCGCAACTGTACCGCCCGATTGCAAGGCCAATTTCTTACTGTAGCAGATCAGAAATCACGGTCCAGCCGCAACAGCCTTGAATATGTTCAGGAAACCGGCTTTACTGTAGCAGATCAGAAATCACGGTCCAGCCGCAACTGATATCGTCGGAGAGGCATTTCTTCTCCTACTGTAGCAGATCAGAAATCACGGTCCAGCCGCAACTGATCTGGTCTATGCCCTTGCGTTCGATAAACTGTAGCAGATCAGAAATCACGGTCCAGCCGCAACACAAGCCGAAAGGCTTCCTGGCCTACAGCAACTGTAGCAGATCAGAAATCACGGTCCAGCCGCAACTTGCCGTTGATGAGCGTATGTCGCCATCCGAACTGTAGCAGATCAGAAATCACGGTCCAGCCGCAACGAGCAGGGTCTGGCTGAATGCCTTGACGCCACTGTAGCAGATCAGAAATCACGGTCCAGCCGCAACTGGCAAAGGCGGGGGTGAGCCTTCAGAGTGACTGTAGCAGATCAGAAATCACGGTCCAGCCGCAACTCGTCAACACTCCGACAGCCTTTGCATATGACTGTAGCAGATCAGAAATCACGGTCCAGCCGCAACGAGCATGGTCTGGCTGAATGCCTTGACGCCACTGTAGCAGATCAGAAATCACGGTCCAGCCGCAACTCGTTATCCCCTTGGGCATCGCTGCAGCTAAAGGGAACCTTAATCGGGGTAGCTGGGCATTTTGTAATTCTGGTTTCCCACAGTAGGAAAAAGTTCTTGCATTTTGGTGTCTTAGCTTCTACGAGGTGCTCAGCGTTAGACGCAAAAGTGATATGTAGGGGTACGGCTGTTGCGAGCCCTCGCAACCAATTTTCGCCCGTTAACTCGATGAGTTGACGGGTTTTGTATTTTAAAACAGCCTTCCCAAATTTTCTAATCGTTGCCATTGGTTTGTCGCATTGAAAAGACGCGATTTCCTATCCTAGCAGCATTCAGTGAACGCTTAGCGGCATTCGCAGCCTGCTCAAAAGGGGTGGTGACGATGGCAAGCTTCTTCTCAGTCGCATTTGATCCCGTTGCAAAAGGCCGGACTTTCGTTTGAAGGCTTTTGTTTTTCTGCTGCTGACTTCTTTCTCCATTATCCGGCCAACTGACTGGACCATCCGCGGCTCTCCTCTTCGGATCGGGGCTTGGTTCTGACCTTTATCGCAGCAAAGGGCAACGCCATTGCGGAATAGAATTGACGGTGGGCAAGAATGGTGGGGTGGCCCCGTTGGGCATCTTGTTGCGAGGGCAACTGTGAATTTTTGTAAAATTAAAAATTGCGCGCGTAAATTATTTGTGTTTCTTTTGTAGGGCAAAAAAAGAGAACAAGTTACGATGTCACGCATTCCGAAAATCCGCAATATGGAGCAATTCGCTGAGGCGAGTGGCTTATCCCGTCCTACCGTATCCAAATATTTCAACGATCCCAGCAGCGTAAGGCCCGCCACCCGGCAGCGGATAGAAGCTGCTTTGGAAAAGTTCGACTATCGCCCCAACATTTACGCGATCAATCAGAACAGGCGACTGACCAAGACAATTGGCATTGTCGTTCCCTATCTGTCGGACCCCTTTTTCGGCGAAATTGTCCGTAATCTTGCCGCCAAATGCGTCGCTGCCGGCTATTCGCCATCGCTCTTCAGCTCAAATGGTTCGGCCGCCTATGAACGCGAAGTTTTTGACACCTTGCGGTCGATGAAGCCCTCTGGCGTATTGCTCGCTCCTCTTGGCCGCCTATCGGATCAGGATGCCGTCGCGGCCTTCTGCAAGGATGTTCCAACTGTATTGTTCGATAGTAATATCAATGATATAGGTATGGCGTTCGTCGGTTCGGACAATGCCCAATTCACCACTCTGATGGTTGAATATCTTTGCCGTAGCGGCGAGGCTCCGACCCTTCTGGAAATGAAGACACCTCCAAACCCGAACGCGCGCAAGAGGCGTCAGGGCTATATCAATGCCATGCAAAGTCATGGGCTGGAGCCCGAAATTGTGCAGATCGAGGGAGAAGGCTGGGCATTGGAAGATATCGGCTATGAAGGTGGGCTGAAAATGCTTGGCGCCGGTGCATTCAAGACCAACACCATCCTGTGCAGCAATGATCGTCTTGCAATCGGCTTTTTGGCGGCCTGCCATGAAAAGGGTCTGAAGATCGGCCTTGCTGCAGACGCAGATATTCGCGTCGCCGGGCAGGATGACCATCCCTTCTCGCGGTTTACTTATCCACAACTCACAACCATAGCTCAGGACTATAACGCAATCTCCGGGCGCGCTGTCGAAGTCCTTCTGGAATCTGTCAAAACTGACGAGCAAGTGTTGCAGAGACCGGACACCTTTTTCGAAGGCAAGCTGATCATGCGCAAATCTGCCTGACGTAATATTTACGCGCGTAAAAAATTAGTTGACCGCGCGGTATCTTCATGTTCTAGTTCCTCTCTATTCAGTGCAATCTAGGGAGGAAGATTGGATGCCTTACTCAAAACTGCTTGGCCTTTCGACGGCCATGGCTGTCATCGCAACCGGCGCACTGGCTGCGGATGGCGACAAATCACTGACCATCGCGATCGTCAATAACGGTCACATGATCAACATGCAGAAGGTCGCTCAGGCCTACACAGAAAAAACCGGAGTGAAGCTCAACTGGGTTTCTCTGGAAGAGGGGGTGCTGCGCGAGCAGGTGACATCCGACACCGCGACCGGTGGTGGTCAGTATGACATCATCAATATCGGCATGCAGGAAGCCCCGATCTGGGGTGAAGCCGGATGGATCGAGCCGCTCAATTTCGGGGCGGACTATGATCTGGACGACATGCTGCCAGCGATCCGCAATGGCCTTTCCTACAATGGCCAGCTCTTTGCAGCTCCCTTCTATGGGGAATCGTCCATGGTCATGTATCGCAAGGATCTGACCGACGCCGCGGGCGTCAAGATCGCCGATAATGACAGCTGGGACAATATCAAGGCGGCCGCCAAGGCCATTCATGATCCGGAAAAGGGTGTCTATGGCGTCTGCCTGCGCGGCAAGCCGGGCTGGGGCGACAATATGGCCTTTATCACCACCATGGTGAATTCCTTTGGTGGTGCCTGGTTCGACAAGGATTTCAAACCGACCATCAATTCCGATGCCTGGCGCTCGGCCATCAATTTCTATGTCGATTTGCTGGGAACCTATGGCCCTCCGGGATCCGAAGGCAACTCCTTCAACGAGATTCTGGCGCTTTACAATGAAGGCAAATGCGGCATGTGGATCGATGCGACGATCGCAGCCTCCTTCCTTCAGGTGGACGGGGTCGCCTACGCCCAGTCGCCAAATGCCGGCAATCCTGTAGGAGCAAACTGGCTCTGGGCATGGGCAATGGCGGTTCCCTCGGGAACGGACAATTCCGATGAAGCCAAGGCCTTCATCGAATGGGCGACATCAAAGGACTATGTCCAGGCCGTCGCAAGTCATCCGGATTTCGGCTGGGGTTCCGTGCCCACCGGCACGCGCAAGTCAACCTACGCCATTGCGGAATTTCAGGCTGCCGCCAAATTTGCCGCAGCGGAACTCAAGGCCATTGAAACCGCAGCGCCTGAAGCTACCGATCTGAAGCCTTATGTCGGTGTTCAGTTTGCTGCCATTCCGGAATTCCCCGAGGTCGGCTCCGCTGTTGCTCAGGAAATGGCCGCCGCGCTCTCTGGTGCGAAATCGGTGGATGAGGCTCTGGCTGCCTCTCAGGAAGCCGCCGAGGCCATCATGAAAGAAGCTGGCTACTTCGAATAATTCCTCCCGCAAAGGAGAAGGCCCGACAGTTCGGGCCTTCTTCCCTCACACAGAAGACATCTCCGGACAGCCCAAGCGCCCCCAAGAGGAAGGCATAAAAGCAGGCTTGTCCGGAGAATGCGGACAGACCATCGGTCTGCCATCCATTCACTCGCAGGGAGGGGCGAGACATGACCAAGAGACGACTTGCGCGCGCGCTCCAGACGCCAGCTGTCCTGTTGCTGCTGGCCTGGATGATCGTGCCGCTGAGCATGACACTCTATTTCTCATTCATTCGCTATGTTCTCAACAATTTGCGCCGGCCGGAATGGACATCTCCGTCTCTGGGCAACTGGCGCGGCCTTGGCAATTATGAATTTGTGCTTGAGGCAAAGGACTTCTGGTTTGCCGTTCAGAACAGCCTGTTTATCGTATGCAGTATTCTGTTTCTGACAGTCATTCTGGGGGTGTTGATTGCCATCCTCATCAACAGAAGTTTTCCCGGGCGCGGCATCGTGCGGGTTTTGCTGATTTCGCCTTTCTTCGTCATGCCTGCGGTCAATGCCGTGCTCTGGATCAACATGATCCTTGATCCGGTACTTGGCCTTCAGGGCGTTGCCATTGAAGGCATTAACAGCCTGATCCAGTTGCTGCGGGACATGCCGCTGATTGGCTGGTTCTTCTCGCTCTGGCCAACGCTGGAACCGATCTCCTTCCGCGCAACGCAGACATCCGCCTATGCGGTGATCATCATGGTTACATGGCAATGGACGCCCTTTGCCGTGCTGATTTTCATGACCTCGCTACAGTCTGAAGACCAGCAGCAGAAGGAAGCTGCGGTGCTCGACGGCGCTGGAGCCTGGTCTCAATTCCGCTTTCTGACATTGCCACATCTGGGGCGCCCGATCGCCATCGTGGTGATGATACAGGCGATCTTTCACCTCTCGCTCTATGCCGAAATCGAGATCGTCAGCCGCGGCAACGGAAACAAGAACCTGCCTTATCTGATCGGCGAATTTGCCAACAACAATATCGGTGCTGCCAGCGCCACGGGCATTTTTGCGGTCATTCTTGCCAACATCGTCGCGATTTTTCTTCTGCGCATGATTGGCAAAACTCTGATGGAATAGGAACCAGATCCATGGCAATTGTTGCAGAATCCAACCGATATGGAAGAGCAAGTCGGGCGATCCTGGCCTGGGGCGTGGGACTTATGTTCTTCTTCCCCATCTTTTGGATGATCCTGACCAGCTTCAAGACCGATGCGGATGCCGTGAAGCCGGAATTCCTGCTGTTTTTCACGCCAACGCTCGAAAATTATATCAACATGACCGAGAATTATGACTATTGGCGCTTTGCTGCCAACTCGGTCATAACCTCCGTCTTTGCGACCGGCTTCACACTGGCGGTTGGCATTCCGGCAGCCTACGCGATGGCCTTCAATCCAAGCAAGCGCACCAAGGATGTGCTGATGTGGATGCTGTCCACCAAGATGCTGCCCGCCGCTGCGGTGCTCTATCCGATGACATTCCTGACCAAGAATTTCCTCGGCATCTTCGACACCCATTTTCTGCTGATCCTTGTCCTCAGCCTGATCAACCTGCCCATCGTGGTCTGGATGCTGTTCACCTATTTCAAGGAAATCCCGCGAGAAATCATCGAGGCGGGAAAGATGGACGGCGTGAACACATGGGGCGAGGTGCACGAGATCTTGGTCCCGCTGGCATGGGGCGGCATCGCCTCCACGGCCCTGCTGTGCTTCATCTTCTGCTGGAACGAAGCCTATTGGACCGTTCGCCTGACAACCACGGAAGCAGCCACTCTCTCCAAGCTGATCGAAGGCAACCGTGCACCGGAAGGCCTCTTCTTCGGACGTCTTTCTGCCGTCTCTGCCGCTGCCGTCGGCCCGATCATCGTGCTCGGCTGGTTCTGTCAAAAACAATTGGTCCAAGGTTTGACCTTCGGCGCCGTGAAGTAGGAAAAGATCATGGGACGCATCGTACTGGAAACTATTACCAAGAAATTCGGTGAGCTTGAGGTGATCCCACCGCTCGACCTGACCATTGAAGATGGCGAATTTGCCGTCTTTGTTGGCCCCTCGGGCTGTGGCAAGTCGACTCTGTTGCGCCTGATCGCCGGGCTGGAGGACCTGACATCGGGGCGCATTCTCATCGATGACAGGGACGTAACCGAAATACCGCCCTCCAAGCGTGAACTGGCCATGGTCTTTCAGACCTATGCCCTCTATCCGCATATGACCGTGCGCAAGAATATCGCTTTTCCCATGCGTATGGCCGGAGTTGACGAGGCCGAGCAGAAAAAGCGCATCGAGGCGGCCGCCAAGGCCCTCAACCTGACGGACTATCTCGACCGCAAGCCGGGCCAGCTTTCCGGAGGGCAGCGTCAGCGCGTCGCAATCGGTCGCGCCATTGTACGCGACCCGACCGCCTTCCTGTTTGACGAGCCTCTTTCCAATCTTGATGCCGCATTGCGGGTTGGCATGCGCCTTGAGATCAGTGAGATGCACAAGAGGCTCAAGACAACCATGATCTATGTGACCCATGATCAGGTGGAAGCCATGACCATGGCCGACAAGATCGTTGTCTTGCAGGCTGGCGTTATCGAACAGGTCGGCTCCCCCCTTGAGCTTTATCGCACACCGCGCAACAGGTTCGTCGCGGGCTTTATCGGCTCTCCCAAGATGAATTTCATTGAAGGCGAGAAGGCCGCAGCCCTCGGCGCCCACACTATCGGCATTCGCCCAGAACATATTCAGGTTTCCCCGGACCCAAGAGAGAATTGCTGGCAAGGCACTGTCGGGGTGGCAGAACATCTCGGCTCGGACACCTTTATTCATGTGCATGGCGTGCAAGGCTGCGATCCGATGACGGTTCGCGCAAGCGGAGAGCTTTCGATCAATCACGGCGACACGGTCTATCTGTCTGCCGACGCAGCCCAAATTCACAAATTCGACGATAAAGGGCTACGGATATGATGAAACGTCTTGCAGGCAAGAAGGCCCTGATCACCGGAGCAGCAAGAGGCATCGGCTTTGCCTTCGCTGCCGCCTATGTGAAAGAGGGGGCAGAGGTGGCCATCGCCGATATCGATCTGGATCGGGCAAGGGAAAGCGCCGCCAGCATCGGGCCAGAAGCCATCGCCATTCATATGGATGTTGCCCAGCAGGCCAGCATCGAAAGCGCGGTCAATGAAGCCGTGAGCAAGCTGGGCCAGATCGATATCCTCATCAACAATGCCGCGATCTTTACGGCGGCTGCCATTGCCGACATCAGGCGGGAGGATTTTCAAAAGGTCTTCGACATCAATGTCGCCGGAACCCTTTTCTCCATGCAGGCCGTCGCCCGCCACATGATCGAGCGCAAGATCCGCGGTCGGATCATCAACATGGCCAGTCAGGCCGGACGCCGCGGCGAGCCTCTGGTCGCCGTCTATTGCGCCTCCAAGGCAGCGGTCATTTCGCTCACCCAATCGGCAGCGCTCAACCTTATCCGGCATGGCATCAATGTGAATGCCATTGCGCCGGGGGTCGTTGATGGCGAGCATTGGAATGGTGTTGACGCCTTCTTTGCCGATCTTGAGCACAAGGCTCCCGGTCAGAAGAAGAAAGAGGTCGGAGAAGCTGTGCCCTACGGACGCATGGGAACCGCCTCCGACCTCACCGGCATGGCCATCTTTCTGGCAAGTGACGAAGCCGACTATATTCTCGCTCAAACCTACAATGTGGACGGTGGCCAATGGATGAGCTGATACCTCTTCAAAACGCAACATTGAACAAGATGCCCGACACGGTAAAGGTGCCGGACTATGATCGCTCCAAGCTTTCGGCAGGCATCCTGCATATCGGCCTTGGCAATTTCCATCGCGCCCATCAGGCCTGGTATCTGCATAAACTTCTGGAACAGGGGCTGGCGCAGGATTGGGCGATTGTCGGGGCTGGCGTTCGCTCCCACGATGCCGAACAGCGCGCCCGCCTGCTCGGGCAGGACTGCCTGACCACCCTGATAGAGCTCGATCCTTCGGGCAAATCTGCCGAAATCACGGGTTCAATGATCGAATTCGTGCCGGTGGAAGAAGGCAACGCCGCCCTCATTGAGCGCATGGCGCGCCCCGATATCCGCATCGTATCCCTGACGGTCACCGAAGGGGGTTATTATATCGACCCGGCAACCGGACAGTTTGCCTCGGATCATCCCGATATTGTCCATGACGCGCAATATCCCGAGACGCCACGCACGGCCTTTGGTGCCATGATCGCCGCCCTCAAGCGTCGGCGGGAACAGGGCACTGGCCCCTTCACAGGTCAATGCTGTGACAATCTTCAGGGCAATGGCGCCATATTGCGCCGGACCATCCTTTCCCTTGCCCGCCTGTCCGACCCGGAGCTTGCTGACTGGATCGATGCCCATTGCAGCTTCCCCAATTCGATGGTCGATTGCATCGTGCCAGCCACCGGCGACAAGGAAATCGAACTTGTCCGATCCTTCGGCATTGATGATGTCGCCCCTGTAACGCACGAGAATTTCAGGCAATGGGTGATCGAGGACAACTTTTGCGCTGGTCGCCCCGACTGGGACAAGGTGGGAGCCACCTTTTCAGATGACGTCCACCAATATGAGACCATGAAACTGCGCATTCTCAATGGTGGCCATCAGCTCATTTCCATATCCGGCAGCCTGCTCGGCGTTGACACCATAGCCGCCTGCATGGAGCATCAGGATATCAGGAACTTTCTGCACAAGACCATGACGAGGGAAGTGCTGCCCAACGTTTCCCCAGTGCCCGGCATGACGCCGGATGCCTATCTCGACCTTATCGCGCGCCGCTTCTCAAACAGGGAAATCATTGATACGACCCGCCGTGTGGCGTTTGACGGCTCCAGCCGTCAGCCCGGCTTCATCATTCCATCGATACGGGACGCTCTTGCAAAAGGGATGGCAATAGAGGGCCTTGCCCTGATGAGTGCGCTCTGGATGCGCTACTGTCTCGGCAAGCGCGAAGATGGCAGCGCAATTGAACCCAATGATCCCAATTGGCAAAGTCTCAGGGCCAGAGCAGAAAAAGCCGAAGACTATCCCCGGCTCTGGCTGGAGCAGCGTGAATATTATGGCGATCTGGCCGATAACCAGCAGTTCACCAATGCATTTGAGCTGTGGGCTGGGCGGCTCAAGGAGGCGGGGGTGCTCGAAAGCCTCAGATCATTCAATCGCTAACCCCCCCCTTCAAAGTCCAGCCGCCAACGGTATCAGAGCCATACAGGGTCAGTTACGCGCGGCGGGCTCGTTTGGCATGTGGCCGGTGTCTATATTTGGCCGAAGGGGGGGAGAGACCGGCCCGATATTTGCCAGCGGGGCTTCCGGTCTGCTCTGTTTGTTGTCTTCATGCTCGGTGGCGAGCGTCAAAGGTTCCGATAGACAAAGTGATCAAAGTCTGCGGTGAAGTCACCGCCTGCCAGATCATAGGCTGCCATTCCGACAAAATTGCCGGTGAAACTGCCGTGCGCTCCGCGTCCGCCTTCGTCGGAAAGAATCGAGGCGTCAAGTGCCGGTCCGATTGTGTTCCAGTCGCCATCGCCGATGGCGTAGCGGAACTGAAGCGCCACACCATCGATATCCATGCCGAGGCGAACGGCACCTTCAGGGGCGATGGCTACCGGTTCGGGCAGGGCGATTGTCAGGCTGGATTCTGGCCATGCACCATTGCAGGAAATGATCGTCAGGACACGGCCGCCCTGTTCATCGGCGCTGATGGCCAGATAGTGGAATTTGCTGCGGTTATAATAGGCGATAAGCCCGGCCAGATGCTGGAATGTTTGCGGTCTGGCATCTGTTGCTGTTTCAGCCACACATTTGAAGCCGGTCTGCCGACGGGCGACGAGAGCCTGTTCGAACCAACTGCCGATGGATTGACGCGCAAACAGGCGCAAATGGCCCGGTCTTACCTCAAGGCTGAATAGCCGCTCCGGATAGGGGGTGCGTAGCCACTGGAATTCGATTGGCAGGCGGGGACTGTCAAAAGAGGTGTCGGTCAGGTCCGGCTTTGCGGGGGCGGGGGTGATGCCTTTGGGGGGATCAACTTCGAGGCTGGTGACCATGCTGCCACCAACAAGGCGCGGCCAGCCATCGGCGCAGAATTCCATCTTCTGAATGGCGGTTTCGCGCCCGAGAACTGACTTGCGCACCCCGGCCAGCGGACGGCTGCACAGATGGGTGACATAGGCCTCGCCATCTGGCGTCTCGACGATGGCACCATGGCCTGAGCGTTGAAGCGGGGCGTCGGGTGCGTTGCGGGTGGTCAGCAGATGATTGTCCGGATGGTTCTCGTAAGGGCCGTAAAGGGCACGGGCGCGGGCAACCGAAATGGTGTGATTATAGCCGGTGCCGCCCTCGGCGGTGATCATATAATACCAGCCGTCACGTTTATAGACATGGGGGCCTTCGGTCAGTCCGGCCGAGGTTCCCTTATAGACCAGTTCGGGCTTGCCAATGAGCTTTTGCTCTTCATGGGAATATTCCTGCATCACGATACCGGCGAAGGCGCTGGGCTTGCGGCGATAGTCCCAGAGCTGGTTGACCAGATATTTGCGCCCGTCCTCGTCATGGAAGAGGGAGGGGTCGAAGCCGGAAGCATTCAGATAGATCGGATCAGACCACGGCCCCTCGATGGAAGGCGCGGTTACAAGATAGTTGAAGGCATCCTTGAAGTCGCCCTCGGCCCGTTTCATGTCGGTATAGATCAGCCAGAACAGGCCGTCGGCATAGGTGAGGCATGGGGCCCAGACGCCGCCGGAATCCTGCTCTCCGCGCATGTCCAGCTGTTCGGCCCGATTGAGAGGGCGGCAGACAAGCTCCCAGTTGGCGAGGTCTGTGGAATGATGGATCTGAACACCGGGATACCATTCGAATGTGGATGTGGCGATGTAATAGTCCTCACCAACGCGGCAGATGGACGGGTCCGGATTGAAGCCCGGCAGGATCGGATTGATTATTTTTGTCATTTGGGGTCTCGTTGAAAGGTTTGCTTCAGCCTTTGACAGCTCCACCGGTCAGGCCGGCGACGATATATTTCTGTGCTGCGAAAAAGAAGATCACCGCCGGGGACATGGTTAGCGTCACAAAGGCCAGCACCCGGCTCCAGTCGGTCATGTATGCGCCGCGATATTGCATCATGCCCAATGTCCAGGTGTAGGAATGCTGCTCGTTGAGCACCACCAGCGAGAGCAGGAAATTGTTCCAGCTCTGCACGAAGACGAAGGTTGCCACCGTGGAAAGGATGGGAACCGACAGGGGCAGGGTGAAGCGGAAGAAAAAGCCCATATATCCGATGCCGTCGATCTGGGCCGCTTCGAACAGTTCCTTGGGCAATTGCTCGAAAAAGCCCCGAAGCAGCATCATCGAGAAGGCCAGCCCGAAGGCGACCTGAGGCAGGATGACGCCTGCCGGGGAATCGAGCAGGTTGAGATCGCGGATCTTGATGAAGAGCGGCAGAATGGCCGTGGCAAAGGGAAACATCATGCCGACGGTGAAATAGGCAAACAGCATCTTCTTGCCGAAGAAGTGAAGCTGGGCAAAGCAATAGGCTGCCATGCCGGAAATGATCAGGATGAGCGCCACGCAGGATAGCGAGATGGTCAGGGAATTCTTCAGATAGCGCCAGAAATCAGCCGAGGCAAGAATGCCTGCATAATTGCCAAACTCCCATGTCTGGGGCAGGCCGATCGGGGAGACGCGCAATTCGCCAAGGGTCTTGAAGCCGCCAAAGACGGTGATCATGAGCGGGCCGAGCACAAGGGCGGTCATGATCAGCAGGAACATGATCCTGAGTGCGGCACGCCAGTTGAAAAGATCGTCTTTCATCGTGCGTCTCCTTTGTCGCGCTGGAAGGTGGACTTGTAGGTGAAGGCGAATGTGGCGCAGAACAGGAACAGCACGATGCCAACGGCGCTGCCGAAGCCGATATTCATCCGCTGAAGGCCGAAGGTGTAAAGGAAGCTGACAAGCGTGTGGGTCATGTTGGATGGCCCGCCATTGGTCAGCGGCACGATGATATCAAACACCTGCATGGCACCGATCACCGAGAAGAAGACCGACATGGTGATGGCGGGTTTCAGCATCGGCAGTTTGACATAGCGGATGACTTGCAGGGGACCGGCACCATCGATGGTGATGGCTTCGATCTGGTCCTTGGGGATGGATTGCAGACCGGCGATATAGATCATCATGTGGAAGCCGAAATATTTCCAGACGATCACCACGGTAATGGCGGAAAAGGCCCATTCCCGGCTGGCCAGAATATAGAAGCTGTCCACATTGAACCAATGGGCGACTTCTGCTGCCAGACCATAATCACCATCGAAGATGAAGCTCCAGATAAGGCCGCTGGCCACTTCGGCGAGAATATAGGGAAGGAAGAAGATCAGGCGGAAAACCGTGTTGGACCAATGCTTCTCATAGATGAGCAGGGCCAGAACCAGCGCCAGCGGCAGCTGGATGAAAAGGGATGCTCCGATCACCTTCATTGAGTTGCCGAAGGAATGCAGGAAGATCCTGTTCTGGGCCAGTCTTTCGAAATTTCTCAGGCCGACAAAATCGGTGGGAGTGCCATAGCCGCTCCATTTGTAAAGCGAGAAATGGGCTGCATCGATCATTGGCAGCATGACGAATGTGGTAAAGAGAATGAGCGCAGGCGTCATGAAAATCACGAATGTTACCAGTGCATTCGAGGGACGCCAGCCGACCTTGTGCTTCGGTCCGGTCTGGGCGGTTTGTGCGGACACGACAGACATCCTGTCCTCCTTGGAGCAAGCTTGAGTGGGGGAGGGAAGCGGCTTCATCCCCGGAGCGCAGATGCGCCCCGGGAACGAGGGGAGGATTATTCCATCATGCGGGCATCTTCCAGCGTCTGGGCTGCTTCTTCCGGCGTGATGGCGCCAACTGCCAGATCAGCTGCGATGTCGTTGACAGTGCCGCCGAGATTGGGTCCGAATGCCTGATCCAGATAGAGCTGGAAATGGGCAGCCTTGCCCGAGATTTCGGAAACCTGCTTGAAATAGGGGTTCGTCAGCGCTTCACCGGCACCCTTGGCGATCGGGATCCACTGACCGGCAGCGGCGTATTTTTCTTCCACTTCCTTGCTGACCCAATATTTCAGGAAATCGATGGCTTCGGCAGGTGCGCCCTTTGAGGCTATCCAGCCATTGATGCCGCCCAATACGTCGCTGTCATCGCCAGCGCCACCGGGAAATGTCGGGAAAGCCATCATGCCGAGGTCTTCTTCCGGCAGCCCCTCGCCATTGGCAGAGTTTGCCTTCTGGGTGGAATAGTTCCAGTTGCCTGCCAGCTCGAACAGTGCCTCGCCATCGCCGAACATGCCGGTTTCCTTGGAGAAGGTTGCGCTGGCGAACCCTTTCTGGAAGGGCTCCAGATCGATCAGGCGCTTATATTCCTTCAGTACCTTGATGAAATCTTCATTCATGAAGCCATCATTTTCGCCATTGCGGATCGCTGCCAGCGCGTCGGTGCCGATAATGCGTTCTGCCAGATAGGCGACGTAGAAATGAAGCGGGAACTTGTCTTTGCCGCCTGCCACGATCGGGGTAACGCCAGCATCCTTGGCTTGCTTGACTGCTGAGAGGAAATCGTCCCAAGTCTTGATGGATTCAACATCGACACCGGCTTTCTTGGCAAGCGCCTTGTTGTACCACATCATGATCAGGCTCACCTTGGTCGGTGATCCGACAATCTTGCCGTCGCGGGTGAATGCGCCCACAGCGCCCTCGGGCAGTGTCTTGGCAAAATCATCCTTGACCAGTGCGGTAATGTCCTCGGTTACGCCGTTACGATATTGCTCGTCCAGCACGCCACCGGCCCATGACCAATAGAGATGAGGGCGCTTGTCAGACTGCAGAACGGTTGGCAGTTTGGACTTGAAGGCCGAATTTTCCAGATATTCGATCTTGATTTCTGTGCCGGGATGAGCGGCTTCATAGGCATCAACCACTTCCTGATTGATGGTTTTTTCGTAAGGATCGTTTGGCTCGATGCCCATGATGCGAACGGTTGCGGCATTGGCTGAAAATGTGAAGCCGACAATGGCAATGGCTGTGCTCAGGGCGAGTCTGCCTGAATATTTCATGATTTCCTCCATTTGAACCTGTTTTCTGCTTTCTGCGGCGCGTTCCCCCATCTCCACCGAAGGCGATGGAGACGTTTTGGCCGCAGACATGCGATGGCATTTTCATTGCAAATTGTCTTGGAAATAGAAAATTTTGCAAAAATACGAAAATGTAATCACTAACAGAAATTTGTAGAATCAATTTTCCATTCGGTCAATCTGTAATTTCTTTAGAAAATCGCTAATAGTTGGCATAAATTGGCAATTGGTAAGGATTTTTGTCTGTTTTATGATACTTTTGTCGTAATTGATGATCGGTATTTGAGAAAATTATGTGTGAAAATGGAAAATTATAAATTTCAGTTTTCCATTTTGAGAAATGTTGCTATAACGGTGAAAGATGGAAACGCGAAAACGCAATACTTGCAAAGATATGCATAATTCGCTGTAGTTGCGCAGGTGTTGTATTTCGGGAGGATCGGAATTGTCCGAAAGCAGAATAATACAGACAGAGCAGGAAACGGCGCGCCCCAAGGCCCGCAAGTCAGGGCAGGGCGCCACATTGAGTGACGTTGCCTCCGCCGCAGGTGTTTCCATCAGTACAGTTTCCAAGGTTTTGAATGACAAGACCGGAGTGAGCAAGAATAACCGGCAGCGTGTTTTGCGAATCGTTCAGGATCTGGGCTATCGCAAGGCGGAGCCGAAGTCCAAGAAGGCCCCCAATATCAGCAGCGTGACGATTGTTACCTTTGATCGCTATGCGGCCAACGATCTCTATTATGTCGATACCATGCATGGCATTGCCGAAGAAGCGCAGCGGATGGGGTGGAATATCTCTCTTGATCTCGCGCTGATCGGGGATGGCTATACCAAGGTCAATCCCGAGAGCCTGTTTCGCAGGGGCAAGCCAGAGAGCGTCATCATGCTGGGGCTCGATCAGCAGGATCTGGTCGATGCTGTCGCCGCGCTTGGATGTCCGGCGGTCATTGTCAATGGCATGGATCCTTCCATGCGGGTGAGCAGCATTTCACCTGACCATTATTTCGGCAGCTATGAGGCCACCCAGTTTCTGCTCGAAAAAGGGCATCGACGCTTTTTGCATATCAGTCACATTTTCCGTCACACGGTGGCGCAGCGCATAGACGGAATGCGGCTGGCACTGGCATCGGCCGGGGTCGAGTTCGACATGCAGCGGGATTTTCTCGATACGGGCAGCGCCAATTTTACCAGTCTGGATGCCAGTCGGGCCATTGAGCAGCGTCTGGCGGAAGGCAATTTTGATTATACCGCGATTGTTTGCGCCTCGGACATGCTGGCGATCGGCGCGACGCAGGCGCTGGTTTCTGCCGGTTACCGGGTGCCGGAAGATATTTCCATTGTCGGGTTCGACAATCTGCCCGTCAGCGCCCATTGCGAGGTGCCCCTCACCACCATGCATATCGACAGGGAAGAAATGGGTCGGATGGCGATCAAGCTGCTGGCCGAGCAGGCAACCGGAGATCTGGTTTCCAACCAGAGGGTTGGTCTGACCTTGCACATGGTTGAGCGAAAGTCGGTGGCCGAGCCGCCAGATAAGAAGAACTAGAGGCATGCCGGTATGCGCGGAGAATTTTCTCATCAGGCAGACCCGGCATCGTCTGTGAGAAAACAGGGAGAGACATTTATGGCTAACGTTAGCCTGAACCAGATTCGCAAGACCTATCCGAACGGGTTCGAAGCCGTGCATGGCATCGATCTGGAGGTGAAGGATGGTGAATTCATGGTCTTTGTGGGGCCGTCTGGCTGTGCCAAGAGCACGATCCTGCGCATGATCGCCGGGCTGGAGAAGATTTCTTCGGGAGATCTTCATATCGGTGAGACGCTGGTCAACAAGCTCGCTCCCAAAGAGCGCGGAATCGCGATGGTGTTCCAGAATTATGCGCTCTATCCGCATATGAAAGTCTATGACAATATGGCGCTTGGCCTGAAAATGGCCCATATTCCGAAGTCGGAAATCGAGGAGCGCGTCAAGCATGCCGCCCGGTTGCTGGAAATGGAGGATCTGCTTGATCGCTATCCAAAGCAGCTTTCCGGTGGGCAGGCCCAGCGTGTGGCCGTTGGCCGCTGCATCGTCAAGCGTCCCGGGGTTTTCCTGTTTGATGAACCTCTGTCCAACCTTGACGCCAAGCTGCGGGCTTCCATGCGGGTGCGAATCACCGAACTGCACAGGGAATTGCGCAAAAGTGGCCAGCCTTCTACCGCAATCTATGTTACCCATGATCAGGTCGAGGCCATGACCATGGGCGAGCGTATCTGCGTGCTCAAGGACGGTACGATCCAGCAGGTGGATGTGCCCACGACCTTGTATGAGCGGCCTGTGAATGCCTTTGTTGCCGGTTTTATCGGCTCGCCCGAGATGAATATCCGCCCGGCGACGGTGGTTGCCAATGATGGCAAGATCAGTCTTCTGCTTGGGGAGTCGACCCTGATCGATGTACCTCCATTCTATGCGGAGAAGCTGTCCGGCCATGTCGGGCGCGAGGTCAAGTTCGGCATCCGCCCCGAAAGCATCGGGACTCCGCAGAGTGCGGCCCTGCGCAATGATGAGGATACGGTGCTTTCGCAGGTGACCGGAACGATCCGGCTGCTGGAGCATATGGGCAACGAGGTTTATGTCTATTTCGATCTGGAAGGGCATTCCTTCACGGCGCGGCTTATGGCCGATGACGCCAGAATGCTGGATGAAAGCATGCGCTTCAAGCCTTTCACCTTCTCCTTCATCATGAACAAGGCGCATGTGTTCGATGGCGAAACGGGAATGAATTTGACCCTCTAACAGGGTCAATGCCTCACGTCTTTTTTTGATATAAAACGCCGGAGTGTTTCACTTCGGCGTTTTTGTTCGGGGGGCGGGCAAGAGGGGGGCGGTGTGGATGTATCCATCCATCCATAAGGGTTGGCTCCACAGCTGTTCAAACCTTTTCCAGCGCTATCGCTATGCCTTGGCCGACACCGATGCACATGGTGGCCAGCGCTCTTTTGCCGCCGCTGTTGGCCAGCTCCAGCATTGCCGTTCCGGTGATACGTGCACCCGACATGCCCAGCGGATGGCCGAGTGCGATGGCACCTCCATTGGGATTGATGCGAGGATCATCATCTTCGATGCCCAGATCCCGCATGACGGCGAGGCCCTGACTGGCGAATGCTTCGTTCAGCTCGATCACGTCGAAATCCGCCTCAGAAAGGCCGAGGCGCTCGAACAGCTTTTTCGATGCCGGAGCGGGGCCAAATCCCATGATGCGCGGAGGTACGCCTGCCGCCGCACCGCCCATTATTCTGGCGTGAGGTGTAAGGCCAAAATGCTTGACAGCGGCCTCGCTGGCAATCAGGAGAGCGGCCGCTCCGTCATTGACGCCGCTGGCATTGCCCGCCGTTACCGAGCCACCTGCCCGGAATGGGGCGGGCAGTTTGGCCAGTGTTTCGAGCGTGGTTGAGGCGCGCGGATGCTCGTCTGTTGAGACAATGACCGGATCTCCCTTGCGCTGGGGGATACTGACCGGCGTGATTTCCCGAGCAAGGCGTCCCTTTTCCTGCGCCGCAAGGGCTTTTTGCTGGCTGCGCAGTGCGAACCGGTCCTGATCCTGCCGGCTGATGCCGAATTGTTCGGCTACATTTTCAGCGGTTTCGGGCATGGAATCGACGCCATATTGCGCTTTCATCAATGGATTGACAAAGCGCCAGCCGATGGTGGTGTCGTGGATTTCTGCCGCGCGGGAATAGGCTGTCTCGGCCTTGGGCATGACAAATGGAGCGCGTGACATGCTTTCTACACCGCCTGCGATGATCAGCTCTGCCTCTCCGGCTCGAATGGCCCGCGCCCCGTTGATGATGGCGTCCATGCCCGAACCGCAAAGACGGTTGATGGTGGTGCCTGAAACCGTATCCGGCAGTCCGGCAAGCAAGGCCGCCATGCGTGCGATATTGCGGTTGTCTTCACCGGCCTGATTGGCGCATCCCAGCAGGATATCGTCAACGCCATTCCAGTCGATATCATGACGTGCCATCAGGGACTTGAGGGGGATTGCAGCCAGATCATCGGTGCGCACCGAGGCGAGCGCGCCACCAAAACGGCCAATCGGTGTGCGGATATAGTCGCAGATATAGGCTTCCGGCATGATCTCTCCTCAAAGCTCCGGTACGACAAGATCGGCGACATCGCCATCGATGATCAGAGGGGCTCCGGTGACCGCTTGCAGATCGTCAAAGCCGAGCGCAGGCAGTTTCTCGCGCAAGACAAAATGCCTGTCGCAAATGTCTATGACGGCAAGCGAAGTATAGACGCGCGTGACACAGCCAACTCCGGTCAGAGGCATGGTGCAGGCCTTGACCAGCTTGGGTTCACCCTTGCGCGTCACATGGTCTGTGACGACCGCGACGCGCTTGGCCCCATGCACCAGATCCATGGCACCTCCGACCGCAGGAACTCCGCCCTTGCCCGTTGACCAGTTGGCCAGATCGCCGTTCTCTGCGATCTGATAGGCCCCCAGAATCGCGAGATCGAGATGTCCGCCGCGCACCATGGCGAAACTGTCGGCATGGTGGAAGAAGGCAGCGCCCGGCTTGAGGGTTATGGCTTTCTTGCCAGCATTGATCAGGTCCCAGTCTTCTTCGCCTTCGGGGGGGGCCTTGCCAAAGCAGAGAACGCCATTCTCCGTATGGAAGATCACCTCTCTGCCCTCCGGCTGATAGCGGGCAACCATTTCAGGAAAACCGATGCCAAGATTGACATAAGCACCGTCTTCCATGTCCTGAGCCGCGCGCCAGGCGATCTGGGCACTGGAAAGCTTGATTTCGTCCATCATGGATAGACCGCCTCCATTCGGTTGAGCGTTTCTTCCTGCGCAGGATTGGGGATTTCAACGAGGGACTTGACGAAGATGCCCGGCGTGATCACCTGTTCGGGATCAATGCTACCGGCCGCTACCAGTCGGCTGACCTGAGCGATGGTATGCTCGGCAGCCATGGCCATTACCGGATTGAAGTTGCGGGCTGCCATGCGGTAGGTGAGGTTCCCCATCGGGTCGCCCAGTTCCGCCTTGATCAAGGCAAATTGGGCTTTCAGCGCCCGTTCCTGCACATACATCCTGCCGTCAAATTCGGCCACGGGTTTTCCTTCGGCCAGTTCGGTGCCGTAGCTGGTGGGGGTGTAAAATGCCGGTATGCCAGCACCTCCGGCCCGGATCCGTTCGGCAAGGGTGCCCTGAGGCACCAGTTCCAATTCGATTTTTCCGGCCAGATAGCGTTCGGTGAAGGCTCGAGGGTCGGCAGAACGGGGAAAGGAGCAGACCATTTTCCTCACCAGCCCCTGTTCGATGAGCGCGGCGATGCCGACATGCCCATTGCCAGCGTTGTTATTGATGATGGTCAGGTTTTTCGGGCCATGGTCGATCAAGGCATGAATGAGCTCAATGGGGGCACCTGCGCCTCCGAAACCACCGATCATGATGGTGGCATTGTCAGGAATAGCCGCCACGGCTTCAGCCGCCAAGGCGCATGTCTTGTCCATGATGTCTCCTCTCTGGTGCCGTTTCTCCTCATCCGGCTGAAGGGGAGGATAATGGGGGGATGGTATTGCCGATAGTTGAATTGTTCATTATTTGATTTTTGTTCGAATTAAGAATATTGTTGTTCGCATGTCGAACAAATCTACCGATTTTGTGAATTCTCTGGCCAAGGGGCTTCAGGTTATCGAGGCCTTTGATGCGGATAGCCCAAGGCTCAGCATAACCGATGTTGCCAATCGGACCGGCCTTGACCGGGCAACGGCGCGCCGTTGTCTGCTCACGCTGCATGCGCTGGGCTATGCAGATTATGACGGCAAATATTTCACTCTCGCGATCCGCTCCTTGCGGCTGGGGCTGGCGGGGCTTGCCTGTCTGCCGCTGACCCATATCGTACAGCCTTGGCTTGACAAGCTGTCGCAACGGACCGGGCAGTCCTGCTCGGTTTCCATTCTCGATGGCAAGGAAATCGTCTATGTCGCCCGCGCCGCGCAACAGAGGATTATGTCGATAGGATTGATGCCCGGCTCGCGTCTGCCTGCCCATTGCACCTCGATGGGGCGGATGCTTTTGGCCTCCCTGCCACGAGAAGAAGCGCGCAAGGTTGTTGAAAGTTCTGACCTGTCGCCCAGAACGCCAAACAGTCTGACCGACACGGATCAGATCATGGCTGAAATCGAAAGAGTGGCAGAGCAGGGCTATGCGCTGGTGGATCAGGAAGTGGAAATGGGACTGCGCTCTCTTGCCGTTGCGCTTTTGGGCCATAACGGGCAGGTGCGTGCGGCGCTGAATGTGGCCGTGGCAGCTGTGCAGCCTCAAGCGGCTGATCTCATCGATATCTATCTGGCCGAATTGCGCAGCATCCAATCGGGACTGGCTCGCACGCTGCCGTGATTGCTCAGCGGTATGGTCGCTATTCGCTATTCGCTTTTGGTTTGAGAGCGTTGATAAGGGTTGATCCTTGAGGGTGCAGCTTTTAGCCTTGCTCGATAGACGTGTTATCTTCGCGAATTGAAACAAAAGGTGAGCAACCCATGTCTTCCTTCATCGCTGACAATGCCTGCTTTGCACCACTCTTTGCCGATGAGGAGATTGATGCGCATTTTTGTTCCGAAAGGCAAATGGCGCTGATGCTGGCCTTTGAGATGGAGCTGACCCGAGCGCTTGTCGACCATGGGCTGGTGGAGCAGTCGGTCGGTGCGGCAGCGCTTGCTGCGATGATGGATTTCTCTCCTGACATTATGGCGCTTGGTCAGGGCAGTTTGCAGGATGGATTGCCTGTGCCTGCCTTTGTTCGGAGCCTCAAGTCTCATGTGGAGGCACTTGCCGGAGCCGAGGCGGTCGCGGCTGTTCATGTGGGCGCGACCAGTCAGGATCTTGTCGACACAGTGCTTGTGTTGAATTTGCGGGCGGTGAGCCTTTCTCTGTCGGTGCGTCTCGCCCGTGTGATCGAGCGGCTCGAGAGGCTTGCGCGCCGCTTCGGGGCACGCTCCATAATGGCGCGGACACGCATGCAGGCGGCGCTGCCAATCTTGGTTTCCGATCGTCTCGACAGCTGGGTGATGCCGCTCAGATCCCATCTGTCAGGCCTGCCCGCTTTGCGCCAGCGCGTCGAGCTGCTCCAGTTTGGCGGCCCGGTCGGTACGCGCAATGGTCTTGGAGGAAAGGGTGATGCCATTGCCGCCCAACTGGCCGAGGCTTTCAATCTTGGCAACCCGTCCAAGGCATGGCACAGCATGCGCGAACCGATTGTCGCCTATGGTGATTTCCTCTCCATGCTCAGTGCCAGTCTTGGCAAGATGGGGATGGATATCTGTCTGATGGCCCAGCAGGGCGGCGGTGAGATCAAACTCGGCGGCAGCGGGACAAGTTCAGCCATGCCGCACAAGCAGAATCCGGTTTTGGCGGAAATGCTGGTTGCCTTTGCGCGTTTCAATGGGGTGCAGCTATCCGGTCTGCATCATGGCATGGTGCATGAACAGGAACGCTCGGGTATGGCCTGGACATTGGAATGGATGATCCTGCCGCTGATGGCGGCGACGGCTGGCAAGGCGCTGTCGCATGCCGAAGCGCTGCTTTCGCAGGTGGAGAGCATGGGAAATGTGTAAAGAGCTACAAGACCGGATGGGCTGAAGCGATCCGGCCTTGTTGTGGCTTTGCTGTCTCCGGCCATGCTTGCTAGATGTCGAAAAAGACGGTTTCGTCTTCTCCCTGCAGGCGAATGTCGAAGCGATAGACGATCTTGCCGTCGCGCTCTGTACGCTTGGCAATCAGGGTTTTCCGGCGGCGTTCCCATTCAATCACATTGATAACAGGATCTGCCGCATTGGCTTCGGCCTCATCCTCGAAATAGAGGCGTGTATTAAGACCGACATTGATGCCTCGGGCGACAATCCAGAGATTGATGTGGGGGGCCATGATGGCACCATTGCGCCCTGCCACCTTGCCCGGCTTGATGGTCTCGAAGGCCCATTCGCCGGTGGCAAAATCGGTGATGACCCGGCCCCAGCCGCGAAAGCCTTCTTCGACATCGCCACCGCCTTCTGGGTGGGCATAATGGCCTTCACTATTGGCTTGCCAGGCTTCCAGCATGACATCCTTTACCGGGGATCCTGTGCCGTCGATCACCAATCCCTCGACCCTGATCCGCTTTCCTGCGGCATTGGGGCCGGCAATGTCCCAGCCCAGTTCCTGCCGGTAGATATCAAAGCCTGCCGCACCGGGGGCAAGGCCGATGTGAACATAGGGGCCTGCGGTCTGGGAAGGGGTTTCCTTGAGATAGTTCAGCTCCTGCGGCATCGGTCAGTTCCCTTCCAGACGGTTTTCAAACAGGGTGGAGCGACGCCCGCGCAGCACGATGTCGAACTTGTAGGCGATGCTGTCCAGCGGAATGGTGGCGTTGAAGTCAATCGGGGCGATCAGACGCTGGCGCGCCGCCTCATCGGGCACGGTCTTGACGATCGGGCAGCGCTCGATCAGCGGGTCGCCCTCGAAATACATCTGGGTGATCAGCCGCTGGGCGAATGCCGCCCCGAAGACCGAGACGTGAATATGGGCCGGACGCCAGTCATTGACCCAGTTGCGCCATGGATAGGCTCCGGGCTTGACGGTGCGGAAATAGTAGTAGCCGTTCTCATCGGTCAGAGTGCGCCCGCAACCGCCGAAATTGGGATCGATCGGGGCCAGATAGGTGTCCTTCTTGTGCCGGTAGCGACCACCGGCATTGGCCTGCCAGATCTCGACCAGAGTGTTGGGAACCGGGCGGGCATTCTCGTCCAGCACCCGGCCATGCACGATGATCCGCTCGCCAATCGCGCTCTCTCCGTTCTTGGCGTAATTATGGATGAGATCCCTGTCCAGCGGATCAATATCATTGTGACCGAATACCGGGCCGGTGATTTCGGAGACTGAATTTTCCAGACTGATCAACGAGTAGCGCGGCGAGCGCGCAACGCTGGTCTTATATTGCTCTGTATATGCGGGCGGATGGATCCTGCGGTCCCGCTGGTAATATTCTCCTGGCTTCATAAATCTATCCTCCCTAATAGAATTTATTCGCTGGACTTCCCGTACTCGGTCTCTGCTTCCATTTCCTCGTAAATCTGTTTGGCCAGTTTGATTGCATGGTTGGCCCTTGGTACACCCGCATAGATGGCAACATGCTGGAATGCTTCCAATACATCATCCTTGCTGGCGCCGGTATTCACCGTTGCGCGTATATGCATGGGAATTTCGTCGAAATTGCCCGTTGCGGCCAACAGCGCCAAGGTCAGTATCGAGCGGTCTCGCATGGAGATGCGCTTCGACGACCAGACAGATCCCCACGCAGCTTCCGTGATCAGGGTCTGGAACGGCTCGTCGAAAGCGTTTTTGTTCTTTTCCACGCGGTCCACATGGGCGTCGCCCAAGACGGCCCGTCTGGTGGCCATTCCTTCATCAAAGCGATCAGGCATGGTTTGTCTCCTTGAAAAAACGGATGAGCAGGCGGGCGAATTCTTGCGGGGCTTCCACGCAAGGCAGGTGACCGGTGCCCTCGATCAGCGCCATGTGGGCATTGGGGATTTTTTCAATTGTTTCCTCAACGAGCTTTGGCGGGCAGGCGCCATCAAGAGCGCCAGCGATGCCCAGTGTCGGTTGCAGGATGCGGGGCAAAATGTCTGTCATATCGGCGCTGGCCAAAGCCTGACAACAGCCTAAATAACCATCAAGAGGGGTGCGCCTGAGCATATTGCGCCAGGCTTCCTGTGCGTCGCTGGCCAGAAAGGGGCGCGCGAACCAGCGTTGCATGATCATGTCGGCCAGAGCGTCCATCCCCTGCTGCCTGATCAGCGCAATGCGCTGTTGCCACATGGCCGCATCGCCCATTCGGGCGGCCGTGTTGGAGAGGACAAGTGCCCTGATCTGATCGGGCCGACGAACGGCCAGTCCCTGTGCGATCATGCCTCCGATGGACAGTCCCACAAAGAGCGCGTCGCTGACCCCCAAATGATCCAGCAGCTTTTCCGCATCATCGATCAGATCCGAAAGGGTGAAAGGCGCGGGTGGGCATGATGAAAGGCCGTGACCGCGCTTGTCATAGCGGATAAAGCGCAGGCCTTCTGGCAGAAGTGGCAGCAGCGCGTCCCACAGGCGCAGGTCTGTCCCCAGCGAATTGGCAAAGACGACCGGCTTGCCGTTCCGGTCTCCATCCTCGCGCCAGTGAAGGGCCAGATTGTCAAGCTTGGCTATCTGCATCAGTAAGGTAACCCGACATAGTTCTGCGCCATTGAAATCTGGGCGTGATCATTGCCTTGCAGGAAGGCCAGTTCGGCGGCTTGCATCTTGATGTCAAACTCGCTCTGGTCCGGGAAGCGATGGAGCAGGCTCGTCATCCACCAGCTGAAGCGTTCCGCTTTCCAGACCCGCGCAAGGGCGCGTTCGGAATAGCGCTCAATGCCTTCGGCATCTCCGTCCAGCAGCATGTCCACAAGCGCGTGATAGAGATAGTGAATATCGGATGCCGCCGTATTGAGCCCCTTGGCTCCGGTCGGCGGTACGATATGGGCGGCATCGCCACAAAGGAACAGGCGTCCCCAGCGCATTGGCTCGGTCACGAAGGAGCGCAAGGGAGCGATGGACTTTTCGATCGAGGGCCCGGTCACAAGCCGGTCTGCATATTCAGCCGGCATCCGGCGCTTCAATTCGTCCCAGAAAAGCTGATCTGACCAGTCTGAGGGACGGTCGGACAGGGAGCACTGGATATAATAGCGGCTGAGATTTTCGTTGCGCATGGAACAAAGGGAAAAGCCGCGATCAGACGATGAATAGATCAGTTCGTGATGGACGGGGGGCGTTTCCGAAAGAATGCCAAGCCAGCCGAAGGGATAGATCTTTTCATATTCGCGCCGAACGTCAACGGGAATGGACTGGCGAGAGATGCCATGAAAGCCGTCGCAACCCGCTATATAGTCCGCATGAATGGTCAGTTCGCGCCCATCCTTTTCATAGCTCGCATGGGGACTTTCGCTGGTAGCGTCGTGAATGCGGACATTTTCGACCTCGAAAATGATTTTTCCGCCTGCGGCCTCGCGTGCGTCATAGAGATCCCGGGTCAGTTCGGTCTGGCCATAGACCACGACCGGCGTGCCGGTGAGGGCGGTGAAATCGATGCGGAATTGCTCATCGCCATGGGCGATCACTGTGCCGTCATGAATGAAGCATTCCTTGTCCATGCGATCCGATACACCCGCCTGTCGCATCAGTTCGACAAAGCCGGTTTCCAGAATGCCCGCACGAATGCGACCAAGAACATAGTCGCGGGTTTTCCGCTCCAGCACCACCGTGTCGATGCCCTTTTTCTCGAGCAATTGCGACAGCAAAAGGCCGGACGGTCCTCCCCCAATAATCAGGACCTGAGTGCGCATTATTTCCTCCCAATACGTTGGTTCTATTTTTATTGGGGCAATTTGGAATGTAAAATGATTAAATCGCCAGTTTAGTTTCCTGAATGGGAAAGAAAGAAGGATTTTCATTCCATGATTGATCGGCGCATCAAATTTCGGCATATCCAGTGCTTTGTCGAAATCTGTCGGCAAAAGAGCCTGAAGAAGGCCGCGGAAAGGCAATATCTCACCCAGCCTGCTATCTCGAAGACGCTGAAAGAGCTAGAAGATATTCTGGGAACCCAGTTGCTCAATCGCAGCCGTGCAGGGGTCAACCCGACCAAGGAGGGCGAGGTCTTTCTGCATTTTGCCGAAATGAGCGTCGCTTCCCTGCAGCAGGGGCTTTATGGCGTCGAGCAGATTTCCTCTGGTGGCAAGACCCGTCTTGCCGTCGGGGCTTTGCCAAGTGTTGCCGCGCGTCTCATGCCGTCAGTGGTTCAGGCCTTGTCCAATTTGACTGATGATGTGCGCTTGTCCATTTCCGATGGTCCGCACAGCTTTCTGGTGGATCGTTTGCGGCGGGGCGAACTTGATCTGGTGATTGGTCGTCTGGGAGCGCCGGACTCCATGAAAGGCATTTCCTTTACCCAGCTCTACCATGAACATGTGGTTGTCGTGGTGCGTCCGGGGCATCCGCTTTGCGATGAACCGGATCTGGCGCGTCTGTCCGAATGGCCGGTGCTTTTTCCATCCGAGGCATCTGCCATTCGTCCTCTGGTCGAGCGCTTCATGATTGCCAATGGCATCGGCGACATTCCCAACCGGATCGAGACGGTGTCAGGAGCCTTCGGGCGGGCTTTCGTGAGCAAGAGTGATGCGATCTGGATCATTTCTGCGGGCGTGGTCGCCAATGAAGTGGAGGATGGCAGGCTGGTGCAATTGCCCTTCGACATGGACACGACCAGAGGTCCTGTTGGTCTGATGGTGCGGCAGGAAAGCGAGGCCGGGCCTGCCGAGCGTATGTTCCGTCTGGCTGTCAGCCAGACCATTAGAGACTTGAAAATGGATTAGACATGAAGGTGTTACTGCCAGTTTTGAACACTCAATGCGTGATTTACTTGTCGTAATTGGCAACTAAAACGTCAATTTTATCATTTTACACCGCCGTATTGATAATTCATTTTGGCTGAGAAGCGTTGTAAGTAGAAACGCGAGGGGCGGATTGTCTTGGAGGAGACGCCGATTCTCTGGCCGAAGCTGATTGGGTTTCAGTCAGCTTGCCGAGACGCTCAAATTTCTGATTTCATAATGCTTCTTTCCCTCTAGCCGACAGGGTACGGGGAAAGGGCAGGTGATCTGGGAGGAGACACTGAAATGAAGACAATATCAAAGATCCAATCTGGGACTTCCTTGACGGGCAAGGGATTGGGCGGCCTGATTAAAGCGGCTGTTTTTTCTGCAATTGCGTTCGGAAGCCTTGCGTCAGAAACGCTCGCGGCAGATTTGACATTGCGGCTGCATCAGTTTCTTCCCGCTCAGGCGGCGGTGCCAAAGCATGTTCTGGCTCCCTGGATGGAGAAAATCGAGAAAGAATCCGACGGGCGCATCAAGTTCGAGCATTATCCTGCCATGCAGCTTGGAGGCACTCCGCCGCAGCTTTATGATCAGGCGGTTGATGGCGTCGCGGACATTATCTGGGTTCTGCCCGGCTATACCCCAGGCCGCTTTCCGCGGACAGAAGTATTCGAGCTGCCTTTCACTCTGACCAACGCTGAAGCCGTTTCCCGCGCCTTTTGGCAATTGGCCGAAGAAACCATGATGGATACCGACTTCAAGGACACCAAGGTTCTGGGGCTTTGGGTTCATGGTCCCGGGGTTATCCATTCCAAGCAGCCGATCAGAAGCGTGTCTGACCTCAATGGGGTGAAATTGCGCGCTCCCACCCGTGTTACCAACGCCTATTTCAAGAATCTTGGTGCAACGCCAATCGGCATGCCGATTCCTGCCGTGCCCGAGGCTTTGTCGAAAGGCGTGATCGATGCCACCGTCGTGCCTTGGGAGGTGACCGGCGCACTCAAGACAAGCGAGCTGGTCCATAATCATACCGAGTTCGGAGGAGAGGCGATTTATACGGCGACCTTCGTTCTGGCGATGAACAAGGATAAATATAACGCTCTGCCAGACGATCTGAAGGCCATCATTGATGCGAATTCCGGTCTGGAATTCTCTGCTGCTGCGGGCAATCTGACGCAAACGGAAGATGCCGGACCGCGTAAAATGGCCGTGGATCTGGGCAATAATCTGATCGAATTGACGCCTGATGAGGTGGTTGAATGGAAAGCTGCCGCGGATCAGACCATCAAGGACTGGATTGCCGAGATGGATGAAAAAGGCATCGACGGCACCGGTCTGGTGGCCCGGGCCAAGGAATTGATCGAGCAAAATTCCAAATAGACGATCACCATTTTGATGCTGCTTCCCGGGTTCTGGCGAATCCGGGAGCCTCTTTTCACGAGCCTGGAGACGTGAGATATGCTGAAAGTTGTAGAGCGCACCGCGCGCTTGATGGCTGTCATCGGGGGAATTGTGCTTGTTGCACTGATCCTGCTTACCTGCCTGAGTATATTGGGGCGCAGCCTGAATACGATTGGCCATTCCTCCGCGCTCAGAGCCATTTCCGAGGGCGTGGCAGACCTGCTGCTGGGCAGCGGGGTTGGTCCCGTCAATGGTGATTTCGAGTTGGTGGAAGCAGGCATTGCCTTTGTTATCTTCGCCTTTCTGCCTGTTTGCCAGCTCTATTCGGCGCATGCGACCGTGGATGTCTTCACTTCGCTACTGTCCAGCAAAACCAACCGCTACATCATGGCTTTTTGGGAAATTCAGCTCGGGCTGGTTATCCTGTTGATCACATGGCGGCTGTTTGTCGGCATGGAAAACAAGATGGAATATGGCGAGACGACCTACCTCATTCAGTTTCCTGTCTGGTGGGCTTATGCCGCCAGCTTTGCCGCGGCTGTGGTTGCCTCAATGATCAGTTGCTATTGCGCCCTTGCGCGTCTGGCTGAAATCATTTCGGGGCGGCATTATCTTCCCTATACCGAAGGAGCGGTCCATTGAGCAATCTGGAACTGGGCTATCTGTCATTTCCGGTTCTGCTGGTCATGATCTTTTTGCGAGCGCCGATCGGTCTTGCGATGATGATCTGTGGCATGGGCGGGCTTTATCTGGCCATGGACGGGCCTAACATGGTGCTCGCCAAGCTCAAGAGCGAGACCTACTCCACTTTTTCGAGCTATTCGCTCACCATCATTCCGATGTTTCTGCTGATGGGGCAGTTTGCCTCACTGTCAGGTCTTTCCAGCTCCCTCTTCAAGGCGGCGGAAAGCTGGCTTGGTCATCGCAAGGGGGGCGTTGCCATGGCGGCAATCGGGGCCTGCGCCGGTTTCGGCGCGATCTGCGGTTCGTCTCTGGCAACGGCGGCGACCATGAGCCGGGTGGCTTTGCCGGAATTGCGCCGCTATGGCTATGAAGGAGGCTTTGCCACGGCCACGCTGGCCGCCGGTGGCACGCTCGGCATTCTCATTCCACCTTCCTTCATTCTGGTGATCTATGCCATTCTGACCGAGCAGAATATTGCCAAGCTGTTTCTGGCAGCGTTCGTGCCGGGCATTCTGGCGGCAATCGGCTATATCATCACCATATCGATCTATGTGCGCCTGCGGCCCGGTTCGGCGGGAACGCGGGAGCCGGTGCCCTATGCGCAGCGGTTTCGCGATCTGGTCGATGTCTGGCCTGTGCTGCTTGTCTTCTCCGTTGTGGTTGGCGGGATCTATCTGGGCTGGTTTACGCCCACAGAAGGGGCTGCAGTCGGTGCAGCAGGAACCGGCTTGATTGCACTGCTCAAGGGAAATCTTAACTGGCAGGTGCTCAAGAGCAGCTTCATAGCCACGGCAACCAGTACCGCGATGATCTTCTTCATCGTGTTGGGCGCTGGCTTTTACAACAGTTTTCTGGCGCTTAGTCAGGTTCCGCAGGAACTCTCAAACTGGGTCATCGGGCAAGGCTTCAGCCCATGGACGGTGCTCACGCTGATCCTCGTTTTCTATCTGATCTTCGGTTGCCTGATGGATAGTCTCAGCATGATCATGCTGACGATCCCGATCTTCTTTCCGGTGATCAGTGTTCTTGATTTCGGCATGAGCGCCGAGCAGCTGGCGATCTGGTTCGGGATATTGGTTCTGATTGTCGTCGAGGTCGGGTTGATCACACCGCCGGTGGGAATGAATCTGTTCATTATCAACTCGCTGGCGGTCGAGACCAAAATCTCGCAAACCTACAAGGCCGTGATGTGGTTCGTTGCTTCGGACATCATTCGCGTGATCATCCTGGTATTGTTTCCGGCGATCACACTATTTTTGCTGCCCGGCTAAACGGGCTGGGGCCAAGCTATATTTGATGGATTGAGAAAATGCAGATCGACAAGACAATCGCATTGGTCAGCGGCGGCGGGAGTGGTCTGGGGGCGGCAACGGCCCGCTATCTGGCAGAAGCTGGTGCGCGCGTGGCGATCCTCGATTTCGATGGCGAGCGGGCAGAGGCCGTCGCCCGCTCCATCGATGCCTTTGCGGTAAGGGCCGATGTCAGCGATGAGGCCGAGGTTGACCGGGCGATTGGAGACGTGGCAGGTCATTTTGGAAGCAGCCCGCGCATTGCCATCAGTTGCGCCGGGATAGGATCTGCGGCGCGTATCGTCGGGCGGGGCGGCAAGACCTCGTTTGATGTCTTTGACCGAACGCTGAAGGTCAATCTCTATGGCAGCTATCATGTCATGACCCATGCTGCCCGCCGGATGATGGAACTGGCACCGCTTGACGGTGGAGAGCGCGGCGTGATCATCAATACTGCCTCGGTGGCCTATCAGGACGGCCAGTTGGGGCAGGCGGCCTATGCCGCGTCCAAGGGAGCCATTGCCTCCCTGTGCCTGCCGGCAGCACGTGAATTTTCGCGCTTCGGCATCCGGGTGATGGCCATTGCGCCGGGGCTCTTTCACACACCGATGATGGAAGGGCTCCCCGAAGAGGTGGCCGCAGAGATCACCAAGAATATTCCCTTTCCCGACCGGCTCGGATTGCCCGAGGAATATGCCATGCTGGCCGGGCAGATCATTGCCAATCCCTATTTGAACGGCACGACCATCCGCCTTGATGGCGCGGTGCGTCTGCCGCCCCGTTAAGGCTGCCCGAGGACAGCAAAAGATCATGACCGACCAATCGATACTCAGTGTGGAAATCAGGGAAAGCATTGCAATCCTGACCATGAACCGGCCCACCAAGCGCAATGCCATGTGTGACGAGCTGCTGGAAGCCATAGATGCCTTCTTTTCGAAGCCGCCCGAAGGGGTCAAGGTGGCCGTTTTGACAGGAACTGCGGGGCATTATTGCTCCGGGCTTGATCTCAGTGAGCATGTGGCGCGCGATGCGGAAGGGACTATGCGTCATTCCCGCGGCTGGCATCAGGTTCTGGATCGCATCCAGTTCGGCGGATTGCCCGTCGTCTCGGCAATGTTTGGCGCGGTGATCGGTGGCGGGCTGGAACTGGCCACGGCAACTCATGTGCGCATTGCCGAGCCTTCCACCATCTTTCAGCTACCCGAAGGGCGGCGGGGAATCTTCGTTGGAGGCGGGGCTAGTGTCCGGGTCGGCCGTATTCTGGGCGCCGATCGTATGATCGAGATGATGCTGACGGGGCGCAAATATGGAGCCGATGAGGGGCTGGCTCTGGGGCTCACCCATTATGCCGTCGGTGAGGGCGAAGCGCTTGATATGGCCATGGATCTGGCGGGCAAGATCGCCTCCAATGCGCCGCTGTCCAACTATATCATGATCCAGGCGCTGAGCCGGATTGAGGATATGGCCAAGGCGGATGGACTGTTTACCGAGAGCCTCTGCGCAGCTCTGACCCAGACCAGTCCGGATGCGCAGGAAGGCCTGAAGGCCTTCCTTGAAAAGCGGGCTCCAAATTTCAAGTGAGCCATCTGTAATCACGGGAGAATTCGAAATCTGGGCTGGATTGGCGGCGGGAGGAAGTTCGCCAAGTCACCCAGCGGAAACGTCAAGACTTGGGAGGGGCTGGACGATGACAATGACACAGAGCTTTCAACCGCATTCGGTTTGTCGAAAGGACCGTCCGGATGGCTCTATCCTTCTTCGTTCCAACCATGCCCTTGGGCCGGTTGTCGAGCGCACAGGTGACTGGCTCAATCGCTGGAGCAGGGAAGCGCCGGGTCGTGTTTTCATCGCGGAGCGCAGTGGTGCCGGTTGGCATGAAGAAAGCTATGCTTCTACATTGCAGAAAGTGCGGGCGCTTGCCGCTGCCCTGCTTGGGCGCGGCATGGGGCCGCAAACGCCACTGCTGATCATGTCCGGCAACGGGCTGGACCATGGCCTGCTGACCTTGGCTGCGCAATATGTTGGTGTCCCCACTGTTCCTGTTGCCGAGCAATATTCTCTCATCCATGGTGCCCATGGCCGCCTGCGCCATGTCATCGAACTGGTGAAGCCGCGCATGGCCTATGTGTCCGATGCGGACCAGTATCGCGAAGCGCTGGAACTTGAGGCGTTGCAGGGCGTTGACGTTATCGCGTCACGACCGGGACACAATACCCGCGTGACATCCTTTGCTTCGCTGTTGCGCGGGGATGCCGGCATTGATGTGGACGCCGCCTTCGGCAGGGTTAGCGCAGACAGTGTTGTCAAGATCCTGATGACCAGCGGCTCGACATCAAGCCCCAAGGGGGTGGAAACCACCCATCGCATGATGTGCGTCAACCAGACCCAGATTGCCGATGCCCTGCCATTTCTGAGAAAAAGCCCACCGCGCGTGGTCGACTGGCTGCCCTGGAACCATGTTTTTGGCGGGTCGCATAATTTCAACATGATGCTGGCCAATGGCGGCAGCTACTATATTGACGATGGCAAGCCGGTCAGTGGTCTGTTTGCCCGCACCGTGGAAAATCTGTCGCTGGTGACTGGGACTGCCTGCTTCAACGTCCCTGTCGGATTTGCCATGCTGCTGGAAGCGCTGGAGGCCGACAAGGGATTGCGCCAGCGTTTCTTCGAGGATCTCGATCTGATCTTCTATGCCGGGGCGTCGCTGCCGCAGGATGTCTGGCAGGGTTTTGAGCGGATGGCGATGGAGATCCGCGGCGAAATACCGCTGATGACCTCTTCATGGGGCATGACGGAAACCGCACCGGCCTGCATCATGCAGCATGAACCGGTCGACAGGGCCGGGGTGGTCGGTGTGCCGCTCAATGATGTGACCGTGAAGCTGTTGCCTGATGAGGATATGCGCTTTGAAGTGCGGGTCAAGGGGGCGAGCATTTTCAAGCGCTATTACAATGATCCGGAAAAGACTGCTGCGGCCTTTGATGAAGAAGGCTATCTGATCACGGGGGACGCCATGGTGCTTGTCGATCCCGATGACATCAACAAGGGGATGAAGTTCGACGGGCGCATTTCCGAGGATTTCAAGCTGCTGACGGGAACGTGGGTGCGTGCCTCCAAGCTGCGTCTGGACATGATGAGTTCGCTGGCACCATTGGCCCTTGATCTTGTCATTACGGGGGCGGATCTCAACGAAATCGGAGTGATGATCTTCCCCAACAAGTCGGAATTGAAGCGGCTTGGCTTCGATCTTATCGAGGATCAGGGGGCCTATCGCTGCAAGCTGTTGCAGGGCGAGATCCAGCGACGTTTGGCCGAACGTGCGCGCTCCATCTCGGGCTCTTCGACGCATATTTCACGGGCCATCGTGTTGCAGGAGCCTCCCTCCATGCAGGAAGGGGAGATGACTGCAAAGGGCAATCTCAATGTCCGCAAGGTGCTGAGCAGGCGCATGGCGCTGCTCGAACGCCTTTATAACGATGCCGATCCGGCCGTGACGACGATATAGGGAAGGAGCGCAAAGATGGTTGATCTTGCCAAAATTCGCGCAATCGATATTCATACCCATGCAGAGGAACCATGCGGCTGCCACACCGATGATGGCTATGACGAGCTTCAGGCGACCATGGCCAGTTATTTTCGGGCACCATGGACCCACCCGCCGACAGTGCCGCAGACGGCGCAGCATTATCGTGAGCAGAATATTGCCGCCGTGATCTTTCCCGTCGATGCGGAACGGGAAACCGGCTATCGCCGCTACAAGAATGAAGAGGTCGCCGAACTGGCCGCCGCGAATGACGATGTGCTCATTCCCTTTGCTTCCATCGACCCATGGAAGGGCAAAATGGGGGTGCGCGAGGCGCGTCGCCTGATGCGCGACTTCGGCATCAGGGGCTTCAAATTCCACCCCACCATGCAGGGCTTTTACCCCAATGACCGGATGGCCTATGCCCTTTATGAAGCGATAGAGGAAGAGGGCGGCATTGCGCTGTTTCATACCGGCCAGACCGGCGTTGGCTCCGGCATGCCGGGCGGCAACGGCATGCGGCTGAAATATTCCAACCCCATCTATATGGATGATGTGGCGGTGGATTTCCCTGACCTGAAAATCATTCTGGCCCACCCCTCCTTCCCATGGCAGGAGGAGGCGCTTGCTGTGGCCCAGCACAAGCCCAATGTCTATATCGATCTTTCCGGCTGGTCACCGAAATATTTCCCCGAAATTCTGGTGCGCTACTGCAATTCCATCTTGAAGAAGAAGGTGCTGTTTGGCTCCGATTGGCCAATGATCACACCGGAGCGCTGGCTCGCTGATTTCGAGCAGATCGCGATCAAAGACGCGTTGCGCGAAGATATCATCAAGGGCAATGCGGCCCGTATTTTGGGGCTGGGGTGATGAAGCCTTTTTGCGCGCCAATCGATGATATTCTCTTCTCCCTTGTCCATGTGGCCGGGGCCGGTGAATTGCCAAATTGGGACGCAGAACTGGCTGGCGAAATTGCCAGCCACTTTGCCGCTTTCGTGGAGGCGGAGATTGCACCACTTGACGAGACGGGCGACCGGCAGGGATGTCGGCTGGAAGATGGCCGGGTCTTCATGCCGGATGGCTTCAAAGAGGCCTATCGCGCCTATGCCGAACAGGGCTGGCCGAGCCTGTCGGCCCCAGAGCGCCATGCCGGGCAGGAGCTTGGCGGGCAGGGGCTTGGTGATATCATGCAGGCCATTCTGGTGGAAATTCTGGCCGGAGCCAATCACAGTTTCCAGATGGTGACCGGCCTTGTGCCCGGAGCCGTGCGTACCCTTCTGCGCTTTGGAACCGAGGCGCAGCAAATGCGCCATTTGCCCGGTTTGGTTTCTGGCGCGACATTGGCCACCATGTGCCTGACCGAACCTTCTGCCGGATCCGATCTGTCGCGGATAAGCTGTCGCGCCCGGCGTCGGGGCGAAGGTTGGCATCTGGAAGGGGAGAAAATCTTCATCTCGGGCGGCGATCAGGATATGAGCGACAATATCCTGCATCTGGTGCTGGCGCGTACTAGTGATAACGGCATCAAGGGGTTGTCGCTCTTTCTCTGCCCTTCCGAGAAAGGAGACGGCGCGCGCAATGCTGTCTGTGTGGCGCGGATCGAGGAGAAGATGGGGTTGCATGCCTCGCCCACCTGTCAGATGGTCTTTGCGGGGGCCGAGGCCGAATTGATTGGCGAGGAGGGGCAGGGGCTGCTTGCCATGTTCACCATGATGAATCATGCCCGCGCCGATGTGGCCTTGCAAGGTGTTGCCCATGCCGCTCGTGCCTATGATGTGGCCAGTGCCTACGCTTATGAGCGAAAGCAGGGCCGTTTGGCCGATGGTGGCGACGCAAGGCTTGCCGACCATGCCGATATTCAGCGGATGCTTGAGGAAATTGACCAACTGGCATTGGGCGGACGGGCGATGGCCCATCTGGCTCTTGTTACGCTGGAAAAGGGCGATAATCCCGACCTTGTCGAGATGCTAACGCCGCTTGCCAAAAGCTATTGCACCGATGCTGGTATCAAGGCCGCATCTATGGGAATTCAAATATTGGGGGGCTATGGCTATCTGCGAGACTATCGCCTTGAGCAGACCTATCGGGATGCGCGGATAACATCGATCTATGAAGGCACGAATGGCATTCATGCCCGGGCGTTGACAACCCGGCTTGTCTCGGGGCGTCCGGCTGACGCTCTGGACGCCTATATGGCGGAATTCCAAGGCAATGAACTGGTTGCGCATTGCCTGACGATCTGGCGCGAGGCTCGTCAACAGCTTCTCGACCTTGAGGAACGAAGCGTGTTTGCCCATGATTTCATGCTGTTGACACAGGCAACCCTGCTGACATGCCTGTGGGCCCGAATTGAAGATGTTGCAGCGCGGCACAGGGATAAAGCGCGGATCATACGCTCGGTCGAGCGGTCAAAACTCATGCTGCCTGTCGATGTGGAGCGTCACGCAAAGATAATAACCGCTCTGGCGGCGCGTCAGCCTTCCATGGTGGATGCTTGATTTTCTGCTCGTCGGGCTGCATGCCGGAAAAATAAAATCGTTGAGCTTGAATTTTTTCGCTTGTGTGCGGGCGAGAGATTTGTTACTCAGCTGCACGAAATGCAAACAGGCTCATTCGTAGCCTTGGCAATCAATCTTTTCCCGTTTCAAGCTTCCTTGAAATATGTCTCTGTCGAGACCATATGGTGATTATATTGCTTGCGTCGCAATTTCTTTGGCGCGGGGTGGAGCAGCCCGGTAGCTCGTCAGGCTCATAACCTGAAGGTCGCAGGTTCAAATCCTGCCCCCGCAACCAATTTTCTGATTGTCCGTGAGGCATATTCCGGGCAAGGGACACATTCTGCAAAATCTGATGCTTTGCCTTGAACTATGGGCTGTGCGCATTCCTTCAGGGTGGCGTTCGCATGTTTTTGTGCGCCTTTACCATTTTCTTCATTGGAGAAGGCTTGGCAGGCGCATGGAAATCAGTGTGATGCCATAGGCTTTTGCCTGTGTGTGGGCGCATGCTATTGCCCCTACACAGGCATCCGTTGCCATCTCTTGCCGCATGTTCTTACGATGGGAAATCGATGTTCTGCCAGATATCATAGGCAGATACGGCCACTTTCATCTGGGACTTGTGGCCCTGAATGAAATCATCACCATAGATGCTCTCGTCGGGATATTCGGTGATGAGGGTAACCGGGACACGGTGCCGATCATCCACCGAGATCATGACCGGGAAGCCATTGATGATCGGCCATTCGGGCTTTCCTGCATGGGCGCTGTAAAGTGCGATTTCTCGGGCGTTATAGTCCAGCAGGGCCTTGTCTTCTGCGAGCCGTTCTGTGATCTGTTCGATCAGGGAATAGGCCTGCTTTTTCCAGCTTTCATGATGGCGAATGATGAGAAAGAAGCCTTTTGGCAGGGTCCACATTCCAAAGCCCCGCGGAACATAGCCCGTCAGCGGACGGGTCCATTCGTGCGCCGGATAGCCATGCAGGTTGACATGGAGTTTGGCGCCGCTCAGACGCTCGGCTTCGAAACGGATCGCCGTTTCAAATGGCGAGTCAGCCGGGCGATATTCCAGATCGCAGCCAAAGGCGGTGTAACGGGCCGCATGATGCATATGATGCGGGTTATCCTTGCGCAACCGCCAGCCGAGCTCGTAGCCGTCCGGATTTTCCAGCGGTGAGATGACGAAATGGGCGTTGGGGCGTTTGGCCAGTTCCAGCCCGGCGCGCATGGCACCTGCCGCTCCTGTCACCTCATTGGCATGCTGACCGCCGGAAATGATGACAGGGCGCTCCAATCCGTCCTTGTCTCCCTTATGGTAACGCGCACAAACACTGCGCCCCGCGCGGGATGTTGCTTCGAACGGCTCGCCCTTGATGGTTGCCAGTTCGCGGCGTATGCGGGCGGCGGTAAAGGGCGTTGACAGCCTTTCCACCGGCTCGGTGTCGTCCGTCTCGGTTTCCGATGTGGTAAGGGGGCGGGTCTCCACCTTGACATAGAGCGCAGCGTCCTTGCTGCCTTGGAGTATTTCCGGCACGATCTGCCCCGGCATCAGGCCCCGGTCGCCAACGGGACGGCCCGATTTTTGCTGAAAGATTTCAAGCAGGGAGAAATAGAAATCCTCATGCAGGGATTCCCTCAGGCTGATGATGGCATCAACCGGTTTCATGGCCAGCCACTCATCCCGGGCCGGGAGCTGGGCCGTGATATTCAACTCGCCGAAATAAGGTTCGGTATGGCCCCAGTCATGGCTTTTGATACCGGTGAGAACCGCGTTGAACAATTGCTCATAGTCTGTTTCGAGGCGCTCTTGGCTGCCATCTTCCCATTCAATCCAGCCAGTAGGAGAGAGAGCATCTTCTCCGATGCAATCCTTGTGCAGATGGTTGGGAGCCAGCACCTTATGGCTCTCCTGCCGCCCGTCTTGCCATGTGAGAGACACACTATAATGGAGATCCTGGCCCTTGGCCGATGGAGTGAGACTGACCTCGGCTGGCTTGAGGATTTCTGCCAGCGGATAGGCTTCCAGCAGAAAACGCTGTTCCGGCGCGGCTTCATGCACCGGATAAGTGATGGCAACCGAAGCAAGCCCATGCCTGTCGATATCTTCAAGGAAGAAATGCACCAGAGGCTTGAAGCTGGAATGCACGCGGGCCTTGATGCCTTTGGCAGCAAGCGCGGCTTGCAGGGCTTCGCGATTTTCCCTGTCGTCTAACAGCCACAGTTTCGCGGTTTTTGCCTGCTTTTCCAGCAGAAGGGCCGGTAGCCTGTCGACAGTGCGGGGGAATGTCTTTTCAAGAAGAAGTGTCATAGAGACGTCTTTCCGGTTGGGTCGAGCCGATCGCGCATCCAGTCGCCCAGAAGGTTCAATCCGAGTACGGTGAGCATGATGGCAAGGCCGGGGAACACGCTGACCCACCAGGCGGTTTGCAGATAGGAGCGTCCTTCGGCCAGCATGCCACCCCAAGAGGGAATGGTCGGGTCAACCCCGAGGCCAAGAAAGGTCAGGCTGCTTTCCAGAAGGATATTGTTGGCCACATTGAGCGTCATCAAGACGATGACCGGGCCGGTGAGATTGGGCAGCAGATGCTGGACGATGATCCGCCAGTCCTTCACGCCGATGGCGCGGGCGGCGAGAATGAATTCCCGGTCTCTGAGCGCCAGAACCTGACCGCGCACGAGACGGGCATATTGCACCCATTGGGAAACAATCAGCAGGATGATGGTGTTCATCAGGCTGCCGCCAACGATGGCGATGAAGGTGATGGCCAGCAGGATAAAGGGCAGGGCGAGCTGGATATCGACGAAGCGCATCATCAGCATGTCGGTTATGCCGCGATAGAAACCGGCGATGAGGCCGATGGTCACGCCAACCAAAACGGCGCCGATGACCGAGCTGATGCCAACCAGCAGCGAGATGCGCCCTCCGGCCACGACGCGGGCCAGCACGTCACGCCCCAGCGGATCGGATCCCAGCGGATGCACCGATTTGAGGAAGGGTGGGGTCAGGCGCGACAAAAGATCAATCCTGTCGAAGCCTTCGGGGAAAAGCTGGTGGGCAAACAGGGCGGACAACACAATGAGCGTGACCAGAGTGGCCCCGACAATCAGTTCCATGCCCGGATTGAACCGGCGTTTTCTGCTTTTGGACTGAGCCATGGCTGCTACTCCGTTCTGATGCGCGGGTCGACAAGACCATAGATGATGTCGACGAGCAGATTGACGATGATGATCATCAGCGACAGCACCATGATGGAGGCCTGAAGCACCGGATAGTCGCGTGCGCCGACGGCATCAAAGGCCAGCGTGCCCATGCCGGGCCAGTTGAATACCCGCTCGATGACGACGATGCCACCCAGCAGCCCGCCAAATTGAAGGCCCATATAGGTGATCAGCGGAATGGCGCAGTTGCGCAGGGCATGCTTGTAAAGCACCTTGGTTTCCGACAGGCCCTTGGCGCGGGCCACCATGATATATTGCGCATTGAGGGTTTCCAGCATGGTCGTGCGCACTAGGCGCACATTGACCGCCATCAGGATGACGCCCATGGTGACGGCGGGCATGATGTAGGACAGGGGGCCGGACATGCCGCTCGGAGGCAAGATGTTCCATGTGATGGAGAAGACCAGCACAAGCATGATGGCGAGCCAGAAGTTGGGGAAGGACAGCCCGACCAGCGAAATGACGCGAATGACCTGATCGACAGCCTTGTTGCGGTGGATCGCGGCGGTGATGCCCAAGGGAATGGAAAAGACGATGGAAATCAGCATCGACCAGAAGGCCAGCGCCAGCGTCGAGGGCAGCGCTCCGCCGATCAGCACGGCAACCGAAGTTCCACCGAGAAAACTGCGGCCGAAATCAAGGGTCACCATATCCTTGAGGAAGCCGAAATATTGCACGAAGAAGGGCTCGTTGACGCCGAGTGCCTCGCGGATGCGCACCAGATCGGCTTCGGTGATGCTGCCTGCGCCCTGCGTCAGCATGAGCGCCGGATCGCCCGTCAGGCGAATGGCATAAGACACCAGCAGGGTGACAATGAGCGTGGCAAAGATTGCCTGCAACATGCGTTTGACAATAAACCCGGCCATGCGACCGACCTCCGTTCGGGCTTTGAGTTGGTCTTGCAGTCTGAGGGGAGGGCATGTCTGTCCCCCCCGTTTTTAAATCCTCTGAAGGACTATTCCTTGACGGATACCGTATTGAGCTTGATGCGGTTGTCCGGTGCTGGGACGAAGCCTTCCAGACGCTTGTTGACGCCATAGATGGCCTTGAGACCATAGAGCGGCATTTCAAGCGCCTCATCGGCGACATAGGCGCCTATGCCCTTGAGCAGTTCTTCGCGCTTTGCCACATCAGTCAGGGGGCGCTGCTCTTCCAGCATGGCATCAAGCTTGGCGTCGGTGCCATATGGGTTCCATTTCTGGCCGGTGTGATAGAGCAGATAGGCGGTGTTGTCATAATCCAGCGTCCAGCCGCCCCAGCTCTGCTGGAACAGTGCGCCGGTCTTGCCCTGCGGCACGATATCGTTGAGGAAGACGCTGTTTTCATAGGGCTTGATCACAGCCTTGAGGCCAACGGTCTGCAAGTAAGCGCCAACGGCCTGAACCACTTCGTTGAAGGTTGGTTTGCCTGCGCGGATGTCGATCTGGACTTCTGCCCCGGACGCAACACCGGCTGCCTTGAGCAGTTTCTTGGCTTCTTCCGGATTGTAGGGCAAAGGCTTCAGCTCTGGATCGTAACCAAAGGACAGCGAACTCTGGAAGCTGGCGATTTCTTCGGCTTCGCCTGCCAGCAGTGACTTGATGATGGTTTCGCGGTCAACGGCCATGATGATGGCCTTGCGGACATCCTTGTTGGCGGTGATGCCGTCGCGGGTATTGAAGCGCAGGCCATAGACGGTCGGGCCCGCGGTTGAAACGACATCAAGCTTGGCGTCATCCTTGACCACCGACAACATCGAGATGGGAAGGTCTTCGACAATATCCAGACGTCCGGCCTGCAATTCAGCCACAGCGGTCGGAATTTCGGAGATGAAGCGATATTCCAGTTCAGAAATCTTGGCGACATCGCCCCAATAGTCCGGGTTGGCTTTTAGCTCCAGCTCGACCTTGGGTTCATAGGATACGAAGCTGAAGGGGCCGGTTCCGACCGGATGGGTGTTGAAATAATCCTCGCCCTTCTCGGCGATATATTTCGGCGGAACGATCATTGCGCCATAGCCTGCCAGCTTGGTCAGCAATACCGGGTCTGGCTGGTTGAGATGGAAATCGACAGTATAGTCGTCAATGATCTCGACACTGTCGACCGAGGTATAGTTGGCGCGCTGCGGGCCTTTGGCGCCGATGTCGCCGAGCAGTCGGTCGAAGGTGAATTTGACGGCTTCGGCGTTGAAGACCTCGCCATTGTGGAACTTGACGCCTTCACGCAGCTTGAAACGAATGCGAACGCCGTCGTCGAGCACTTCCCAACTGGTGGCGAGCCCGGGATGCAGTTTGGCGTTGGTATCGCGTTCCGTCAGGCCATCGAAAATGTTGGAGCCGACAGCGCCCCATGCGACCAGAAATGTGTCGATCGGATCCCAACTGCCCGGATCAAGCGCCACGGAAACAGACAATTTGCCTGCAGCCATGCTTGAGCCTGCGGTAAACCCCATGCTGGCCACGGCAATGGCCATGACGGCAGCTGTGTTTCTCAACATTCTTTTCATTTTCAGTTCCCTTGTTTCGAATAGGAAATTATTGATTTGCGACAATATGGCCCGGGCTTACCTCTTTATGAGTGAGGATGTCCGGCTCGTTGCCCACTGCCCTTATGGGGCTGGGGATTTCATCTTCATTGATGGCTAGCATCACCCGCTTGCCCGGATCGGCAACCGGCACTGCGGATAGCAGGTTGCGGGTATAGGCATGTTGCGGGTCTTCAAAGATCTGGCGGCGGCTGCCCGCTTCGACGATCTGGCCCAGATAGAGCACCGCGACGCGATGGCTCATCTGCTCAACCACCGCCATGTCGTGGCTGATGAAGAGATAGGACAGGCCACGCTCGGCCTGCAGATCCATGAACAGGTTGATGATCTGGGCCTGAACCGATACGTCGAGGGCAGACAGGGCCTCGTCGGCAATGATCAGTTCCGGATCGGAGGCAAGGGCGCGGGCAATGCAAATACGCTGGCGCTGGCCACCGGAAAATTCATGCGGATAACGCCGGGCATGGTCGGGCATCAGGCCGACACGTTCCAGCAGCTCGGCAACGCGGGCATTTATCAGGCCGTCATCATGGAGAATGTCATGGGTGCGCAGGGGCTCGGCGATGGAAAAGCCGACGGTCTTGCGGGGATCCAGAGAAGCATAGGGATCCTGAAAGATATACTGGATCTTCTTGCGCAGGGCTCGGCGCTGAGACTTGCTCATGTCTGCCAGACTTTCACCCTTGAAGCATATCGAGCCATCCTGACTTTCCTGCAGCTGCTGGATGGTGCGACCGATGGTCGACTTGCCCGAACCGCTCTCGCCCACAAGGGCCAGCGTTTCGCCCGGATAGATGTCAAGGCTGATGCGCTCGACCGCATGCACCCGGTGGGTGGGGCGGCCAAGGAAACTCTTTTTGACGTTGAAGCGAACCACCAGTTCCTTGACTTCTATCAGCGGATCGCTGCCATAGTCGGCGGTATTCTGGATCCGCTCCTCGCCCTCGATATGTCCCCCCTGTTCGTCATAGATGGCCACCGGCTGGCGTTTGGGGAAATCTTCCCCATTCATGGCTCCAAGTCTTGGGACGGCGGAAAGCAGGGTTTGGGTGTAGAGATGGCGCGGATTGGCGAAGATGTCGTTGACCGGCTGTTCCTCCACCTTGCGCCCCTTGCGCATGACCACCACATCATCGGCCATTTCTGCCACCACGCCCATATCGTGGGTGATGAAAATGATGCCCATGTCGAGGCGGTCTTTCAGGTCTCTCAGAATGGCCAGAATCTGGGCCTGAATGGTCACGTCCAGTGCGGTGGTCGGCTCATCGGCAATCAGCAGCTTGGGGCGACAGGCCAGCGCCATGGCGATCATCACCCGCTGGCGCATGCCTCCTGACAGCTGGTGCGGATAGCGATTGATCACGCTCTCGGCATCGCCAAGGCGCACCATCCTGAGCAGCTTGATCCCTTCCTTGAGGGCGTCATTACGGGTCATTTTTTCGTGCAGTTGCAGCACCTCGGCGATCTGGTCGCCGACGGTGAAGACCGGATTGAGCGAGGTCATCGGTTCCTGAAAGATCATGGCAATTTCCTTGCCACGTATGGACCGCATTTCCTTTTGCGACAGGCTCAGCAGATCCTGCTCGCCGGCGGCACCTGAAAAGAGGATCCGACCCGATTCATAATGGGCACCTGCCATGTCGGCGAGGCGCAGGATGGAGAGGGAGGTAACAGACTTGCCAGACCCGCTTTCTCCCACAATGGCCAATGTCTGACCCGAGCGAACCGAAAAACTAAGCTCCTCGACAACACGCTCCTCTCCGAAGGCGACAGTCAGATTTTCTACTTTGATCAGGCTGGAAGAATGGGACGTATCTTCGTTCACGGGTCAACCTTTCAAACGCTTGGCGGCTACCGCACATACCAGAGCATTAGACAGACTGATAGCATCATGAGCGCAATGGCTGGACTTTTTGACGAAAGGGTTGGCTCAGTAAAACTTGGCGAGATCGATATTTTTCGTTTTCAAGGCAATTGCTGTGGTTTCTCTGATGACATCAGATGACTATTATTTGTATTTCTTATGTCGACAAATAGTATGGTGGGGTGGCGCAAATGTCAACCAACCGCTGCGCAAGGGTGCTCCGGCAACTGCATCGAAAAGCGGGCAAGAGATGCGACTTCGGTCGCGTTTGAAAGCTTGCAAAGTCCTTCGAAATCGGCCCGGATTTCTTCATTGTGGCAAGAGGGGCGGGGTGTTTTGCCGCTTGTCCCGGTTTGCGGCATCGGGCTGGAGAAGAGGCAAGGGGTGCGATGCCAGAGGGGCGCATCGGGGAAATGCAGCGTAAATTCAGGATTGGCCAACAAAAGAGCGAGCAATTGCTGGCCGTTTCGCGATGGCTTGTTTGCGCATTGCCGCATTTGCGCTATCCACACCCTGGCGTGGATGCAGTGGATTTATCGCGGACGGTGGCAAGCGCTGGCCCCTACATATATTGCTGCCGCGCGGGACGTTGTGTGGCCTGGTGACGTGGCAATTTGTCCGACTGCCCCGATGTGGACGGGGCTGAGCCATTGCTTCCGGCTGCGGGCTTTGCAATGGTCGGGATGAGCGTTGTCTCGATGCTGTGTCTTGCGAGAGAAGCCCGTTCCTGTTCGAGCTCCAAGCCCGAATGCTCCACTGACGAGATCAGCCGCACGACATGCTTGCCCGAGAGAACAAGCTTTTTCAGCAGGTCGGTTGTGTCCTTGTCCGTTTCGCCAAGACTGCTTTTTGCGTCATTGATGGAGAGGCGGCGGGCTTCCCGGCGGGCCAGTTCGAGAATTTCGCAGCTCGTTTCATCGCCATAGACGATGATGTCGGCCGAATGCAGGGCGCGGATGGCGCGCATCGGCAGCAGGTCGCCTTGTCCGTGCCATGTATCGATGAAGGTCACCTTGCCGCTTGTGCGCGATCTGTCCAGGCCCAGGTCTGCCCATATGTCGTCAATTCCTGTTGCCGGGCTGGCATGTGCTCCCGAAAAAGCGATATCAACGAAGGCTTCCCAGAAGCGCCGCCTTCCGGCTCCGGGTTTGAAACGCTCCATCACAGCCGGGCGCAGCCGCTGGGCCAGATTGGCCCATTCGGACATCATGGGTGGAATGAGGCTTTCTATCCGGCGCCGGATTGCCTGCCCCAGAATGGGGGCGGCCCCATCTGTCGAAATGCTGATGACAACGGGAGAGCGATTGACGATGGAACCAAACTGGAACTGGCAATAGGCCGGATTATCGATGATATTGACCATGGCACCCGCTGAATTGGCCGCCGCAAGGAATCGTTCGGCTTCCTCTGCTTCTTCAATCTCGCCTACGGCCAGCATGGCGCCTTTGAAGTCGTCAGGCTGCCAGTCTTGCTGATGCCAGACATAACATCTGTCACCTGTTGGCGCGGCTGCAAGCAACCGGGTCATTTCTTCTTCGGGCGCTGATGCATAGATATGAACCTGAGCACCCGCAGCGGCGAGCAGTTCGGCTTTCCATGCTGCCCCGTCGCCGGATCCGGCCAGAACCACCTTCTGGCCCTTGAGGTTGAAAAAGACCGGCAGCGTGGCAAGGTCTGCAATGTGATCCTTGCGCCGGGCCCGTTTCGGATTTCGCGATTCACTCTGCAGCAACGTCATGAAGTATCTCCGCTATTTCGGGTTTGCAGGAACCACAATTGGTTCCCGCACCGGTGGCCTTGCCGATGGCATCTACCGAGCAGCATCCTTTGGATTTGGCGGCTGCGATTTCATGAAGCCCGACATTCATGCAGGCGCAAATGATCTTGCCCTTGTCCGGCGTTTCCTTTCCGGGAACTCCGGCGATGACCTGAGCCCTCTGGGCAATGCCCGACCAGATGCCACCCAGCTGGCTGGAGACAAATTCTCGGGAAAGGGTGAGCGGCTCGCTTGCCAGAAAAACCGACGCCACGAGCTTGTCGCCATCAAACCACGCCATACGGCAGCGATGTTTGCCAAGGTCGAAAAAGGCGAGCGGTTCATTTGCGCAGTCAATGGCAAGCGCGGCCTTGATGCTTTCGGGCGTTGCTGCCGCAGGGGCTTCTTCAAGGGCAAACTCCAGACGCCAGCCATCTTTGGAGCGTGCCAGCGTCCAATAGGGCAGGGAGAGCGCTTGCGGTTTGTCGCGCAGAACAGCAAAACCGTAGCTACCGATCCGGGCGCGGGAAATCCGCACATGCGCCGATTTTGAAGCCGGTTGGCCGGAAACCGGGTCCTTGACGGATGGTACCAACTGGTCAATGCGGGCATTGGCGCTATATTGATCGGTCCAATGCATGGGGACAAACAGATGGCCGGATTTGATCCGGTCCGAAATCATGGCGCGCACGGTTACGCGCCCGAGCCCATTTTCGATCCAAACCAGATCGTTGTCGCCGATTTCGAGTCGTTTGGCGTCATCAATATGGATTTCGCAATAGGGCTCAGACAAATGAGCCGACAGGCGCGCACTGCGAGCCGTGCGGGTCATGGTGTGCCAATGATCGCGCACGCGGCCCGTGTTGAGGATGAAGGCATGGTCTGGAGAGGTGGATTGCGCCTGAGACACTCCATCGGTGGTAACGGCTATGGCGCGGGCCTTGCGGCCGGGGGTAAAGAAGCCGCCAGTGGCAAAGAAGCGCTGATTGGTGTGAGAGGGCACATCGCCAGCTCTTGCCGGCCACTGGAATGGCTCCATGGAGGCGTAGGCTTCATCGTCTCTGTCTTGCCATGCGCCAATATCAAAATCGCGCGTGCCATCGTTGTGTTCGGCGCTCAGGGCGGCATATTCACGGAAGATATCAGCAGGATTTTGCCAATCAAACTGCGCCTCAAGCCCCATTCTGCGTCCAACTTCGGCCATATGCCACCAGTCGGCTCTGGCTTCTCCCGGAGCGGGCAGAAATGCCCGCTGGCGCGAAATGCAGCGTTCGGAGTTGGTTACGGTTCCGTCCTTCTCGCCCCAGGCAGCGGCGGGTAGCTTGATATGCGCAAGATCGAGGGTGTCCGTGTGGGCCTGCACGTCGGAAACGATCACGAGAGGGCAGGACTGGATGGCCGCCCGCACCGCATTTGCGTCTGGCATCGAGACCACCGGGTTGGTTGACATGATCCAGAGCGCCTTGATCTTGCCATCAGCGACCGCCTGAAACAGGTCTATCGCCTTCAGTCCCGGCTTCGTTGGCAAGGCCTCGCTCTGCCAGAAATCACCGACGATCTGGCGATGGGCCTCATTTTCAATGTCCATGTGGCAAGCCAGCATGTTGGCAAGGCCGCCGACCTCGCGGCCTCCCATCGCGTTTGGTTGCCCGGTGACAGAGAAGGGGCCCATGCCGGGGCGGCCGATGCGCCCGGTTGCCAGATGGCAATTGATGATGGCATTGACCTTGTTCGATCCGACGCGCGACTGGTTGACGCCCTGACTATAGACCGTGACGGTCTTCTCGCTGTTGATGAAAAGATCGTAGAAGCGCCGCAATTCTTGCGAAGATAGCCCTGTTTGCGACTGGATTTCGTCCCATGAGAGTGCGTTTGCTTCTGATACGGCGTCTTGCATGCCGCAGGTATATGCCTCCACATAGTCGCCATTGTAACAGCCCGATTTGCTGATCTCGGCCAGAAGCCCGAGAAATAGCGCAATGTCACCGTCCGGGCTGATTGGCAGATGCAGGTCGGCAATGTCGGCGGTCATCGTGCGGCGCGGATCGATCAATATGACCTTCAGATCCGGATTGCCTTTTCTGGCTTGCACAATGCGCTGATAAAGAACCGGATGGCACCAAGCCAGATTGGTGCCGGTCAGAATGATCAGGTCTGCAAGCTCGAGATCTTCATAACAGCCCGGAACCGTATCCGCCCCGAAAGCCCGTTTGTGGCCGGCAACCGAAGAGGCCATGCAAAGGCGCGAATTGGTGTCGATATTGGCGGAGCCGATTGCTCCCTTCATCAGTTTGTTGGCGGCATAATAGTCTTCGGTCAGAATTTGGCCGGAGACATAAAAAGCGATGGCGTCCGGGCCATCTTCGGCGATGATCTGCCTGAAGCGGCTGGCAATGCTATCGAGTGCCTCATCCCAGCTGGCGCGTTTGCCGTTGATTTGCGGATAGAGCAGGCGGTCTTCCAGACCGATGGTATCGGCAAGGGCTGTGCCCTTGGAGCATAAGCGACCGTAATTGGCCGGATGGTCAGGATCGCCCTTGACCCTTACGGATCCATCCGTGAGCTTCTCTATCAGGACGCCGCACCCGACCCCGCAATAGGGACATGTGGTACGGGTCACATTTTCCATGTCAGTCATCCTGTCCCTCTTTGCAAGTCATTGCGGTTATTGCGAAAATTATCGAAATGCGACCCGTTTCAACATTCTGGTTCCGGTCTTTTCGTGCATTCCGGATTGGGGAGCACCGTTCCTGCCAGAGGCTTCTCTCTCTGGCACTGATGCCTGTTTTTCAGGGGGCAAAAATTCTTCGCCCTGATAGGCCTGCCCGAAAATGAGGGTGTCGCGGAGTGGCGAAATATCAATGCCTTGTTTCAGCAGTTCGAAGAACCAAGGGCCGTCAGTGGTGTCTCCATAGAGTACGGCACCAACAATCCTGTTATCCTTCAGCACCAGCCGCTTGTAGACGCCTTTGCTGCCATCGCGCAGGATGATGTCCTCGCGGTCGTCCGCCGGGGCAAAATCTCCCGCAGAGTAAAGATCAATGCCGGTCACCTTGAGTTTGGTTGCCGTTACCGAGCCATGGTAAAGCGCGTGCCTGCCCAGCAGATTGTCAGCGAGCACGGCACCCATTTCATAAAGCGGTGCAACGAGCCCGTAGCATTGGCCCCGATGCTCGACGCATTCGCCAAGAGAGAAGATGTCCGGATCGGATGTGCACATGGCATCATCAACCAGAATGCCGCGATTGACATCCAGCCCCGCCTGTCTGGCCAGCGCGATGGACGGCCGTATTCCGACTGCCATGACGATGATGCAGGCATCGATCTCGGTGCCATCCTCAAGTCTGATACCGATCACCTTGCCATCCTTGCCGATGATTTCCCGGCTATTGGCCTGGGTGCGTATTTCGATGCCGCGAGCCTGAAAGGCCTGCTCCAGCAGATATCCAGCAGCCGGGTCCAGCTGGCGTTCCATGAGCGTTGGCATGAGATGAAGGACGGTGACCTCCATGCCTTGCTTTTTCAGTCCGGCGGCTGCTTCCAGACCGAGCAAGCCACCACCGATAACCACGGCGCGGCCACCGTCCCTGGCCACCTTGAGCATGCATTCCACATCATCAAGGTCGCGATAGGTCAGAACCCCGTCCAGATCATGGCCGGGCAGGGGAATGATAAAGGGCGTTGAGCCGGTGGCTATGACCAACTGATCATAAGCCGCTTCGATGCCATTGACGGATCGGACAATCCTTGCCTCGCGATCAATCTCTGTCACTTTCGCATTCTTGTGCAGAGTGATGCCCCGCGCATCATACCAGTCATCGCCATGGGTGATGATGTCCTGATAGGTCTTTTCGCCCGACAGGACCGGAGACAGCATCAGGCGATTGTAATTGACGCGAGGTTCGGCGTTGAAGATGGTCACTTCGAAAGCGTCGGGGGCCATCGCGAGTATATGCTCAAGCATGCGCCCCGGAGCCATTCCATTGCCAATGATAACGAGCTTCTTTTTCATCTCTTTCACTCGGCGGCACAATTGTTCTGGCCGCCGCGCTGACGGGCAAGGCGCATGGCGCGTTTCTGCTGAATGGATTTCAGTTGCTCGTCGCTCGGATCCGCGCCCCCTTCATAGGCTTCTAGGAAGTCGAGCAATTCCTCGCGATAGGCATAATAGTCGGGATGGGCGAGCAGTTCCTTGCGCGAGCGCGGGCGCGGCAGATCGACCTTCATGATGTTGCCAATGCGAGCCCGGGGACCATTGGACATCATCACCACACGGTCTGCCAGCAGGATGGCTTCATCAACATCATGGGTGACGCAGATGGTGGTGACGTTGGTGCGATCCCAGACTTCCATCAGAACGTCCTGCAATTCCCAGCGGGTGAGGCTGTCCAGCATCCCGAAGGGTTCATCGAGCAGCAGAAGCTTGGGCGAAAGGGCAAAGGCGCGGGCGATGCCGACACGCTGCTTCATGCCATTGGAGAGGTCAGATGCGAGCCTGTCGAGGCTATCGCCAAGGCCTACTCTGGAAAGATAGTAATCGACAATATCCGCCCGTTCTGCCTTGCTGGCCTTGGGGTAGACTTCATCGACACCGAGCATGACATTCTCTCGTGCCGTCATCCAAGGCATCAGGGAAGGGGCCTGAAAGACCACGGCCTTGTCCGGGCCTGCACTCTGGATATGCTTGCCATCAAGAATGATGCCGCCAGCCGAAATCGGGTTGAGACCGGCGGCCATGGAGAGCACAGTCGATTTGCCGCAGCCGGAATGACCGATAAGGGTGATGAATTCGCCCTTGTTGACCTTCAGGTCAAAGCCGTCGACGACTGTCAGTGGGCCCTTTGGTGTGGGGTAGATCTTGGTCAACTGGCTGAAGTCGAGATAGCCTTGCTCCCGATCCGACCGGGCCGTGTCGCTATAGGCCGCTGGAAGCGGTCTGTTCTTGCTGCGTCTGGCTTTTTCAATCGGTATAAGATTGGGCAGGGTAATGTCAGCTTCCTGCTGTTCAGCTGCTTTCTGGGCGCTGATCGACATCAGATATTCCGTAACAGCGGCCCGCAAGGCAATGAAATCATCGTCATGATTCATGGCGCCACGATCGCGCGGGCGGGGCAGGTCGACCTTGAATTCCTTGCCCAGTGTTGCGTTCGGGCCCGGAGTTAGGGGAATGATCCGGTCGGCAAGAAGAATGGCCTCATCAACATCGTTGGTGATGAGAATGATGGTTTTCTTCTCTTCTTGTGAAATGGCTGCAAACTCGTCCTGCAATTTGGCGCGGGTCAGGGCATCAAGCGCAGAGAGTGGTTCGTCCATGAGCAACAGTTCGGGCTGCATGGCCAGCGCCCGGGCCACGGCGACGCGCTGGCGCATGCCACCGGACAGCTCGGAGGGATTGCGGTCTTTCGCATGGCTGAGCCCGACCATTTCGATATAGTGCGCCACCAGCGCGGCACGCTCTTCTCTGGATTTGCTCTTGTGAACACTGTCAACGGCCAGGGCGATATTGCCTTGCACCGAAAGCCAGGGCATCAGGGAATAGGATTGAAACACCAGTCCGCGCTCGGGGCTGGGGCCGTCGATTTCCTTGCCCTTGAAGATGACGCCGCCGATTTCCGGCTCGATAAGGCCGGCAAGCAATGAAATGAGAGTGGTCTTGCCAGAGCCGGAAAAGCCGACAATGGCGATGAATTCCCCTTCTTCGACCTTCAGGTTGACATCGGTCAGGACATCATTGCGATGGGAGCCTTCGCCATAATGCTTGGACAGATTAGAGATTTCCAGAATAGTCATGGTGCTGCCCTTAGCGGTTTGAACTGAAGGTGAAGGCGCGTTGCAGGGCATACATGACCCGGTCGAGGATGAAACCAACCAGACCGATCGTCAGTACCGCAACCATGATTTTCGCCAGCGATTGGGAGGAGCCATTCTGGAATTCGTCCCAGACGAACTTGCCCAGACCGGGATTCTGCGCCAGCATTTCTGCGGCAATCAGCACCATCCAGCCCACACCGAGGGACAGGCGCAGCCCGGTGAAGATCAGCGGCAGGGCCGAGGGCAGAACCAGCTTGGTCACTGTCTTGGAGGTGGAAAGCTGCAAGACGCGGCCGACATTCATCAGATCCTTGTCGACAGATGCAACGCCCAGCGCGGTGTTGATGAGCGTTGGCCAAAGCGAACAGAGGGTCACAGTGACGGCGGAGATCAAAAGCGATTTCGGCAGCCAGTCAACGACATCCACATAAAGCGCCGAGACGATCATGGTGACGAGCGGCAACCATGCGAGGGGAGAAACCGGCTTGAAGATCTGGATCAGCGGATTGATGGCGCCATTGACCGTTTTGGACAGGCCGGAGGCTATGCCAAGCGGGATGGCAATCAGGCTGCCGATGAAGAAGCCCACACCAACCGTGATGAGCGAGGTGACGATCTGGTCGATATAGGTTGGCTTGCCGGTATAGGTGCGCCACTTGATCTTGTCGCTCTTGCCTGCGGCTTCGAGCTTGGAGTTGCGCTCCTCCTGCCGGTCGTAGAAGTCGGCGGCTTTCTGGCGTTCGCGCAAATGGTCCTGCCACAGATTGCCTGCCTGTTGCCAAACCTGCACCGGACCGGGAATGGCACCCAGAGATGTCTTGACCTGCGGTGCCAATCCTGCCCAGAGAAGGAGAAAAACCAGAATACCCATCAGCGGTATAAGCAGAACGCGCTTGAGCTCCGACATTTGTTCGCGCAGATTGTCACCTGCCGCAATCTTGATGAGGGGTGTCAACCAGGACAAGCCGAGAGCATCTAGCCAACCGCTAGCCTTGTTGACGAAGGCCAGAATGCGCTGCTGACGCATGCTTGGTTCCGGACTGCTCACTGTATTACTGGTCATGTCGGTCATTTTTCTGGTCCCTATGAAAATCGTGCCGTTGGTTTCAGTAAATGGAGAATGGGGAATGGGGAACGGTTACCCGGTCGGGGGAAGCCGGATAACCGCCCCAGTGGGGCCTATTTCGTGATGATGTTGCTGCCTTCTACGATCTCTCCGGACTTAAGGCCGATCGTGAGAGAATCGATATAGGCATTGGGTTGCTTGCCGTCATAGGGGACACCGTCGATGATATCGCCGGCAGGGGTCGGCTCGCGGTAGCCATCACTATCCCATGGGAAGTCTGCCTCATCGGCATAGCCTTCATCGACCAGCATCTTTGCCGCTTTCAGATAGATGTCAGGGCGATAAACCGATTTGGCAACTTCATCATACCAGCTGTCAGGTTTGGCTTCAGGGATCTGGCCCCAACGACGCATCTGTGAGAGATACCAGACTGCGTCGGAGTAGTAGGGGTAAGTCGCATAATAGCGATAGAACACGTTGAAATCAGGTACCGGGCGTTTGTCGCCCTTTTCATATTCGAAGGTGCCGGTCATGGAGTTGGCGATGACTTCCTTGTCCGCGCCGACATATTCGGAGCGGGAGAGAATCTCGACCGCTTCCATGCGGTTGGCATTGTCATTCTCATCCAGCCACTTGGCCGCACGAATGAGGGCCTTGGTAATGGCCAGCGTGGTGTTCGGATATTCCTCTGTGAATTCGGCCGTCAGACCAAACACCTTTTCGGGATTGTTCTTCCAGATTTCATAGTCGGTAATAACCGGTACACCGATGCCCTTGAACACAGCCTGCTGGTTCCATGGCTCGCCGACGCAATAGCCATAGATGGTTCCGGCCTCAAGGGTGGCGGGCATCTGCGGCGGAGGGGTGACCGAGAGAAGCGCATCGGCCTTGATCTGGCCGGACACGTCGGTAGGCGAATAGTAGCCCGGATTGATACCGCCGGAAGCTAGCCAGTAGCGCAGTTCATAATTGTGGGTGGAAACAGGGAAGACCATGCCCATGTTGAAGGGCTTGCCTTCTGCCTTGAACTTGTCGATCACAGGCTTGAGGGCGTCGGCCTTGATCGGATGTTCCGGCTTGCCATCGGCCCCGGTCGGGATATTGGCCTTCATCATTTCCCAGATTTCATTGGAGACGGTGATGCCGTTGCCGTTCAGATCCATAGAGAAGGGGGTGACGATGTGGGCTTTGGTGCCAAAGCCGATGGTTGCTGCCAGTGGCTGGCCGGCAAGCATATGGGCGCCGTCAAGCTCGCCGGTGATGGTTCTGTCGAGCAGTACCTTCCAGTTGGCCTGAGCTTCCAGCGTGACAAACAGGCCTTCATCCTCGAAATAGCCCTTCTCGTAGGCAACTGCCAGAGGGGCCATATCTGTCAGCTTGATGAAGCCGAATTTCAACTCGTCTTTTTCCACGTCCAGCATCTCAGCCCGGGCAAGGCTGGTCAGGCTGGTCGAAGCGATCGCCAGAGAGAGCAGGAAAGCGTTTCTTGTCGTTCTAGCAAATGGCATAAATGCCTCCTGTTAGGGTCAAAAATCCATAAAAAAAGCCATATCGTCGTGAATGCATCCGAGGGGGATATCATTCAATCCGATATGGCTTCGTTGCCTTTTATATCTGCCCTTCGTTGGGCCTGCTGCTCCACTGCAGCACTCGCCTATTGCATTGCAAGCGGTGTGCCAATTGCGAGTTCTGAAATCAAGCTGCTGAAATATATTCCGAATTTTTTATTTTTCGACTTTACGCTCCGGCCGGAATAAAAGTTAATAGTGACTAAAGAATGGGCGTAGGTATAAATACCTGCTCAAATAAAGATCATTTTTGCTTCGCCAGATAGCCGGTAATGTCGTCTGGATCGAAAATCCGGCCCTCGAAAAACTGGTCCGGTCCGAATGTGATCTCTCCTGCCGTGCCCGGCAATGCGATTGCATGGCTGAAAGAGCCTTCAGGTTTTTCTTCGGCCACAGGCAGAGAGATGCCCAGAGGCGTCAGTGCCTGCTTGAGAAGGGCGGGGCTGAAGGTCTTGCGTACTTTGGCGATCAGCGCGTCGCTGCAAGGGGCATGGCCCCAGCGAACCATCTGGCTATAGAACCAGAGGGCGTGGCTGTTCCATGGATAGAGTGCCGCGCGTGAGGCCGAGAGATAGAAGTCAGGAATATGTATGGTCGGTGTCTTGCTGTAGCCGGTTCGAATTTCCCCGCTGAACCCGGCGGCCAGATAGTCTCCGGGCTTTCCAAGATAGTCATTCGCGGACAGGATGTCGCAAAGCGCAGTCAGATTGTCAGCATCCTCTATCCAGAGGGCCGCTTTATAGAGCGCTCTTAGCAACGCGAAATGGGCCTGCTGCTGTTCTTTGGCGAAATTTGTGCGAACGGCCAGCACTTTTTCCGGGCTTGATTGCCAGATATGGGATTTGGTGGTCAGCAGCAATCCTTCTCCATCGAGAATGGCGCTGCTGTTCCATGGTTCGCCGACGCAGTAGCCGTCAATTGCGCCGGATCTGAGCGCATCGGGCATGGTTGACGGTGGCAGAAACACGATATCGACAGCCGCTTCGGGGTCGATGCCACATCCGGCAAGCCAGTAGCGCAATTCATAATTATGGGAGGAGAAGGGGTGGACCGCGCCGAATTTCAGTTTGGCCAGCCCGAGCTGTTGTCTGATCTTGATGATGCTGGAGACATTCTCACCCGCCTGCCTGGCGCTGAAATCGCCAGTTTCCGCAGGGCCCAGATGGCGCTCCCAGATGGCGCGTGACAGGGTAATCATATTGCCGCCCAACCCGAGCGACATGGGAACCACGACATCAAGCGGCAAGGGAAAGAGATTGCAACTGGCAGCGACAGGAATGGACGCAAGAATATGGGCAACGTCGAATAGCCCGATTGCTAGCTTGTCGCGCAGGGTGGCCCAGCTTGTTTCCTTTTGCAGTTGCAGATCGATGCCTTCCTCTTGGGCAAAGCCGCATTCTCTGGCAATGATCAGAATGGCAGCATCATTAAGAGGAATGAAGCCGGCCTGTATGGGGAAAAGAGAGTTGGTCATGGCGTTCCGGCTCCTACAAGTCCATCGCTTCTGCGGCGAGTACAATGCTATGCGCAACGTCGGACATTTTCTTTTGCTTGTTCATGGCAGTCGTGCGAATTTGCCTGTAGGCCTCGTCTTCCGTCAAGCCCTTATGATTGATGAGGATCTGCTTGGCTTTTCCCAGAATGTCGCGATCCTTCAGTTGGGATCTGGCTTCCTTGAGTTCATCTTCCATCTTCGAATAGGCACGAAAACGGGCAATCGCCATTTCCATGATGGGGCGCACACGGTCCTTTTTCAGACCATCCACCACATAGGCGGACACGCCCGCATCAATGGCTTCCTGCATGGATGTCAGATCGGACTGGTCAACAAACATGGCAATGGGGCGCTTGATCGATCGCGACAGCGCAAAGAAGGCTTCCAGAGTATCGCGCTGTGGATTCTCCAGATCGACGACGATGACATCTGGTTGAACCGCCTCGACGAGCGCGGCGAAGCCTGAAAAACTGGTTATGATCTCGACATTGGAATAGCCGTTCTCAATGAGCCCCAATTTGATAATGGAAGCACGAGAGCGGTTTTCATCTGCGACGAGAATTTTCAAGTCCGATTGCTGCATGCCTTTAATGTGGCACATGGAGCAAATCATAAAAAGCTGAAAGAAACAGCGTTCGGCGGTCCATCCCGTATAAATATCGGGCCATATTCTAGCTGTTAATGCTTAATTAACAGGCAGGAAATCGACCTGCTGCCTATTTGTTCAATCAAAAAATGGCTTCCTCTCATCAGGTTTCGAGGGTGGGCTGATACGTAGATAAACTTAAGTGATTGATTTCATGTAGGGCAGCTGTTCCAGATTCAATCTGGCACGGCATTTGCTTTGGTAAATTCAAGTTGCAGATTGACTGCAAACTGCGTCCAACGGCGGACGGTATATATGGCAATGAAGCTATCCAGGTGTTTCCTCTTCAGGGCAAGACATGCCTTGTGTGGTAGCTTTCTTGTCACCTTGCGCCCTTTTCAAGCCTGACAGTGGTCATACCCGGAAAATTTTATGCCAAACCCAGTCGCGCATTATGTGTGACTTGAATTTGACAGGAGTTTTCAATGGCTTATGTGAAACCATCAGAATTTGCCGCCCAGATGATCGAGGCTGGTGAGGCCAAAGTCTTCATGTCCACCAAGGACACCCTGATCCGTGCCTATATGGCAGGGGCCATTCTGGCGCTTGCGGCGGCTTTTGCTGTCACGATTGCCGTCAATACCGGCAATTTCCTCGTTGCTTCCCTTTTGTTCCCGGTCGGCTTCTGCATGCTCTATCTGCTCGGGTTTGATCTTCTGACAGGTGTATTCACACTTGCTCCCCTTGCCCTGCTTGCCAAGCGCTCCGGCGTCACCTGGGGTGGGGTGCTTCGGAACTGGGGGCTGGTCTTCATTGGCAATTTTGCCGGAGCCATGACAACGGCCGTCTTCATGGCAATCATCTTCACCATGGGCTTTTCGCAGGAGCCGAACGATGTTGGCCAGAGGATCGGCAAGATCGGTGAGGCGCGCACGCTGGGATATGCGGCCGCCGGTGGTGCAGGCATGTTGACCGTGTTCATCCGCGCCGTCATGTGCAACTGGATGGTGTCCACCGGTGTTGTTGCCGCGATGATGTCCAGCTCCGTGTCCGGCAAGATCATGGCCATGTGGATGCCCATTCTGGTCTTCTTCTATCTCGGTTTCGAGCATTCCATCGTCAACATGTTCCTGTTCCCGTCAGGCATCATGCTGGGTGGTCAATTCACCTGGTTTGACTATCTGGCCTATAACGAATTGCCGGTGATCCTTGGCAATCTGGTGGGCGGCCTCACCTTCGTTGGCGGCATGATCTATGCGACGCATTTCAAAACCTCTCCGTCCCGTCGTCCGGTGACCACAATCGCCGAGCCTGCCGAATAAGCAGTGTGCTCTCAAGGTGCGGGATCAGGGTGTCACTGGATGCCCTGATCCCTTGCAGAGAAACCAAGCAAGGTTTTTACAAATGCTGTCTGTGAACCCGGATCATATGCCAAACAGATGTGATGACCTGATCTCTCTTGGTCAGGCGACGCTGTGCGGCCGTAAGGAACGGAATGATGACTTCCACGGAGCCATGATGCCGGAGGGGATGAGCGGCACTGCAAAGGGAGTGCTGCTCGCCGTGGCCGATGGCATTTCAAGCTCTGCCTATGGCGGAAGCGCCGCACAGACAGCAATCCGATCCCTTCTGGCGGACTATTACGCAACCCCTCAAGCCTGGACGGCCAAGACGGCTGTCTCGCGGGTTGCCAACGCAACCAACAGCTGGCTTCATGCGCAGTCCAGTTTCAAGGGCATCTATGATCCCGACAAGGGGTATGTCTCAACGCTTGCGGTTCTGCTTCTCAAGGGGCCACGGGCGCATATTTTCAACGTCGGTGACAGCTGCATATGGCGCCTTTCCAATGGCAGCCTTGAAGCTCTGAGCCGGCTGCATCGCGTTACCATCGGCGATGGCCAGACCGTGCTGTCCCGTGCTCTGGGCATTGAAGCTGCGGTCGAGATCGACTATCGGCAGGAACGCATTGCAAAGGGCGACATCTTCCTGCTTACCACCGATGGCTTGCATGATTTCTGGAATGAGAAAGAGGTTCAGGCGCTGCTTGCACAAGCCGATGCCGAGGCGGATCTTGACGCGCTGGCCGCAAAGATTCTCGAGATGGCCCTCGGCAATGGAAGCGACGACAATCTGACCTTGCAAATCGTCAGGATCAATCAGTCGATTGAGCCGGTTGGGTATGATTTCGCGCCGGATGAAGCTCTGGCTCCTCTGGCAATCAGCCTGACAGCCGGTGCTGATATCGACAATATCACCATTCTTCGGCAGCTACATGCCAATCACCGCTCGGAAATCTTCGTTGGGCGTCAGGCGGATGGGCGCAAGGTTTGCGTGAAAATTCCCGCCAGTGCGCTGTTGCATGACGAGGCCGCCTTGCAGCGCTTCATGATCGAGGAGTGGATCGCGCGGCGCCATTCCAATCAGCATCTTCTCTCGGCTCCGAAAATCCAGCCAAAGCGCTCCGGCCTTTATCTGGTTACCGACTTTGTCGAGGGGCAGACCCTGCGCCAATGGATGCATGACAATCCGGATCGCAATCTTGAGCAGATCCGAACCATTCTGGAACAGATCGTCAAGGGGCTCAGGGCCTTTCATCGCCTTGAAATGCTGCATCAGGATTTGCGGCCGGAGAATATCATCGTCAGCCCGGATCTGCATGTCACCATCATCGATTTCGGCTCAGCCTATGTGTCCGGCGTGCAGGAGGCAGGCCCTCTGGGGGCTGATGCCGAAATTCTGGGCACTGCCCAATATACGGCCCCCGAATATTACACCGGGGAAGCCATCAACTGGCGCTCTGATCTCTTCTCCCTCGGGGTCATCGCCTATGAGCTTTTCACCGATGCGCTGCCCTATGGCGTGCAAGTCTCCCGGATGCGCAAGCCGTCTGATCGCAAAAAGCTGCGCTATCTGCGAGCCGTGAGCAGCAGGCGGATCATTCCCGACTGGATTGATGACGCCCTGATGCGGGCGGTTCATCCGTCTTCTGCCCGCAGATTTGACGCGCTTTCAGAATTCACGAGCGCGCTTCGCAAGCCGAATATTCATTTCCGGCCAGCCCGCAAAAAGCCGCTGTTTGATCGTGCTCCGATTGAAGTCTGGCGCATCCTCGCGGGATTTCTGGCCTTCCTTTGTCTGGTGCAGGGGTTGGCGCTGGCCGATCTCTTGTAACCGATCCAATGACCGAACCTTATTGCTCTAAAGGAGTTTGACCATGATGACGAAAGACGATTTGACCATCCTCATTCTGGAAGCAAAAAAGAAGCAAGGATATAGTTGGGCCGATATTGCCGCAAAAATTGGCATGTCACCGGTATTCACCCATTCGGCATGTGTGGGCATGAATGCCTTTCCGCTGGCAAAGGCCAATGAGCTGGTGGCTTTGCTGGGCTTGCCGGCTGAAAGCGCCGACATTCTGGCCGAGAGCCCGACCAAGAGTTGGGAGCAGACGGTTCCAACCGATCCATGCATCTATCGTTTCTATGAGATTGTCGGTGTCTATGGGCCGACGCTGAAGGCCCTGATCCATGAAGAATTCGGTGACGGCATCATGTCGGCGATCGATTTCGACATGAGCGTGACCCGTGTGCCCAATCCCAAGGGCGACAGGGTCAAGGTCGAAATGAGCGGCAAGTATCTCCAGTATAACGCCTGGTAATCTCCGCATAACAACAAGCTGCATATCTATAGGAGTGACCGTCCATGCATGCCCCGGTAGAAAAGAAAAAAGGCTTCAGCCCCGAGCAACTGTCCTATCTTGTCGACGCCATGGCCCAGCTCAATCTGCATGAGGCTTTTTCCGGCAGCGGAAACGGCAACAGCGAAGCCAAGGCCGAGATGGTTTATGGCACGCCGGTTGATGATCTGTGCAAGGAAGAGCTGGCCAAATATCAGCTTCATCCCCTTGATCTTCGCATGAAGCTGGAACGCTGGACGGACCGCAATGAATTGGCAACGGGACTGGACCAGTTTCTGCTTCGCCACTGGGGCTTCTTCAATGTCGAGCCGAACAGTCCGGCCTACATGCTCCGCATGCGACTTCCCGCCTGCAAGCTGCGCGGAGACCAGATGCAGATGCTGGCTGAAATTGCCGAGCAGCATGCAGGCGGCTATGCCCATGTCACGACGCGGGGCAACATCCAGATGCGTGAAATTCAGCCAAAGGATGTTCTGACCATCATGGACAAGCTGCATTCGGTCGGGCTTTCCTGCCATGGCACAGGGGCAGACTCGGCTCGCAACATGACGGCAGCACCGACCGCGGGTTTCGATCCGGTGGAACTGATTGACCTTTCTCCCTATACCATCCGCCTCTCCAATCTCGTTCTCAACACAAGGGAATTGCAGGGGCTGCCACGTAAATTCAACATTTCCTTTGATGGTGGAGGGCAAATTTCCTGCGTCAGCGACAGCAACGACATTTCATTTCAGGCGGTCAGGATTGGCGAGAATGATGCAGGTGTTGCGCCGGGGATCTATTGTCGGATCCTGCTTGGTGGCATTTCCGGCCATAAGGATCTGGCGCGGGATACTGGCTTGATCTGCACTCCGGAGCAAACGGTCATGGCGGGTGCGGCCATGTTGCATGTCTTCGTGGAACATGCCGACAGGACCAACCGCAAGAAGGCGCGCCTCAAATATCTGCTCGATGCCAAGGGGCTGGATTGGTTCATGGAAATGACCGAGGCCAAACTGGCGGAATTCGAGGCCGACTTTTCCTTCATCCGGCTTGCGAGCAGCACGGATGCTCCCCGCGCGCCGATCTTGCGGCAGGGGCATATCGGTATCCATCCGCAGAAGGATAAGGCGCTCAACTATGTCGGGCTGGCTCTCGAGATGGGCCGACTGTCGCCGGAGCAAATGCGCCTTATCGGCCAGTTGGCCATGGACAAGGGGCAGAATGACGTGCGGCTGACGGTGTGGCAAAATCTTATCATTCCGCATATCGCAACTGCCGATATTGCCGAGGCAACCTCATTGCTGGAAGAGGCCGACCTTGCCACGCGGGCCACGTCATTCGCAGCAGGTGCCGTTGCCTGTACCGGCAAATGGGGCTGCAAATTTGGCCTTGCATCGACCAAACAGGATGGAACGCGGCTTGTGCGCCATCTGGAAGGTCGCTTCACTCTCGATCAACCCATCAATATTCACCTGACCGGATGCCCGAACAGCTGCGCCCAACATTATATCGGCGATATCGGACTGGTGGGCGCCACCTTGCCTGATGGCGGGGAGGGCTATTTCGTTGTGATTGGCGGTGGCAGCGACAATGACCGGGGCATCGGGCGTCCTCTCTGCGGTCCGGTCGCTTGCAGCGACATTGATAGCACCATCGAGACGGTCATCGGCAATTATCTCGAGCGGCGCGACGGGGCAGAGAGTTTCCTCTCCTATGTGCGCAAGCTCAGCGATGATCAGTTGCCCGATCTTCTGCATATTTCCCACTAATCCCCCGACGGACCTTTCGCGAGCTCGTATCATCATGACTTTACAAGACACTCAGATCCTTGAAAAACTCGCCATGGCCATCGGCGAAACCCAGACCGGAGAAGTGCAATCCTTCATTCCGCGTGATGCTCCGTTCGATAGTGAACAGCGCCAATGGCTGAATGGTCTCTTTACCGGTCTATATGCCTTCACCAGAGCCGCCAGCGGCAAAAGTGCCGAAGCAGAAGCCGGAACCGCCCTGACGATCCTGTTCGGTTCCCAATCGGGCACAGCGGAATCCCTGTCCAAGGACCTCAGAAAATACGCCAAGTCGCAAGGGTTCGAGGCGGATGTTGCCGAGCTGGACAGCATTGATCCGGCGGATCTTGGCAAAATCAATCATTTGCTGATTATCGCGGCGACCTTCGGCGAGGGGGAACCCACCGACAATGCCCGAAATTTCTACGCGAAACTGATGGCGGACGACGCAGCCCCACTTCCAGCTACACTCAATTTCAGTGTTTGCGGCCTTGGCGACAGCAGTTACCCCAACTTTAACAATGTGGCCTGCGATCTGGATCGGCGTCTTGCGCAGCTTGGTGCCACAAGGGCTTTCGATCTGGTCAAATGCGATGTGGCCTATGACGACGATTATGCTGTCTGGAAAGGCAAGGTGTTCGGCTCTGAAGCTTTCGCTTCGGCGGCGGGCAGTGCTCAGGCGCCGGAGCCGGAAGAGGCCGGGCCAAGATTTGACAAGAATCATCCCTTTCTTGCTACGCTTCTCGCTGCTGATTGTCTCAATGGTGAAGGGTCCGCCAAGAGTGTCAATCATATCGAAATCTCGCTTGCCGGTGGTGGTGAGGATCTGGATTATTGCGTTGGCGACTCGCTGGGAGTCTGGCCCGTCAATGATGCCGCTCTCGTCAATGCCATACTGAAAGCTTCAGGTTTCACCGGCAAAGAGACTGTGGAATTGAAGGATGGGGCGTGCAAATTGCGCAGCGCTCTTCTGACCAGACTTGATATTGTGACCGCCATTCCATCGACATTGGAAAAATGGGACGTGGAGCGGCCATTTGCCGATGCCCATATTGTTGATCTGCTGGTTTCCGGCGTTGAGGCATTGTCGCCGCAAAAGCTTGTCGACGGCCTGCGGCCGCTGCAACCGCGCCTCTATTCCATCGCATCCAGCCCGAAGAAGCATCCGGGCGAAGTTCATCTCACGGTCGGGGAAGTGCATTACGAAATGGATGGTCGCAAGCGTGAAGGTGTGGCCTCGCTCTTCTTGGGCAAAAGGCTGGCTGTCGGTGGCAGCCTTGGGGTGTATGTCCAGCGATCGGGACATTTTCATCTTCCCGAAGATGACGACATGCCCGTCATCATGATCGGACCGGGCACCGGAATTGCTCCGTTCCATGCCTTTCTGGAAGAGCGCGAAATGCGCAATGCCAAGGGCCGCAACTGGCTGTTCTTTGGTGATCAGCATCAGGAGAGTGATTTTCTCTACAAGGAGGAACTGCAAGGGTGGGAGGAAAGTGGTTTTCTGACCAATCTCAGTCTGGCATGGTCTCGCGATGGGGAGGAGAAGGTCTATGTCCAGCATCTTATTGAAAAGGACGGTGCCCGCTTTTTTGAATGGCTGGAGAATGGAGCGGCGATCTATATTTGTGGCGATGCAAGCCGGATGGCATCAGATGTGGATGCCGCCATTCGCAGGGTGATCGGCGTGCATGGAGGGCTGGATGATGCTGCGGTTGACGCCTACATGACAGCGCTTGCTCACGATCATCGCTATCAACGCGACGTCTATTGACGCATCCTGTTGCGCATTTTGCTTGCTGCAAGGAGCATTGCTCCCCAATTCTGCCGCCTTGTCTGGTTTCGGCCTGCCAATTGTGAGGGCAGGCCGACCTGTTTATTCCTCTGCGAGAGAGGCATCATGAGCCTAGTCGAGGCTGCTGCTGCTTTGCATGCGCCAGTCTCGTCCAAGGGTATGAACCGAGCCGGTCAGGGTTACCCGTCCCTTGAGGCGAATGTCGCCGCTCGACGCTCCCACCATCAGGGAGAAATTGCCCGGCTCGACGATCCGGACGCCTTGCGGTCCGGTGAAGCAGAGCATGTCTGTGGGCAGCCTGAAGCTCACTTTTCGTTTTTGCCCCGCTTCTAACGAGACACGGGCGAAGGCCTTCAGTTCCTTGACGGGGCGCACCACGCTGGCCAATTCATCCCGGACATAGAGCTGCGGGATGGCAACGCCCGCCCTTTGCCCTATGTTGGTGATGGTGAGCGAAAGGCAGATTTCGCCCGTTTCACAATCCACCCTGTCACTCTCAAGAGTGAGGTCGGAATAGGCAAAGTCGGTATAGCCAAGGCCATGGCCGAAGGGGTATGCCGAGCCGAAATGGCGGGCGATCGGGGTGCCGGATGCCTTCAGATTGTGATTATAGAAATAGGGCGCAGCGCCTGCGCTTTTCGGAATGGAAAGGGTCAGGCGTCCAGACGGCTCCACCGCACCGGTTAGCACGGAGGCCAACGCAACGCCGCCCTGTTGGCCGGAGAAGAAGGTCAGCACCTGTGCGGCGAGCTTGTCTTCAAGGCCACCCAGATTGTAGGGACGGCCGGATGAGAGCACGACGATCACCGGCTTGCCGGTGGCAACAACCGCATCAAGCAGTTCCTGCTGGACCGCTGGCAGCTTGAGGCTGTCGACGTCCGAGCCTTCGCCCACGGTGCCGGTCTGGAAGATGCCTGAAAGATCGCCGACGCAGACGATGGCGACATCGGCCTCGCTGGCCGCAGCCACGGCTTCGGGGATCATGTCGAGGCGGGTGGAGAGGGAGGATGCCTGCTCAAGGCTGGTGCTGTCGTCCACGTCGCCGGGGAAGACGGGGGCTCCGGCCTTGCGCTCATCGAGAATGTTGCAGCCGCGGGCATAGGTGATTTCGACCTTGTCGCCTATCAGGGCCTTAAGGCCCGTAAGCGGGGTTACGACATTGCCGATTTCTTCTTCCTCGTCATTGTGAATGAGATGGACCGGGAAGCTATAGTCGCCCAGAAGGGCCAGCGGATCGTCGGCGGTCGGACCGATCACCGCGATTTTCTTCTGGCCCCTGAGCGGCAGGATACCGTCGTTGGAGACGATGACAACGGATTGCTCTGCCACCTCGCGGGCCACTTCAACCGCCCTTTTGCTCTGCAAGGAGATGGCGCTGTCATCAGCATAGGGTTTTTCAAACAGGCCGATGCGGAACTTTTCAACCAGGACACGCTTGACGATCTCGTTGATGGTTTCCTCGCTGATCAGGCCACGCTTCACCGCATCTGTCAGGTCTTTGGCGCAGTCATCGCCGGGCAGTTCGATGTCGAGACCCGCATTGAAGGAGAGAGCGGCAGCCTCAGCCGCATCGGCGGCAATGCCGTGATGCTGATAGAGCAGGGAGACGCCGACATAGTCGGCAACAATGAGGCCATCAAAGCCCCAGTCTTCCCTTAGAACCTTGGTCAGCAGGTGGCGGGAGGCATGTACCGGCTCATTGTCTATGTCGTGATAGGCGGGCATGACAGAGCCTGCATTGCCCAGCTTGACGGCCATTTCAAAGGGCAGCAGGAACATGTCATTGAGCTCACGCCAGCCCATATGCACCGGCGCATGGTTGCGACCGCCCTCGCTGGCGGAATGGCCCGCATAATGCTTGAGCGTGGCCAGCAGGTCGCGTTTCTCGCCCTGCAAGCCCTTGACATAATGGGTCGCCATCAGGCCGCACAGATAGGGGTCTTCACCGAAGGTTTCCTCTGTCCGGCCCCAGCGGGCATCGCGGGCGACATCGAGCACCGGTGCCAGACCCTGATGACAGCCCACGGAGCGGGCTTCCTCGCCGATCATGCGGCCGACTTCCTCGATAAGTTCGGGGTTCCATGTGGCCCCAAAACCCAGCGCGGAGGGGAACAAGGTTGCTCCCTTGATCATCAGGCCCGAGAGGCATTCCTCGTGGGACATGACCGGAATGCCGAGACGGGTTTCCTCCAGCATGAATTTCTGCAAGGCATTGAGCGCCCGCACGCCCTCGGCAGGGTCGATGCTGCGGGTTCCCAGAGGGCGGGTGATCTGGCCGAGGCCACGACCCAGCATCTGGCGCAGGCTGTCGGCATCGCTTTCGCCGGTGAATTGGTCACTGCGCACGCGATGTTCGCCATTTTCATTGAGAAACAGCCAGACGGCGTGCATCTGGCCGATCTTTTCCTCCAGCGTCATGCGGGAGAGAAGATCTTCGGCGCGGCTTTCCGGGCTTGCGTTGGTATCTTTATAGAGGTCAGTCATAATCGTAATGTCCTTTGGGGCCGGTCACTGAGCCAGAGCGTCGAAGCTGAGGGATTTGGGGGCTGGCAAAAGATGCGTTAGGGCGTCACCATCTTCCCTGAACAGGTGGCAAAGCTCGGGGCGGACATGGAAGCGGATATCGCCGCGCACATTCACCACCGCATCATCAGACACCTTGGCTATCATCGGGTGATCCGTTGCCTGCGCCAGATACAGGAAGCTATATTCGCCGAAATTCTCGATGGCATTGAGGGGGCGGCAGAAGACCTGTTCCTTCACATCGTCTCCCACCGGCAGCATATGTTCGGGGCGAATGCCCAGCGTCAGCCTTGCACCGGGCGCCAGTTGATCGGCTGCAACGGGAACGAACAATTCCTCACCGCTTTCAAGCTTGACCCGAGCCCCTTCCGTCGAGGCCTCCAGAAGCGTAACGGGTAGGAAATTCATCGAAGGGGAGCCAAGAAAACCGGCGACAAACAGATTGCTCGGGCGGTGGTAAAGTTCCAGCGGGCTGCCAATCTGGGCAATCGAGCCTTTATTGAGCACCTCTTCGCCCGCACGCAGCAGAACGATCTTGTCGGCCAGAGCCATGGCTTCGGTCTGGTCGTGGGTCACATAGATCATGCTGGCTTCAGGGAATTTGCGATGCAGATTGGCGATCTCGGTGCGCATATGCACGCGCAGGGCGGCGTCAAGGTTGGAGAGCGGTTCATCAAACAGGAACACCGCAGGGTGGCGCACGATGGCCCGGCCAATGGCGACGCGCTGACGCTGGCCACCGGACAGTTCCTTTGGTTTGCGCTCAAGCAGATTTTCGATTTGCAGAATGCGGGCGGCCTCGTTGACCCGTTGGTCGATCTCATCCTTGGGTGTCTTGGCCTGCTTGAGGCCGAAAGCCATATTCTCGAACACGCTCATATGGGGATAGAGGGCGTAATTCTGGAACACCATGGCGACGCGACGCTCGGCGGGCAGGGCTTCATTCATGCGCTGGCCGCCGATCTTCAATTCACCGTCAGACAGGCTTTCGATGCCCGCCACCATGCGCAGCAGGGTTGACTTGCCGCAGCCCGACGGGCCGAGAAAGACGCAGAACTGGCCATCCTCGATTTCCAGATTGATGTCATTGAGCACGGTAACCCGGCCAAATCTCTTGGCGGCATTGGAAAGGGTGATGCTTGTCATAACTTATCCTTTGAGCGATCCGGCCATCATGCCGTTGACGATCTTTTCCTGGCCGATGGCATAGACGAGGATCAGCGGCAGGGTGCTGAGGGTAACCACGGCGAGAATGGCGGGAATATCGGCCGCATACTGGCCCTGAAAATCCCACACGGCGAGGGGCAGGGTTCGGGTGCCCGGCGAGCTGGTCAGCACATAGGCAAAGACGAACTCGTTCCAGAGCATGATGCCGTTATAGATGGCGACGGTGGAGATGCCCGGACCGGAGAGCGGGAAGAAGATCTTGAAGAAGATCTTGAACGGGCCGCAACCATCAAGAAAGGCCGCTTCCTCCAGCTCCCTCGGCACCTGTCGCATGAATTCGGTCAAAATGAAGACCGAGATCGGCAGGCTACAGGCGACATAGGGGCCAATGAGCGCGAACATGGTGTCATAAAGCCCCATATTCTTGATCATCAGATAGATGGGGACCAGCGTGACATGCAGCGGCACGATCATGCCTGCCACGATCAGGCCGAACAGCAGATTGTTGAAGCGGAATTTGAGCCGCGCCAGCGCATAGGCCGCCATCGAGCTAACCAGCACGATCAGGATCACTGAGACGGAAATGACAAAGACCGAGTTGCGCAGATAGGTCAGGAAGGAGCCGTTGAGCAACTGGAGATAATTGCCGAAATTCCAGTGCTCGGGCGGCATCCAGACCGGATTTGTGTAGGTTTCCTGCAAGCTCTTGAAGCTGGTGAAGGCCACGAAGATGAAGGGCAATGTGGTGACCAGCAGCCAGAACAGGCCCAGCACGGGAAAGGCGATTTTCGAGAGTTTGATCTTGTTTCTGCTCATCGATCAGACCTCCGTTTCGAAGCGTTTGGACAGGCGCATGGAGATGGCCGCGATCACGGTGATGATGATGAACATGGCCGAGGCGATGGTGCTGCCATAGCCCATTTCGAATGAATTGAAGACGGTGTGATACATGTAGGTGGCCATCATCTCCGAGGAATGTTCGGGGCCGCCGTCCGTCATCACATAGACCAGATCGAAATAGCGCATGGAACCGATGACCGCGAGCAGAACCGCAGTGCGGAAGGTGCCTTGCAGATGGGGCAGCTTGAGGCGCCAGAAAATGGTGCTCTGGCTGGCGCCATCAAGGTTCGCCGCTTCCACGATCTCCCGGGGGAAGGAGGAGAGGGCAGCCAGAAACAGCACCATATAGAAGGGGACATTCTGCCAGCAGACAACGGCAATGATCGACCCGAGCGCAAGCTTCGGATCGCCCAGCCAGTCCTGCGTCAGGCCATAGAGGCCCAACTCTGTAAGAATGGCGTTGATGGGGCCGAAATTGGGGTCAAAGATATTCTTGAACAACACGCCGAGCGCGACGCTCGACATCAGTAGCGGGATGAAATAGAGGATCTTGAGAATGCGCGAGCCCTTGGCTGCTTCATCCAGCACCACCGCCAGCACAACTGCAATGGGCAGCTGGATCAGAACCGAGAAGACGGCAAGATAGATATTGTTCAGCGCAGACTTCCAGAAAATGGCGTCCGAAAGCAGGCGCTCCCAGTTGTCCAGTCCGTTAAAGCGAGCGCCACTGCCCAGCCCGTTCCAGTCCAGAAAGGACAGGCGGAAACTGTAGAGCAGGGGATAGAGCAGGAAGACGGACAGCAATATGATTGCCGGGGCGAGAAAGACAATCGGTGCCAGCTTCTGCGCCCGCCGATAGGACTGTCTTGAACGAAGAGTCATGGATTCTTGAGATCCACCAGACATGAGGAGTATCCCTTCATTTGGCAGCAACCGACCGTTGCCCCTGAAAGGCAGCGGCCGGAAAGATCGATCACTATGTCGACGAGATATGTCTCCCTTGGGAGACTATTTGCTGGCCAGTTCCTTGGCGGCAGCTTCCATTTTTGCAGCGGCTTCTTCCGGAGTGATGGAAAGGCCGAGCAGCTGCTGGGTGGTGTCCTTGTGGACTTCCGCCAGAGCCGGAGCCAGTTCCTGATCATACCAGAGCTGGATGCTTGGAGCCTTGGCAACAGCTTCCATCACGCCTGCAAGATAGGGATCCTCCACCTTGGCATTCTTGACCGGCAGGATCTTGTTATCTTCCATTTTCAGCTTGGCTGCTGTGTCATCGGTTGAGGCCATCAACAGATCAAAGGCTTCGTCCTGATAGGGGCAGGCCGAATTGATGGAGATATAGTTGTCGCCCATGGTGCCGATGGCATTGTTCGGATCGCCCTTGCCACCCTCGACTGCGGGGAAGGTGAAGAAGCCGACATTCTTGGCGAATTCCGGGTTTTCATTCTCGATGGAACCGAATTCCCAGCTGCCCATCAGCTCCATGGCGGCGCGGCCCGAATAGAGCAGACGGCGCGAGCCGCCAATGTCATAGTCCAGTCCGTTATAGCCGCGGGCAAAGCCACCGGCCTTGACCAGATCCTGAAGCATCTTGCCAGCCTGAATGAAGGTCGGATCCTCAAAGGAGCCACCCGGTTCGCGGTCAGCGGCTTTCTGGAACACGTCCGGTCCGCCGATGCGATCTGCCAGATAGACAAAGAACATAGAGCCGGGCCACTTGGCCTTGTTGGCCAGAGCAAATGGCGCGATCTTGTTGTCGTTCAGCACCTTGACCACATCCATCAGCTCACCCCATGTCTTGGGTGGCGTGATGCCGAGTTTTTCAAAGATTTCCTTGTTGTAGATGACAACGGCAACGGAGGTGCCCATCACCGGCAGGCCGTAGACATCGCCGCCGGATTTGGCTGGCGAGAAGCTGGCTGGCAGGAAGCGATCGGCAAATTCCTTGTTTTTTTCAAGATAGGGCGTGAGGTTGGTCACGTTGCCTGCCTTGATATATTCACGCAATGGGCCTCCGCCCCAACTGGTGAAGACGCAAGGTGCTTCATTGGCACCGAAGGCAATTTTCAATTTGGTCTTATAGGCATCATTGGCAATATGGGCATCTTCGACCTTGAAGCCGGGATGACTTGCTTCGAAGCGGTCTGCTGCGTCGCGAATGGTGGCGACCGTCCGCTCCTGTGTCTGCAGATCCCAGGATGTAATAACTTTGGTGTCGTCGGCCGATGCGCTCATTGGCAAAAGGCTTGCCATGGCGACACCGCACAGAAGACCGGTGATGCGACTTGACAGTTTCAGCTGCATCCTTTCCTCCCTTATTGTTCGACAAGAGTTGCAGTGATCAAAGGCTTGATCGCTCAACCTTACAAGTGTTACGTTACCGGTAACGTTGCATTGTGTCAATGCGCTTGAAAAGGCTTCAAAAGACTGTATGAAAGGCAAGCTTGGCGACAAAAAGGCTGATTTCTGCCGCTGGGTTCCGCCCTCCTGAGAGGGGATAGCAGATATCCTAGACAAAAGTTGCAAACGGATCTGTGAATGCACAACAGATTTTGATGCGCTGTAATTGTAAGAAATGCTAGCTGAAGCAGCAAATTGCGTTACAAAATTCCGTTCTGTGGTATAGATTTGCCGATTCAGATTGAATGAGACCGTTGCCAGTGAAGATGCCAAGACCCACCCTTGCTGATGTTGCAAAAGTTGCGGGCGTTTCCCGTATGACGGCCTCACGTGCGCTCAATGACAAGCCGGGTGTTTCCGACAAGACTAGGGAAGATATCCAGCGCATTGCCAGCGAGATGGGCTATGTGGCCAACCCGCTGGCGCAAAAGCTTTCCAACGGGCGCACCCATATCATCGGCGTGGTGGCCCAGTTGCACACCTCCTTTACCGGTGAAATGGTGATGGGTATCGGCACCACAATCCGCGGCGCGGGCTATGAGATGCTGGTCTATTCTCTGCCGGACAATGACACCCAGCCGCCTTCCAGCGTGGTCAATCTGTTGCAGCAGGTTGCCGATGGCATCATTGTGCTTCTGCCCTATGAGGCGGACTATCTGGAAACCTTGCGCGATGCCTCTCTGCCTGTGGTCACGGTGGAGACTGTGTTTGACGAGCCGACTTTCCCCGCCGTCATCACAGATGGTTATCAGGGCGGCAGGCAGGCGATGAACCATCTCATCGAACTGGGGCATAAACGCATTGGTTTCATCACCGGCAATCTCAAGCTGCTATCGGCCCGCAGCCGGTTGAAAGCCTACAAGGATATGGTGGCCCAATATGATCTGGATGCCGATCCGGCCCTGATCTGCGAGGGCGATTATATGCAGCTGGGGGGCTATGACGCTGCCAAGCGGATCTTGAAGCTGAAGCAGAGGCCAACGGCGATTTTTGCGTCAAACGATGTCAGCGCGCTTGGTGCCATGTCGGCCATTCGCGAGGCCGGTCTTTCGGTGCCCAATGACATCTCTCTGGTCGGGTTTGACGATATTGCACTTTGCGAGCAAATGCATCCGGCCCTGACCACCATACATCAGCCACTCCAGCAGATGGGGCGCTCTGCGGTCAATATGCTGATGGCGATGATTGCCGGACTGGATGTGCCCTTCAACCAGATCACGCTGCCGACAGAACTCGTCGTGCGGGAATCAACGAAACGGCTTGATCCTGCCCGCTAGAGCGCCAAAGAGCAGGGCTGAGGCTCTGGAGTAACCCTTGGCCTATTTCTCGGGCTGCTAGGCGCGCATGGCGATTGCCCGAAACTGATCCCCAAAAGCAACCCCGAATCCTGTCGGATCCGGGGTTGTTTGATTATTTGCAGAGGCTGCAATGATCGGGACGCACAACGGGAGGGTCACGCCTTTGCCGCGTCTATCAGTTGCTAACGCTCAGTTGCTAAAACTCACTTGCTGGCATCCATTGCGGGATAATCGACATATCCCGTTTCACCCTTGCCATAGAGTGTTGTCATGTCCATCTCGGCCAGCTTTGCGCCTGCCTTGAAGCGGGCAACTAGATCGGGATTGGCGATGAAGGGACGACCGAATGCAACGAGGTCGGCGCGTTTTTCATTCAGTGCCTCATTGGCCAGCGCAAGGTCATATCCATTGTTGGCGATATAGGTGCCTTCAAAGCGCGTGCGCAGAGCGGCAAAATCGAATGGAGCAACATCACGCGGTCCACCCGTGGCCCCTTCGATCACATGCAGATAGGCAAGATGCAGCTTGTTGAGCTCTTCGGTGATGTAATTGAAGAGGGGCTGCGGATTGCTGTCTGTGACACCATTGGCCGGTGATACGGGGGAAAGGCGGATGCCCGTGCGTCCAGCGCCTATTTCCTCGGAAACAGCTTTTGCTACTTCCAGCATCAGGCGGGCACGGTTTTCAATACTGCCGCCATAGGCATCGGTGCGCTGGTTGGAGCCGTCGCGGGCGAACTGATCGAGCAGATAGCCATTGGCGCCATGCACTTCGACACCGTCAAAACCGGCGGCAATGGCGTTGGCCGCTGCCTTGCGGAAGCTTTCGATCACACCGGGAATCTCGTCCAGTTCGAGCGCGCGTGGCGTTGAGGGCGGAACGAAGGCATTGTTTACATAGACTTTTGTTTCTGCGGCCAATGGGGAAGGGGCAACAGGCTGTTGTCCGTTCAAAAGATCGGAATGGCTGACGCGCCCGACATGCCAGAGCTGGACGAAAATCTTGCCACCGGCATCATGAACCGCATCGGTCACTTTGCGCCAGCCGGCGATCTGTTCCGGAGTATAGAGGCCGGGGGTGTCCTGATAGCCTTGGGCCAGTTCGGAAACCTGGGTGGCTTCGGCGATGATGAGACCGGCGGTTGCGCGCTGGCTGTAATAAAGCGGGGCAAGGGCTCCGGGCACCAGACCGCTTTCAGCCCGGCTGCGGGTCAGAGGGGCCATGACAACACGGTTGGCAAGCTTGATATCGCCCAGAGAATAGGGCTGAAACAATATGTCTGTCATTGATATGATCCTTTATGGAATGGGGCGCGAACTGTCGGTAAGATGATGGCGAGAGCGGGCAGCATGGTCTGGCCCTTCAGCTTGTTGCTCTGGTAATCGGAAATTGGGAAATCATTGTCATGCTGCGCTCTCCAGAGTAGTGTGGTTTTAAATGACGTTTGTCATGATTATTTAAATGATGATCATCATATAAAAATCAAGGGCGAACTTGAAGGAAATGCAGAAATGAAAGTGTCACGCGAACAAATGGCGGAAAACCGTCAACGGATCATCACAGAAGCGGCCCGATTGTTTCGGGAACAGGGTGTGGATGCGGTCTCCGTGGCTCAGGTGATGAAAGCCGCAGGGCTGACGCATGGCGGTTTTTACGGGCATTTCAAATCGAAGGCCGATCTGGTCTGTCAGGCGGTCGAGCAGATGGTGGCGCATGAAGAGCCATTGCCCAGCTTTGCGGCCTTTGCTGAGAGCTATTTGTCTGCCGATCACTGGGACAATGCGGGAGAGGGCTGCCCCACTGCTGCCTTGAGTCTGGAATTTCGTCATCAGTCGCCGGAAGCCCGCTGTGCATTGACGAAAGCGATTGAGGCGCAATTGGCGCGCATCGCTCAGACCCTTGGCAAGGAAGCTGGTCAGAACCTGTCCGGGGAAGAGTTGAGGCGGCAGGCGATTGGCAAATGGTCGGCGATGGTCGGGGCGCTGATCATGGCGCGCGCGGTTTCCGATACAGAGTTGTCCGAAGAAATTCTCACCTCGACACGCGAATTCCTGATGAATGCAGATGATTGATCGGTCGCTTGGCGCAGGAATGCCGCATCGGCTGACGATGACTATCAAGCCAAATGGCTTTTGTGCGCGGTTGATTGGGGCAATCAGCGCACTGCGTCAAGTCCCTTCAGAATGATGGCGAGACGCCCGCGGATCATCTGGCTTTGCCATTTTCGGTCAATGGCTTCCTTGTTGCGCCGCCGTGGCAGGAGAGCACCGAAGACCACATCCATCATCAGCCCTGCGCAATCGACGGTATCGCCAAGGACAAGGGTACCTGAGCGCTTCTGCTCTTCCAGCCATTCGATCAGCTCCTCGCGCGAGCGGATGATCCCGGTATCGTAGATGAGATCTGACAGCTCGGGATATTGCAGGCTTTCACGGGCGAAAAGATTGAGCATGGCGTCTCTTTCTGCTGCGGCCTGATCATCCAGATCGAGGCGAAAGATCCTGCAAAGGGTGTCCAGCGGCGACAGCTTTTCGTCGGCAGGTCTTGGCAGATCCAATATTGCCTGTTTGCGATTACGGATGACTTCGCCAAACAGGTCTGCCTTGGAGGGAAAGAGGCGATAAAGATCGCGCTTCGAGATTTTTGCTTCGGAGGCGATCATGGCTGTTGTGGTCTTGCCAAATCCATGGGTGACAAAGCAGCTGTGTGCGGCGCTTATGATCCGGCGTCGCAAATCCGTGGCCTCTATTGCCTTGGGGCGTCCCCTGCTTTTTTTTAAAGATTCCACCATGACCACTTGATGCCTGCAGCTATGCTCACTATTTTGACACATTAATGGTACCAAATAAGTACCAGATTGTATATTCTCGCAAGAGACTGCCCTGAGCCGAATATGTCCCGTTCATTTCTATCGATGTTTCGGGATGAAATGAAGCTGTAATCCTGAAGGTTTCCACGCGGGAACTCTTCTTTGGTTGATCGATTCAGGAGGCCGTTTGACTTGCCTTGAAAAGACAAAGGAAAATGACCAGTGTCAATGAAAAGAAACAAGAAAATATCGCTCGGCCTTTCGGGGCTCTGTCTTTTGGCCGGGACCATGGCAGCGCAGGCCATGACGCAGGATGAGGCCATCGACGCCGCACAGCAGAAATTGAAGCTCACCGATGTGGTTCTCGATTATCGCGACTTTTATGGGCAGAATATCAAGGCAGCATTGCCGAATGGAACAAGAGTTGAGGTTCATCTGGATCGAAATGGCGAGATTGATGAAGTGGAAGGCCTGCATAAGCGCGGCTTCGAGGAAGAATTTGTCCGGGTTCTGGTGCCCGAACAGATCGTCAAGAATCCCTCCTATCCGCAAGGAGCCTTCATTCACAAGCTGGACCTCAAGGATGGTTACAAGGTAGAGATCGAAGGTTACGGCCCCAACATTCGCGAGTTCAAGGCAGAATTTCGCCATGATGGCAAATTGCTTGAGTTGAAAAAAGAGAAATAGGTCTTTTGGTTGAATGGATGGGGTGCTTCTGACCCTGAGCGCCTCAGACTGTCAATCATCCATAATGGTCAAGAAAGAAGCCGCTCAATGCCTTGTGTATGTGCGGCTTTTTCTTTGTGCTTTGATCAATCACTGATTGATTACAAAAAGATACAATAATGGTACTTGATGGGTACCTTATTTTATATTAGTAAAAATGCCAATCATATAGAGCCGTATTTGAGTCAAGGAGATCGCCATGCCCAACCTTTCCCGCCGCACTTTCATTCTGGGGCTGACCGCAACGGGTGCCTTGGCCTCCATGGCAGCACCCTCTCTTGCCGGGGATGTTTCAGCTCTTGATGCCGTGGCCATCACGCAGGTTTATGGCGACGGCATCCGCTTTGTTGCGGTGGCCGTGACCTATTCGGGGCCTGTTTCGCAAGGCGTGTTATCGACCGGCCTGTTCAAGGTTGCCGGGCGGACGGTAATGGATGTCTATCCCGCGACCTCTGCTGATCCTGCGGATCGGGCTGATGCCGGTTCCGTGGTGATTGTTGCCCTGTCGCCCGATGATGCGGATGCCAGTCTGGCCATAAAGGCCGAGCGCCAAGACGAGGGCAGGGACAAGGACAGCGAAAAAGCCAAAGGCAAGGGAGGGCCGGGCAAGGCCGGTGATGTCAGCATTTCGGACACGAGCTGGGCCAAGCCTGTTGCTGCATTGGATCAGGCCATGATCGATCTGGGCGGAGGGGAGCGCATCGCAGCCGGTTCGCTCGAGACGACAGATGTGCGCAATCTCATCGTCGATGATTTCGAACAGCTTGAGTGGCATGATCCGCAAACGGGGGATGTGCTGCCCTATAATCTCTTCATTCCGAAAGAGTATGACCCGTCCAAATCCTATCCGCTGGTCAATTTCATGCATGATGCAGGGGCAACCAGCAATGTTGTTCGCAACACGCTGATGCAGGGGCTGGGAGCGATCTGTTGGGCAAGCCCGCAAGATCAGGCCAAACGCCCATGCTTTGTTCTGGCGCCGCAATATAGCGAAATCATCGCGGATGATGATTCCGAGACATCGAGCATGCTGGAGACGACCATCAATCTGATCAAGGCGCTGGCTGATCAGTTCTCGATTGACCGAAAGCGGATCTATACAACCGGCCAGTCTGGCGGCGGCATGATGTCGATTGCCATGAATATCAAATATCCGGATTTCTTTGCCGCGTCATTCCTTGTCGCCTGCCAGTGGGATGCCTCTCTGGTTGCTCCCATGGCTGGTAACAGACTTTTCATTCTTGTCAGTCAGGATGACAGCAAGGCCTTCCCCGGCCAGAATGCCATTACAAAAGCTCTGGAACTGGAGGGGGCCCAGATTGCGCGGGCTGAATGGAATGGTCACTGGAATAGCGAACAAGTCCGTTCTGCTTTCAATAAGCTCGATGCTGAACTTGCGCGAATCAACTATGTTACATTTACCAAGGGATCCGTCTTTGAAGAAGGCGAGAGCAGGGAAGGCGCCAGCGGTCATCGCAATACATGGCGCGTCGCCTATTCGATCGAGCCGATCAGGGAGTGGATCTTTCGCAAAGACGCCTGACCCCCGGGCGCAGCCAACCATGCGTAAGCTTCTTGGCCGATAAACAAGCTGAAATTATGAGTTAAACATTATGCGCAGGATCTGTATCTCGCTTTTCTTCTTTCTTTCTTTGTTCGGAACCGCTCAGGCACAAGGCACGCCTCCGACCGGATCCATCATGGCCGAGGCGAAGGCAGCGACCGATGCAGGTGATCTGGTAAATGCGGTTGAGCTCTATAAAAAGGCTTACGCCAATGCGGAGCCTCATGCCGCTGGCCAATTGGCCCGCATTTATCTTGAGGGAGCTCAGGGCGTGCCGGTGGATTCACAGGCTGCCATGGAATGGGCGCAGAAATCAGCCGATGCCGGTGAAACAGCCGGATTGCTCTATCTTGGCAAAATCTGGATGGATGGTCGCGGCGTCAACCCGGATATCGAAAAGGCCGAGGGCTATTTTCATCAGGCAGACGAAGCCGGCGATATGAAAGCTGCCCGCTATATCGGTCTGCATGCACTGGAAGTGAAAGATTTTGCAGAGGCTGCGCGCTGGTTCAAGAAAGGGGCCGAGGCAGGAGACATTACCAGCCAGTATCATCTGGGTCGTGCCTATGAACTGGGAGAAGGTGTCGAGCGGGATTTCGCTGCCGCGCTGCAATGGTATAGCAAGGCCGCCGAGCGGGGCGATTTCATTGCCTCTGACGGCATGGTCGGTTTGGCATCGCTCTATGAACATGGCGAAGGGGTGCCGGTTGATCACGCCAAAGCCAAGGAGCTTTATCAGAAAGCCGCCGATCAGGGTAATGTCATCGCAAAAATGACGCTTAAGTTCCTTAAATAGCAGGAAAAATCCATATCGGCAGGGCTGTCTGTCTGGCATCAAATGCTGATAGCCGATCCTGTCGAGAGCTCGTTTTACGGGCTGTTTGTGATCCGTCCAGATCTGTTGGCCGCCACGCGCGGCCATCGGCTTTTCGAATTTGAGGCTTGTGCTGTGGAGCCAGATTTGCTACCCGACCTCATCGCGAAATAATGTGGATGGGCCGGGTGCGCTTCGCAAGATAATTCTGCTGAAATCCGGATTGAGGTTTGTCACAGGGACCGGGACCTTTCCCTTGCCCTGCGGTCTTCCTTTTCCGGTTATCATGCTAGGGTTCATTTCTGGCCATTTAATTTCCACGATTCTCTTGAACAGTAGCGCCATGATGAATTCGCAGTCCAAGTCCGTGATCTATCGCAGAGAATTGTCGACCTCCTTGTCTGCGCTGACAGATCGCTTCAAAAGATCCCAATATCATGGTGCAACGGTTGAGGCATGGGTTTTCGATGGTCAAAAACGGCGCAAAGCTGCCGAGCGGGAGCTTGCGCGCGCCGGTGTGAAAGCACATATCCGTTCGGCCTTCAAACCACTCCTTCATGCCTTTCTGGAAGAGATAGACCTTACCCATATCGAGTCACTTGTGGTGCATTATCCGGTGGTTTTCGGAACGCCCGAGGCCCGGTTTCTTATGGAGGCCTATCCTTTGCAGGATCTGCTTGCGGGATGTGAATGCCGGTTTGAGCCGATGCCGCTGCAAGACGGTGTGCCTTTTTATCGGGTTGATATGACGATGTCTTCCAGCCGCAAGGAGAGCGTTGTGATCTTTGCGCCCAATCGGGAGAGGCAGGATCATGTCGGGCAGGCAGTGCTGTCCAACTGCGGCTGGCTGCGGGTTTGCGGAGCGCAAGATGAAGCGCTCGATTGTGATGAAGCTTTCGAGACCGATCTGGAACAGGCTTTCCATTCCATTATCGGTTTTTTCAAGGACTATTCCTGGGAAGACAAAAGCCCCTTGTTCGAGCGGCTGGAGATGCGCGTCGAGGCGCCCTTTCATGAAATGGCGCTGCCTCTGGCCGGAGAAGCCATCAGCACAGCAGAACTGATGCATGAGGAGCTGTATTTTGCCGCGCTGGAAACGCTGAAGATCCTGAATGGCTTCAAGGAGGATGACCGCACTTTTGCGCCGGGGCAACTGGTGCCCTGTCTGGCGCCGCGGGGCGACGAGATCATATTGGTGGAACTGGCGCTTGCATCCGATCCTTGTCTGGCGATCGATTGTGCCAGTGAGTCGATGCCCATGCTGCATAGCCGGGTTGAAGGCTGGAGGCTGAAAGAAGGCGATGCGCCGCTTAAAAGTCTCGCCCATGTCGATCACTGGCTGTCGCCGGAGACGATCAGGGAAAGCCTGAAGGTGGTTGGTGGCGAGACGCTGATCTCATGCTCGCGGCGGGGCAGGCCGGTCTGGGGACGTTATCGCAAGGGCGATGGTCCCGGTGTGGTGATCAGCTCGGGCCAGCATGCCAATGAAACCAGCGGTCCTGTCGGAGCCTTGCGGGCGGCAGCCAAATTGCGCGAGGACAAGAAAAACAATTTCGCCATTGTGCCGCTGATCAATCCTGACGGCTTCGCCCTGATGCGCGAACTCTGCAAGGACTATCCCGGACATATGAACCACGCGGCGCGCTTTACCGCCGGGGGCAACGATCTGGAATATGTCGAGCGCGGTTATGAGAATGATATTCTGCACGAGATCAAGGCATTGGCTGATGCCAAGCTGCATGTGAATCTGCATGGCTATCCTTCCCACGAATTTGTCCGGCCTTTCTCGGGCTATGTGCCGCGTGGTCAGGAGCTTTGGACGCTGCCGAAAGGTTTCATGCTGATCCTGCGGTATCATCCCGGCTGGGAAAGGGTGGGGGAAGCCATCCTGCAAACCATGATCAGCGTGTTGCAGGAATATGAGCCGATCATGTCGCTCAATCGCGCACAATTGGCCCGCTTTCGCCACTATAGCGGCGCAGAGCCGGGTTTTGATGTCAGGAAAGACGTTGCGCATTTCCGGCAGGAAGCTCCCGAGGCGCTCTTCCCCGTGACCATCATTACCGAGGCCCCGGACGAAACCGTCTATGGTGAGGATTTCAAGATCCTGCATGAAGCACAGATGCGCTGTGCCATCGCGGGGGCCAGAGTGTTGCGCGATCTGATCTGAGTATCGAGAAAAATGATACCCTTTGGGGTGGGCCTACGATTGTCAAACCGATGACGGGCTGACGATCCGATGCAGGCTGACGTGTGCGACACGCACCGATGGCTGATGTTGTCTGGCCGTTTGATCTGCCAAACGCTCTGTCTTGACACTCGATCAATCCCCTCTCTTATTCCCTTCCTTTCCGCCCGTCCCATCTCTGGGGCATGAAAGGGAGATTTGTTCTTCCGCCCACCTTGGCTGTCACATCGGTCATATCTTCGCAGGTCCGGTGAATCTTATTCCACCTCTTTTGAAAGCAAGTTCAGTCCAGTGAAAGTTATTTTTTCAAAAATTGCTCATATGTGAAATATTTTTGAAATCTGAAACGTTTCACTTCCAACTTTCTGTCTTGTGTGTTAGGCAATGCACAACTGGAGGATTGGAGCTTTTGATGAGGCTTGAAGGGCATGACCGATAATGGCGCGGCTCTTTCCCTTGCTCGCATATGACAGGTACCTACAATGAAATACGGATATTTTGATGATCAGGCCCGCGAATATGTGATCACGCGTCCTGATACGCCTCTTCCCTGGATCAATTATATCGGTTGTCAAAGCTATTTTGGCATTCTGTCAGCCACAGCCGGTGGCTATTCCTATTATCGCGATGCGCGCCTGCGCCGCCTGACCCGTGGCCGCTATAACAATGTGCCGACAGATTTCGGTGGTCGCTATATTTATATGCGCGATAATGAAAGCGGAGAGAGCTGGACGCCTTCCTGGATGCCGATGCAATCGGATATCGAGGAATATAGCTGCCGCCATGGCATGGGCTATTCGGTGATTTCTTCCAAGAAAGACGGTATCCGGACAGCGACCCGCTATTTCGTGCCTCTCGATGAGACACTTGAAATCTGGCAGGTGACGGTGACCAACGAGCGGCTTGTGGCTGCTGATGTGTCGCTCTTCTCCTCGGTTGAATTCTGTCTCTGGGATGCGCTGGATGATCAGAGCAATTTCCAGCGCAATCTCTCCACCGGTCAGGTGGAAGTGGAAGACGGGGTGATCTATCACAAGACCGAATATCGCGAGCGCCGCAATCATTTCGCCTTTTTCGCCTGTTCCGAGGAAATTGCCGGTTTCGATACCCAGCGTGAGGATTTTCTCGGCCCCTGGCGTGGCTGGGACAAGCCCATCGCCGTGATGGAAGGCAAGTCGCGCAATTCCATCGCTCATGGCTGGTCGCCAATGGGATCCCATCAGGTCAAACTGCGGCTTGATCCGGGCGAGACAAGGCAGGTTGTCTTCGTGCTCGGCTATCATGAGAATGACAAGGCCGACAAGTTTGATCCGCCCAATTCCCAGATCCTGAACAAGAAGACGGTCAAGCCGGTCATTGCAAAATATTGCGATCTGGCCAAGGTAGACGCTGCCTTTGACAGGCTTGCGGAGCATTGGGACACGTTGCTGGGCGTCTATCAGGTGTCATCACCTGATCAGCATACCAACCGCATGGTCAATATCTGGAATGCCTATCAATGCATGGCGACCTTCAACATGTCGCGCTCGGCTTCCTCGTTTGAATCCGGTATCGGGCGCGGGCTTGGCTTCCGCGATTCCAATCAGGATCTGTTGGGCTTCGTGCATATGGTGCCGTCGCGGGCGCGGGAGCGCATTCTCGACATTGCGGCCACCCAGCTTTCTTCCGGCGGTGCCTATCATCAATATCAGCCGCTGACCAAGAAGGGCAACAATGACATTGGTGGCGACTTCAACGACGATCCCCATTGGCTGATCATCGGTGTTGCAGCCTATCTCAAGGAAACCGGCGATTTCTCCATTCTGGAAGAGCCGGTGATGTTTGATTGCAAGCCGGGTACCGAAGAGCCGCTCTATGAGCATCTCAAACGCTCCATCCAATATGCCGAAGAGCGGATGGGGCCGCATGGTCTGCCCCTGATCGGGCGGGCCGACTGGAATGATTGCCTCAATCTCAATTGCTTCTCCGATACGCCGGGGGAAAGCTTCCAGACCACCACAAGCAAGGAAGGCACGGTTGCTGAATCGGTCTTTATTGCCGGTTTGATGGTGCTTTCTTCCAGAGAATTGTCCGACATTGCCAAGGTGATCGGCAAGGATGGTGATGCGGCCTATTATGCCCGTGTCTCCTCCGACATGAGCGCGACGATTTCAGAGCATGGCTGGGACGGGGACTGGTTCCTCAGGGCCTATGATGATTTCGGCAACAAGCTGGGAACCAGCGAGCAGGCCGAGGGCAAGATCTTTATCGAGCCGCAGGGTTTCTGCGTTCTGGCTGGCGTTGGCGTGGAAGATGGTAAGGCGCGCAAGGCGCTGGATTCGGTTGCCAAACATTTGGCGACGCCGCATGGCATCGTGCTGCAGCAACCGGCCTATTCGCGCTACTATATCGAATATGGCGAAATCTCCACCTATCCGCCGGGCTATAAGGAAAATGCCGGTATCTTCTGCCACAATAACCCCTGGGTGGCGATTGCCGAGGCTGTGATGGGCAATGGCGATGCAGCTTTTGATTATTACAGCCGGATCAGCCCTTCTGTGCGCGAAGGCATTTCCGATGTGCATCGGCTGGAGCCCTATGTCTATGCCCAGATGATTGCCGGGCGTGATGCTCCAAGTCATGGCGAGGCCAAGAATTCATGGCTGACCGGCACAGCAGCGTGGAACTATTACACCATTACCCAGTGGATTCTTGGCATCCGGCCCGATTATGACGGCCTCAGAATCGCGCCGGTCATTCCCGAACGTTGGGATGATTTCAGGGTGCAGCGGATTTTCCGCGGGGTGACTTATGACATTTCTGTAGTGCGTAAGGGATCGGGCAATCTGGTCTCTCTCTCCGTAGATGGCAAGCCGATTGCCGGCGATATTGTCCCTCCGCCTGCCGAAGGCGTAGCCAAGGTGACGGTAGAAGCCACCATCGGTTAGGGCGACATTCAGGTGATGTCGATCCTGTTTTGCACAAACAGGAAATGAGCGCAGTCAGCTTCACGCTGGCTGCGTTTGTTTTTGGAGATGTCGGCCAATTGTTGGAGCCGGTCGCCTTTGTCGGATATGCCGTCGGGGATGGGCATATTTGCGACTTTCTGGTTGGAACTATTGTCCTGTTTTGAACCCCGGTCACCTTGCAACTGGCTGATGCTGTATTTTTGATAAGGTGAATATATAAGTTAATTCAGTATCCTATTGGCAAATACTACCAATGTGGTGTGGCTTAATCGGGCCTCTCATCCCAATTGCTGGCAGAAAGCGGTTGCGCATGAAAATTTCTTTGTCATAATGTGAACGAACGGTCGGTTAATTAATAAGGCCGATTTTCAATCTCATTGGGGGGAGAGATTTCATGGCGGAAGCCTTTGTTTGCGACGCGATCCGCACACCGATTGGGCGCTACGGGGGAGCCCTGTCTTCGGTGCGTGCCGACGATCTGGCCGCGGTGCCGCTCAAGGCATTGCTCGAACGCAATCCGCAGGTTGACTGGGAACAGATCGACGATGTGATCTTGGGCTGTGCCAATCAGGCTGGCGAGGATAATCGCAATGTTGCCCGCATGGCGGTTCTGCTGTCCGGCATGCCCGTCGGTGTTCCGGGCACGACGGTCAACCGGCTTTGTGGTTCCGGCATGGACGCCATCGGGCTCGCAGCACGGACCATTCGCGCAGGCGACGGCGATATGCTGGTGGCCGGTGGCGTGGAGAGCATGAGCCGGGCTCCTTTCGTCCTTGCCAAGGCAGACAGAGCCTTTTCCCGCAATGCTGAGATCTATGACACGACCATCGGTTGGCGCTTCAAGAATGCTGCACTGGACAAGATCCATGGCACCCACAGCATGCCGGAAACGGCGGACAATGTGGCGGCGGACTATGGAATTTCGCGTGAGGATCAGGACCGCTTTGCCGCAGAAAGCCAGCGCCGCTGGGACGTTGCACAGAAGGCTGGCCTCTTTGCCGAAGAAATCGTTCCCGTTGCCATTCCCCAGCGCAAGGGAGATCCGATCCTCGTTGACTGCGACGAGCATCCGCGTCCGGGTACCAGCGCTGAGGCGCTGGCCAGATTGCGCGGTGTGAATGGCCCGTATCTGAGCGTGACAGCGGGTAATGCATCCGGCGTCAATGATGGCGCTGCTGGGCTGATCATCGCTTCAGAAAGCGCGGCCAAGGCCAATGGCCTTGTACCGAAAGCGCGCATTGTTGCCATGGCTGCCGCCGGGGTGCCGCCGCGCGTGATGGGCATCGGGCCGGTGCCTGCAACCCGTCGGGTGCTGGAGCGGGCCGGTCTGACGCTGGATCAGATGGATGTCATCGAACTCAACGAAGCTTTTGCCGCGCAGGCGCTTGCCGTGCTGCGCGAGCTTGGTCTGCCGGAGGAGGCTGGCCATATCAACGCCAATGGCGGCGCCATCGCCATGGGGCATCCGCTGGGCATGTCCGGGGCGCGGCTCGTATTGCACGCCACATACCAGCTTCAACGCAGCGGTGGGCGCTATGCGCTCTGCACCATGTGCGTCGGGGTCGGGCAGGGCATTGCTCTCATTCTGGAACGGGTCTGAAGAGGAGGTCGGACATGTATGCTCAGATGGTGAAGTCGGAAGGAATGAAATCCCGGGATGAAATGACGCCCGAAGAACTGGCTTTTCAGGACCGGATCGACCGGGGCGAAAAGATCGAGCCCAAGGAATGGATGCCCGAGGGTTATCGCAAGACGCTGATCCGGCAGATCGGACAGCATGCCCATTCGGAAATTGTCGGACAGCTGCCGGAGGGCAACTGGATCACCCGCGCTCCAACCCTTGAGCGCAAGGCCATTTTGCTGGCCAAGGTGCAGGATGAGGCTGGCCACGGGCTCTATCTCTATTCGGCGGCAGAAACGCTTGGCGTCAGCCGCGATGATCTGACCGAAAAGCTGCATTCCGGTGCCATGAAATACAGCTCCATCTTCAACTATCCAACCCTCAACTGGGCCGACATGGGTGCGGTTGGCTGGCTGGTCGATGGGGCTGCGATCATGAATCAGGTGCCTTTGCAGCGCACTTCCTATGGCCCCTATAGCCGGGCGATGATCCGCATTTGCAAGGAAGAAAGCTTCCACCAGCGTCAGGGCTATTCGATCATGATGAAGATGGCCGCAGGCACCCCGGCGCAGAAGGAAATGGCGCAGGATGCGATGAACCGCTTCTGGTATCCGGCGCTGATGATGTTTGGTCCGTCGGATGCGGATTCGGTTCATTCTGCCCAGTCGATGGCCTGGAAAATCAAGATCAATACCAATGACGAGCTGCGTCAGAAATTCGTCGATCAGACTGTGCCGCAGGCGGAATATCTGGGCCTGACGATTCCGGACGAGCATCTCAAATGGAATGAGGAAAAGGGTGGCTATGATTTCAGCCAGCCGGACTGGTCCGAGTTTTTCGAAGTGATCAAGGGCAATGGTCCGTGCAATCGCGAGAGGATGAATGCCCGCGTCAAGGCTTGGGACGAGGGGGAATGGTTCCGGGAAGGGCTTTACGCCCATGCCGAAAAGGCAATGCGCCGTCGGGCTGCAACAACCGCAGCCGAGTGACCTTTGGGGACGTTTTAGGGGGAGGAGAAACCATGTCCAGAAAAGAATGGCCGCTTTGGGAAGTTTTTATCCGGGGTCAACACGGCCTCAATCACCGTCATGTCGGCAGCCTGCATGCGCCCGACGCTGAAATGGCGATCCACCATGCGCGCGATGTCTATACCCGCCGCAAGGAGGGGGTGTCCATCTGGGTGGTGAAGTCCAACGACATCACCGCGTCCAGCCCGTCCGAGAAGGGGCCATTGTTCGATCCGGCTGAAAGCAAGGCCTATCGACATCCGACCTTCTTCGATATCCCCGAAGAAGTGGGGCATATGTGATGAGCGCTGGAGCAATGGAAAAGGCCGCAACCGGGGCTTTGCTGAACCCGGTCGAGGACCGCTTTGTCAGTGATGCCGCATTGGCACCTGCATTTTTTGAGTGGCTTTGCCGGATGGGGGACAGTGCCATCATTCTGGGCCATCGCGTGTCTGAATGGTGCGGCCATGCGCCAGCACTGGAAGAAGATATCGCCATGGCCAACACGGCGCTGGATCTGATCGGCCACACCCAGATGTGGCTGGGGCTCGCTGGTGAAGTCGAAGGCAAGGGCCGGGATGCCGATGCGCTTGCCTATCTGCGCGATGCCTTGCAGTTCCGCAATTTGCTTTTGTGCGAATTGCCCAATGGCGACATGGGCGTCACCCTGATGCGCCAGTTCCTGTTTGATGCGCGTCATCATGCCATGCTGGTGTGGTTGACCGGCTCGGCCAGCCCGAGGGTTGCCGAGATCGCAGCCAAGGCCGTCAAGGAAGCCAGCTATCATCTTGAGCGCTCGTCCGATCTGGTTGTCCGGCTGGGGGACGGCACCGAGGAAAGCCATTGCCGGATGCAAGCTGCGCTGGATCAGCTCTGGCCCTATATCGATGAAATGTTCATGGATGATGCCGTTGACGACGCAATGGCCGCGGCAGGTATCGCACCCAGACCATCGGCTTTGCGCAAGGAATGGGAAGGAACCCTGCGCGAGGTTCTGGCCGAGGCTACGCTCGACATGCCCGGACCGGCCGGTTTTGCCCAGAAGGGTGGTAATATCGGGCGACATACCGAGCATCTGGGTTACATTCTGGCCGAAATGCAGTTTCTGCAGCGTGCCTATCCCGGCGCGAGCTGGTAGGTGCGATGATGACGACCATCAGTCCAACCATGACGCGGCCGTCAGTTGACACCATATGGGATTGGCTCGGCGAAGTGCCGGATCCGGAAATCCCGGTGGTCTCGGTTGCCGAATTGGGCATCATTCGAGAGGTGCGCTATGAGGGCGAGATGCTGGTTGTCGCTGTCACGCCGACCTATTCGGGTTGTCCGGCAACCTCTGTCATCGACCTCGCCATCGAGGAGAAATTGCGCGAGAAGGGCCTTGACAGGCTGCGGCTTGAAAGGCGGCTCTCGCCTCCATGGACGAGTGACTGGATCACCACGGAGGCGCGCGAGAAGCTGCGTGCCTTTGGTATCGCTCCGCCGATTGACGGCACGGCTGCCAGTGGCGTCATGGCTGCGCGCGCGCGCCGCATGACCGGCAAGGGGAACCTGGTGGTCGAGTGTCCACGCTGCGGCTCCACCCATACAGAGCGGGTCAGCCAGTTTGGCTCGACCCCCTGCAAGGCTTCCTGGCGCTGCAAGGATTGTCTGGAGCCATTCGACTATTTCAAATGCATCTGAGCCTTGGAGGAGAGGCTTGCCATGTCACGATTTTCTTCACTTGAAGTGACCGATGTGCGCCGCGAGACACGCGATGCCGTGGTTCTGACCCTGAAACCGGATGCTGCCGACGAGAAGGATTTTGCCTTCACGCAGGGGCAGTATCTGACCTTTCGCCGCGCATTCGATCAGCAGGAGCTGCGGCGCTCCTATTCCATTTGCGCCGGTGTTGATGACGGCTGCCTGCAGGTCGGCATCAAGCGGGTGGAGGGCGGTGCCTTCTCCACCTGGGCCAATGAAGAGCTGAAGGTGGGCGATCATATCGACGCCATGCCGCCAATGGGGCGCTTCTTCACGCCGCTCGACCCGGCGGCGGAGAAAAACTATCTGGCCTTTGCCGCCGGTTCTGGCATTACGCCGGTGCTCTCGATCATCAAGACCACCTTGGCTCGAGAGCCGAAGTCCACCTTTACGCTGGTTTATGCCAACCGTCAGATGAGTTCCATCATGTTCCGCGAGGATCTGGAGGATCTCAAGAACAGCTATCTGGGGCGCTTGTCGGTTATCCATATTCTCAAGAGCGAGGGGCAGGAGATCGATCTCTTTACCGGACGGATCGATGAAGAAAAGCTCGATGCCCTGTTCGATCTCTGGATCGAGGCGGAGAGCATTGATACGGCCTTCATCTGTGGGCCGGAGGCGATGATGCTGACCATCGCGGACAATCTGCGCAAGCATGGCATTGCCGATGAACAGATCAAGTTCGAGCTGTTCGCTTCATCGCAACCGGGCAGGGCACCCCATAAGGCGGTTTCGAAGGCCGGTGCGGTGACGAGCAACAGCTGTGATGTTTCCGTGACGCTGGATGGATCGACGCGCCAGTTTTCAATGCCCAAGGACGGGCATTCCATTCTCGATGCAGCGGTTGCCAATGAAATGGACGCACCCTACTCCTGCAAGGCCGGGGTCTGCTCGACCTGTCGCGCCCGGGTTCTGGAAGGCGAAGTCGAGATGGCAGTCAATCATGCGCTGGAAGATTACGAGGTGAAGGCCGGTTATGTCCTTTCCTGCCAGTGTGTTCCTGTTTCAGACAAGGTGGTGATCAGTTATGACGAGTGAAGCCGCTGTGATGCCAATCGAGGATTATCTTGCCAAGGGTGGCAAGCTCACCTCGCCGGACAATGTGCCGCCGCGCTATCGCGCCGAACTGTTGCGCATGATGTCTTCCTTTGTGGACAGCGAACTGGCCGGTTCGGCAGGCTTTGCCGATGCCATCAATTGGGCGCCGGGGATATCCCAACGCATTGCTGCCAGCCGGATCGTTCTGGAGAAGGCGGCCAATGCGGAGAAGGTGCTTGATCTGATGGAAGATTTCGGCACCGACAAGGCGCTCTATAATCGGGCCCACGACTGGGCTGCGCGCCAGCCCCGCGAAGCCGGCATTGATCCGCGCAGGCAGGGGGCAGACATGCGCCTGTCGGTGTTTCACTCTCCGCTTGCGGGCTGGACCGATGCATGTGTGATGAATTTGCTGATGGGATTGGCGACGGGCATTCAGCTCAGAGAGCTGGCCCAGATATCCTATATTCCCTTTGCCGAGGTCATTCGTGAGATTGCGCCCGTTGAAGACCGGCACAAGGATCTGGGCCTGATTGGCCTTGAAGATATCTGCACCAGCGAAGAGGGGTGGGCCGAGGCTGCCCGGTCTGTCGATTACTGGTTGCCGCGGGTGGCTGCGACATTTGGAGCCGCGGAGTCTGAGCGCTTTGCACGTCTGCACCGCATGGGGTTGCGCCATAGCTCCAATCAGGCCCTTCTGGATGAGTGGACGAACCTTGCCCAGACGCAACTTGCAGCGCTGAAATTACTCTGAAATGAGAGGAATGATCATGACGGACGAGATCCTGTCACCACGCCGTCTGGAAAGCTATATCGTCGGCGCCTGGCGTGCGGGAGAAGGCGAGGGAGAGCCGGTCGCCAATGCTGCCACAGGCAAGCTGCATGCCCTGATCGGAACCGAGGGGCTCGATTTCAGGGCTGCTCTTGAATGGGGGCGCGCCGTTGGCGGTCCGGCCTTGCGCGCCATGACGATCCATCAGCGAGCCCTGATGCTCAAGGCACTAGGCCTCAGACTTATGGAGCTGAAGGAAGAATTCTATCAGGAGAGCTTTGCCACGGGTGCCACACGGGCTGATTCATGGCCTGACATAGAGGGCGGGATCGGCACCATGCTGGCCTTCGCTTCCAAGGCCCGGCGCGAGTTTCCCAATGCCCGTGTGCTGACGGAAGGGCCGGTCGAGGTGCTGTCGCGCGATGCTTCCTTCATGGGGCAGCATATTCTGACGCCGATGGAAGGTGTGGCCATCCATATCAATGCCTATAATTTTCCGGTCTGGGGCATGCTGGAGAAGATTGCACCATCACTGATTGCAGGCATGCCCTGTCTGGTCAAACCGGCAACGCAGACGGCCTATCTGACAGAGCTTGTGGTCCGGCGGATGCTGGAAAGCGGGCTGCTGCCCGATGGCGCCTTGCAGATTGTGACCGGCAATCCGGGAGATCTGCTCGATCATGTGACCGAACAGGATGTGGTGACCTTTACCGGCTCTGCCACCACTGGCCGGATGCTCAGGAGCAAGTCTTCCATCGTTGCCAACTCGGTGCGCTTCACCATGGAGGCGGACAGTCTCAATGCGTCCATTCTTGGGGCCGACGCAGGGCCGGGGACGCCGGAGTTCGACCTGTTCGTGCGCGAAGTTTCGCGCGAGATGACTGCCAAGGCGGGACAGAAATGCACCGCCATTCGCCGGATCATGGTGCCTCGTGATTGCGAGGGGGCCGTGATTGATGCGCTCAAAGGCCGTCTTGGTCAGATACCGATCGGGCTGCCGACAGACCCTTCGGTGCGCATGGGAGCGCTGGTCTCGCTCAGGGACCGTGAGACCGTGCGCAATCGGGTGCGTGAGCTGATGGGCGAAGCGGAGATTCTTGCGGGTGATCCTGATGGCTGCGCTCTGGTGTCGGGTGACAATGAGACGGGGGCTTTCATGGCTCCGATATTGCTCCATTGTGCCAATCCGATGGAGGCCGAGGCGGTGCATGCCATCGAGGCATTCGGACCGGTGGCTACGCTGATGCCCTATGATGATGCATCCGAAGCGGTTGCGCTTGCGCGCAAGGGGCGCGGTTCTCTTGTTTCCTCCGTCTTTACCAACAATGCCGGTCTCGCTGCGAAATTTGCCAGCGAACTGGCGCCGTTCCATGGTCGGGTGCTGATCGGCAATCGCGCCTCGGCCAAAAGTTCGACCGGGCATGGCTCGCCGCTTGCGCCGCTGGTGCATGGTGGGCCAGGCCGGGCTGGTGGTGGCGAGGAAATGGGAGGGATGCGGGGCGTCAAGCATTTCATGCAGCGCTCGGCCATTCAGGGGCCTCCGGCAATGCTGTCTGCGGTAACCGGGCAATGGATGGAAGGCGCGCCTGCACATAGCGACATCCACCCGTTCCGCAAATCTTTGGCAGATCTGCAGATCGGCGATCAGATTGTCACCGATGCCCGTCCGGTCACTCAGGCCGATGTCGAGCATTTTGCCGAATTCACCGGTGATCGCTTCTATGCCCATATGGACAGGGAAGCGGCCAGGGCCAATCCATTTTTCGAGGATCGGGTCGCCCATGGCTATCTCATCGCTTCCTTTGCGGCTGGCCTGTTTGTTGATCCGGAACCGGGACCGGTGCTTGCCAATTATGGTGTCGATAATCTGCGCTTCATGATGCCGGTCTATTTCGGCGACAGTCTGCATGTGCGTCTGACCTGCAAGGAAATCAATCCGCGTGAGAATGCCGAACATGGCGAAGTGCGCTGGGATTGTCAGGTTGCCAATCAGCGCGACCAGATCGTTGCGCAATATGATGTGTTGACCATGGTGGCCAAGAGCTGGCCGTTGCTGGAGGCTGCGGAATGACTGGGGGCGTCTGGTCGTGGGATGACATCGTGCCAGTGGTGGACGATACCGCTTTTGTTCATCCGGCAGCGGTCCTGATCGGTGACGTCATTATCGGGGCTGGCTGCTATGTCGGCCCCGGAGCCGTTCTGCGCGGTGATTTCGGGCGGATCACCATGGCGCCGGGCTCGAATTTTCAGGAGACCTGCGTTGCCCATGCCTTTCCCGGCAAGGATGTGGTGATAGAAGAGCTGGGCCATATCGGCCATGGTGCTGTTCTGCATGGATGTCATATCGGCCGCAATGCCATGGTGGGCATGAATGCCGTTGTGATGGATGAGGCCGAGGTGGGAGAGAATGCGATCATCGGGGCCGGATCCTTCGTCAAGGCCGGGATGATCATTCCGGCCGCATCAATGGTCGTCGGCTCGCCTGCGCGCATTGTCCGGACGCTGTCCGAGGCGGAAATCGCATGGAAGATGGAAGGGACTGCTGTCTATCAGCGTTTGGCGCAGGATGCGCCTTCAAAACTGAAGGCTGCTCAGCCCCTGCGGGCACCGGAAGAAAACCGGCGTCGGGTTGAGGTTGCGGGGCATGAACCTTTGGTTCTCGCGCGCAAAAGCTAACCTAGCGAACGGCCTTTACGCCCTCCAGTATCAGCACAGTTGCGATATGCGCATAATCCTCGCGCGAGATCGGGCCGTCTTCCTTGAACCACATATAGACCCAGTTCATCATGCCGAACAGGGACATGGTGACCGGCATCAGCAACGGGCGGTCCGGATCATCCAATGTCGGGTGGACCAACCGCAAGGTGTTTGAAAAGCGCTTGACGATGCGCCGCTCGACCTTGACGATTTCGGCTCTTTGTTCGTCGGACAGAGCCTGACTGGCATTGAGCTGCACCTTGTGCTGATCGTCCGCGCCACGATAGGCTTCAATCACCGTACTGACGAGCTTTTCCAGCCGCGCTTCAGGAGCGAGCGTGGCGTCATCTGCTTCTATCAGGGCCTGATCCAGTTCCGACAGGTGAGAATGGACGATCTCAAAGATCAGTGCATCCTTTGACGGATAATAGTGATAGAGCAGGGATTTCGACACGCCGGCTGCGGATGCAATCTGGGACATGGACGCCTTTTCCATGCCCTGTGTTGCAAAAACCCGCGCCGCGTCCAGCAGCAAACCATGTTGTTTTTCTTCGAAATCGTTTGCGCGTGTTCGGGCCATGGACAGAATTCTCCAAAATAATGAAGACGAAAGTAGGGGGCGCTCTATGCCCCCTATACACCAATTCTAGTATGGTTGACCATACGGTCGGTTTAAATTTTTGGCCGATTGTCTATAACGCGCTTGGCCTTGCCTTCGGAACGGGCCAGTTCCTGCGGGTCCCTCACATCAATTCTCGTCGTCACTCCGACCACGGACTTGATATGGTGGGAAAGCTCGACGGCAGAGGCCTTGCGGGCATCCTCGGATATGTGGTCTGTTGCCGCTTCCACATGGATGACCATGGTGTCCTTGTGATTCTTGCGCGACAACTCGATCTGGAAATGCGGGGTAAGGCCCTTGCATTTGAGGATCTGTTCCTCGATCTGGGTCGGGAAGACATTGACACCGCGCAGGATGATCATGTCGTCGGAACGGCCGGTAATCTTCTCCATCCGGCGCATGGAGCGCGCCGTGCCGGGCAGAAGACGGGTCAGGTCGCGGGTGCGGTAGCGCACCATCGGCAGCCCTTCCTTGGTGAGGGTGGTAAAGACCAACTCGCCCATTTCCCCATCAGGCAGAACGTCCCCCGTTACTGGGTCGATGATTTCGGGATAAAAATGGTCTTCCCAGATGTGCAGCCCATCCTTCGTCTCGACGCATTCATTGGCGACACCCGGTCCCATGATTTCGGAAAGCCCATAAATGTCAACAGCATGCATGTCAAAAGCCTGCTCGATTTCGGCGCGCATGGAGTTGGTCCAGGGTTCGGCCCCGAAGATGCCAACCTTGAGAGAGCTTTTGCGCGGGTCAAGACCCTGCCTGCGGAACTCATCAAGGATCGACAGCATGTAGGATGGCGTAACCATGATGATCGAGGGCTTGAAATCCTCGATCAGTGTAACCTGACGTTCGGTCATGCCGCCGGAAATGGGAACCACCGTGCAGCCAAGACGCTCGGCTCCGTAATGGGCTCCGAGACCGCCTGTGAACAGGCCATAGCCATAGGCAACATGGACAATATCGCCGGGACGGCCACCGGATGCGCGGATCGAACGGGCGACCAGATCGGCCCAGACGTCAATGTCATTTTGGGTGTATCCGACAACGGTCGGCTTGCCGGTCGTGCCCGATGAACCATGAATACGAACCAGCTTTTCTCTTGGCACCGCAAACATGCCGAAGGGATAGGTGTCTCTGAGATCGGTCTTCTGGGTGAAGGGAAATTTGGCCAGATCGGCAAGCGATTTCAGGTCGGACGGATGAATGCCATGGTCATCGAACCTCTTGCGATAAAAAGGCGAATTTTCATAAGCATGGGTCAGCGAGCGACGCATACGGTGATATTGCAGGGCTGCGATTTCATCGCGGGATGCGACTTCAATCGGGTCCAGTAGATTCCTTGTCGGTGTCAGATCGTTCATTGTTGTTTCCTCCCCGGTATCAGATGCTGTCGCTTTGTGGCGACAGAAGTGTTCCCTTGATTGTGCGGGCATGGCCTCGGAACTCGGCGATTACCATTCCGTCCTCGCGTGTCACCTGCACGTCATAGAGGCCGGATCGGCCTGAACGGAAAATCTCGGTTGCCCGGGCCGTCAAACGGTCTCCCAGAGTCCCCGGCGCGAGATAGTGGATCGTGCAATTCTGGCCGACCGTGATTTGGTTGTAGCTGTTGCAGGCAAAGGCGAAGGCACTGTCCGCAAGCGCAAAAAGAAAGCCGCCATGGGCGTTGCCGTGACCATTCGTCATGGATTTGGAAACGGTCATGCTTACGGTCGCCTCGCCCGGCGCGATCCGCTCCAGTTTCAAACCCAGATCCTGAGAGGCTGCATCGCCATTCCACATTGCCTGGGCGCAGGCCTCAGCCAGTTTCTGCGGGCTCATCATGTTATATTGGTCCATATCAGCGCCCCTTGAAGCTTGCCGGGCGTTTCTCAAGAAAAGCCGCAACCCCTTCGGCATAGTCATCGGTCTGACCTGCCTGTCGTTGGCAGTCCCGTTCCATGTCGAGATGGCTGTCGAGCGATTGGCTTGATGCTGCCTGAATGAGACGCTTGGTGAGGCCCAGCCCTACCGTCGGACCTGCGGCGAGGCGCTCGGCGATGGCGGTTGCTTCGTCAAGCAGGGCCTCGTCATCCACCGCCTTCCAGATCAGCCCCCAGCGCTCGGCCTGCTCGGCGGGCAGGGGCTCGGCCAGCATGGCAAGAGCCTTGGCGCGGGGCTCGCCCAGAATATTGGTCAGCGACCAGCTGCCGCCAGCGTCGGGAATGAGGCCGATTTTTGCAAAGGCCTGAATGAATTTCGCCGATCTGGCCGCTACAACGATATCGCAGGCAAGGGCAATATTGGCACCTGCACCTGCTGCCACGCCATTAACGGCACAAATGACCGGTTTTTCCAGCGAGCGGATCAGGCGCAATGTCGGATTGTAAAAAGTTTCAAGGGTTACGCCGAGATCGGGCTTTTCGCCGCCTTTTCTGGGATCGCGATCACCAAGATCCTGCCCGGCGCAGAAGCCCCGACCAGCCCCGGTGAGCAATATGGCGCGAATGGTCTTGTCGCTGTGGGCAAGTTCCAGCTTGGCCTGCAGGCTGCGATGCATCTCTTCATTAAAGCTGTTCAGTTTGTCGGGCCGGTTCAGCGTCAGCCTCAGCACGCCGCTTTCCAGATTCGACAGAACGGTCTCGGATTCACTCATCTATTTCTCCCCCCAAGGCCCACTTTTGTAGAGCCGACGAAAGATATGTTGCATAAACCGTCCGGACGGTCAATTATACACTTGAATAAATAGTCCGAACGGTCAATTATAAATAGAAAGTCAATTGGGGGGCATATGACCGACTTCTTTCATCGCCATCAAAAACTATTGGATGACGCAGTTTCTGCTTTGAAATCGCGTCAATTCTGGACTCCCTTTCCGGAGATTCCGAGCGGGCGCTTTTATGGGGAAACGGCTCGGGAAGACGGCCAACGGGATTTTGACCGATTGATCGGTCAGTCTTTTGAAATGGCCAATCACCCTGAAACCCATCGGGTAGGGCTGGAGGAATCGCCTTGGGGGATGCTGCTGCAAATCTCTTATCCGGCTGCGGATGCAACCACGCTGATTGACGCTTCTCAAAAGGCCCAGAAGGTCTGGGGGGATGTCAGCCCGGAAATGCGTGTGGGTATTCTTCTCGAAGCGCTGGTGCGGCTCAATGGTATGAGCTTTGTGATGGGGCATGCGGTGATGCATGTGACCGGGCAGGCTTTCCCGATGGCCTTTCAGGCGGGAGGCCCGCACTCGCAGGATCGCGGGTTGGAGGCGGTGGCAGCGGCGTGGGCCGAGATGAATGTGACCGTACGGGATGCGATATGGGAGAAGCCTCAGGGCAAGCATCCATCCATCGTCATGGAGAAGCGCTGGAAGCTTCTGCCGCGCGGGCTGGCCTTGACCATTGGCTGCAATACCTTTCCAAACTGGAATGGCTATCCGGGACTGTTTGCCAGTCTGGCGACGGGCAATTGCGTGATTGTCAAACCGCATCCGGCTGCCATTCTGCCGTTGGCGCTGACCGTTAAGGTCTTGCGCGAGGTGTTGGCTGAGGCGGGCTTGCCTGCCGATGCTGTCTTGTTGGCAGCCGATGAACCGGGGCAGGAGATAACGCGCGAACTGGTGCTGAGCGGCGCCTTCGCGCTGATCGACTATACGGGGTCTTCGGTTTTTGGAATCTGGGTGCGGGCCAACGCGGGCGCAGCGCAGATCTTCACTGAAGAGAGCGGCGTCAACTCGATCACCATCATCGATACCGACGATTTCAAAGGCATGTGTGACAATATCGCCTTCTCGCTGTCGCTCTATTCCGGCCAGATGTGCACCTCGCCGCAGAATATCTATATCCCGCGTACCGGGATCGAAACCGATCAGGGAAAGAAGAGCTTCGAAGAGGTCGCTTCCGGCATCGCGCGCGCCATTGATGATCTGCTGTGCGATCCTGATCATGCGTCCGGGGTCTGTGGCACCATCGCCAATCCGGCGACGCTGGCCCGGGTTGCCATCGCCCGCAGCTTGGGCCGGGTTATTCGCGAGAGCGGCGAGACCGGACGGGGCCGCAGCGCAACACCATTGTTATTGGCACTCGATGCAGACGAGGTGGGAGTGGAGCAAGAGGAATGCTTCGGACCGATCTCCTACTTCATATCCTGCATCGATGCAGCAGATGCCATCGCCCGGGCATCTGGCATAGCGACAAAAAAAGGGGCGATCACCGCAGCACTTTATGCCAGGGATCAAAATCTGATCGAGGCTGCTGCGGATGCCTTCGGGCGTGCGGGGGTCAATCTGTCCGTCAATCTGACCGGCAATATCTATGTCAATCAGTCGGCGGCCTTTTCCGATTTTCACGTTACCGGAGCCAATCCTTCAGGCAATGCCTGTCTGACGGATTCAGCCTTTGTCGCGCCGCGTTTCCGGCGCGTCATGGTTCGTTGGCCAAAGGTCGCCTGAGCGACAAAGGCCATATTTATCAATTGGATATAACGGGAGGATTATCCATGAAAACCGCAATCACCACAGCCATGACCACCTTGGTCGCGCTCGGTGCCATCAGTCTTTCGGCACCGGCATCCGCAGAAATCCGCCTTGGGGTCAGCGTTTCTGCCACCGGGCCGGCCGCCTTTCTGGGAGATCCTGAGGCAAAGACCATCGAGATGCTGGTCGAGCAGCTTAACGAAGCTGGTGGCATCAATGGCGAGAAGATCGAGCTTTTCCTTTATGACGATGGCGGCGATCCGAACAAGGCACGCACTTTTGCGACCCGTCTTGTCGAGGATGACGAAGTTGTCGCCATCATCGGCGGTTCGACGACAGGCACCACCATGTCGATTCTTTCTGTCGCGGAAGATGAGGAAATTCCGTTCATTTCGCTGGCCGGTGCCATTCAGATCATCGATCCGGTGCGCGCCTTTGTCTTCAAGACCCCGCATACCGATCGCATGGCCTGCGCCAAGATCTTTACCGATATGGCAGGGCGGGGCCTGACCAAGATCGGCATGATTTCCGGCACCGACGGTTTTGGCGCTTCGATGCAGGCTCAGTGCCATGAGATTGCAGGCGAGCATGGTATCGATATCATCGCCGATGAGACCTATGGTCCGCAGGACGCCGACATGACGCCGCAATTGACCAAGATTTCCAAGACAGACGGGGTGCAGGCGATCCTTAATCCCGGCTTTGGTCAGGGCCCGGCTATCGTCACCCGCAACAAGGCCCAGCTCGGTATCGAACTGCCACTCTATCAGAGCCACGGCGTTGCCTCCGACGGCTTCATCAAGCTCGCCGGAGCTGATGCGGCAGAGGGCGTGCGACTGCCGGGGACGGCATTGCTGATCGCCGACATTCTGCCCGATGGCGATCCCCAGAAGGGTGTTGTGACATCCTACAAGGCTGCTTTTGAGGGCAAATATGACCTGAAGGTTTCCACCTTCGGCGGCTATGCCAATGACGCCTTCCTGCTGATGACCGAAGCGATGAAAAAAGGCGGTTCGGACGCCGAGGCCATCCGCGATGCTCTGGAAGCAACCGCAGGTCTGGTTGGCACGACCGGGACTTACAGCTTCTCGGCTACGGATCATCTCGGGCTCGATCTCAGCGCATTCCGCATGCTCGAGATCAAGAATGGCGGCTGGACCCTTGCCGAATAATCTTGCATCGGGCGGGGCTTTTGCCCCGCCTCTATCGACTCGATCTTAAAGGGAGAGCCGCTCATGGATGCCTTGATGCAGTTTCTTTTGTCCGGGGTGACGGTCGGCGCTGTCTATGCGCTCGTCGCTCTGGGCTTCACAATTATCTATAACGCTTCGGATGTGGTGAATTTCGCGCAAGGGGAATTCGTCATGTTGGGGGGGATGATCACCGTCTTTGCCCATGCTGCCGGATTGCCTTTGCCGCTGGCTGCCCTGATCGCGATCCTGCTGACTGCTCTGGTCGGTGTGGCGCTGAACAAGCTGGCGATCGAACCGGCGCGTGGTGCGCCTGTCGTATCGCTGATCATCATCACCATTGGCGCATCCATTTTCATTCGCGGTGCCGCGCAGCTGATCTTCGACAAGCAACTGCATCGTTTCCCGTCCTTTTCCGGTGACGAACCGATCCACCTGCTGGGGGCCGCGATCCTGCCGCAGAGCCTCTGGGTGGTCGGGGGAGCCTTCTTCATTTTTATTGCTCTTTGGGCCTTCTTCACCAAGACGCTGACAGGCAAGGCCGTTTTGGCCACGGCCAACAACAGGCTGGCAGCGCAGCTGGTCGGCATCAATACCGGCTGGGTCATGACCCTTTCCTTCTCCCTGTCCGCTGCCATCGGGGCGCTGGCGGGTGTACTGGTCACGCCCATTACTCTGGTGGCTTATGACGTTGGTGTCGGGCTGGCGCTCAAGGGCTTTGCGGCTGCCATGCTGGGCGGAATGGGAAATCCCAAGGGCGCACTGGTTGGCGGTATCATGCTGGGGTTGCTCGAAGCGCTGACTGCGGGCTATCTCAGCTCGCAATATAAGGATGCGGTGGCCTTCATCGTCATTCTGGCGGTGCTGTTTGCCATGCCGCAAGGCCTGTTCGGTGCCAAGAGAACCGAGAGAGTGTGAGCCATGCAAACTTATTCCAAGTGGATTCAACTGGCCATTCTGTTGGCATTGATCGTGGTCCTGCCGGTCTTTTTCCCCTCAGGCTATTATTTCCGCGTTGGTGCGCTGATTTTCGTCAATGCCCTGAGTGTTGTCGGTCTGGTGATTCTGATCGGATATGCCGGCCAGATCAGTCTTGGCCATGCCGGTTTTGCCGGCATCGGAGCCTATGCCTGTGCGCTGGGGCCGCACTATCTGGGGCTGCATCCGGCTTTATCGGTCATCTTGGGGGCGCTTGTCTCTGCGGCTATGGCGGCCTTGATCGGAAAACCGATCCTGCGCTTGAGAGGCTATTATCTCGCCGTTGCGACGCTCGGCTTTGGCATTCTGGTGTCCATGCTGCTGACCAATGAAAGGGATTTGACTGGCGGGCCGGATGGCATGGACGTTGCCAAACTCGGCATGAGGAGTGGTCTGAAAGATCTCGGCCTGAAACTTTCCAGCGGTGAATTCTGGTATCTCGTCTGTGGTTTCACGCTGCTGATCGGGGTCTGGATTGCGCTCAATCTGTTCAACAGTTCTACCGGTCGGGCGATGCGGGCGCTGCACGGATCGGAAGTGGCGGCGCGCACGGTGGGCATCGATGTGGCGCAGGTCAAGCTACAGGCTTTTGTGATCTCTGCGGTTTATGCCTCGGTTGCCGGGTCTCTGCTGGCCTTGCAGAACAGTTTCATCACGCCCGATGTTGCAGGCTTCATGCACTCGATCGAAATGGTGACCATGGCTGTTCTGGGGGGCGTCAACTCTGTGCTCGGAGCGGCTTTGGGGGCTGCCATTCTTACTCTGCTGCCGCAGATTCTGACGGTGTTTGCCGAATATGAGCAACTGGTCATGGGGCTGGTGATGATTCTTGTGATGATCTTCTTGCCAAAGGGACTTCTGCCTTCCATCGCCGCCAAGCTCAGGGGGAGGGGGGAATGACACTTTTGCAAGTCGAAGGACTGGGAATCAGCTTTGGCGGTTTGCGTGCTGTCAATGATGTGGGCTTTGCTGCCAAACCGGGTGAAATCGTCTCGGTGATCGGGCCGAACGGGGCGGGCAAGACCACCCTGTTCAACATGATCTCCGGCGTTTATCTGCCCGACAGGGGACGGGTTCTGCTCGATGGCGAAGAGGTGACGCGCCTTGAGCCGCATCTGCTCGCCCGCAAGGGACTGACCCGGACATTTCAAAATCTGCAGATCTTTCAGGACATGACGGTGCTTGAGAATGTCATTGTCGGGTTTCATCTCGCCGAGCGGGGGCATCTGCTTTCTGATCTCTTCTCGCTTCCCGGCACCAGACGTCGTTCCGCTGACGCTCGGGCCAAGGCCATGAAGCTGCTGGAACGGGTTCGTCTTGAAAAGGCGGCCGAACTGGTGGCGGGGAATCTTTCCTATGGTGCGCTCAAACGACTGGAGATCGTGCGGGCGCTGGCCATGTCGCCACGGGTTCTGCTGCTGGATGAACCGGCAGCGGGCTGCAATGCGGTGGAAACCGAGGAGATCGATGAATTCATCGCCGAGCTTGCTGCGTCAGGCATCGCCATTCTGCTGGTGGAACATGACATGAAGATGGTCATGCGGATCTCGAACCATATCGTGGTGCTCGATCATGGTGTGAAGATTGCCGAGGGGCGCCCGGATCAGGTTTCGCGAAATCCTGACGTGATTTCTGCCTATCTGGGAGTGGATCAGACGCCGGAGCTGCTCGAAGACGGCGTGCTGGCGGGAGTAGAGACCAAGGAGGCTGCCAATGCTGACCGTTGACAAGCTGCACTCCGCCTATGGCCGCATCGAGGTGTTGCACGGGATCGATCTGGAGGTCAATTCGGGCGAAATCGTCACAGTGGTCGGAGCCAATGGCGCGGGCAAGACAACCCTGCTGAAATGCCTTTCCGGCACGCAGCCGGTGACCGGTGGCCGGATCGATTTTCGCGGTGAGGCGATCACAAAAGTGCCAGCCTTCAAGCGGCTGGAGCGCGGGCTTTCGCAATCGCCCGAGGGACGCCAGATTTTTACCAATCTCTCGGTCGAGGAAAATCTTCGCCTTGGGGCCTTTCTCTTCACCGATGAGCGGGTGACCGCCGACATGGAAGATGCCTTTACCATGTTTCCGATTCTCAAGCAGAAGCGCAATCTGATGGCTGGCGGGCTTTCTGGCGGTCAGCAGCAGATGCTGGCGATTGCGCGCGCGCTGATGGGGCGGCCCCATTGCCTGTTGCTTGATGAGCCTTCCATGGGGCTTGCACCGCTGCTGGTGGCGCAGATTTTCGATGTGGTGCAAAGCCTGAAGGCGCGCAATGTGACCGTTTTGCTGGTCGAGCAAAATGCCTTCGGAGCGCTGAAAATTGCCGATCGTGGCTATGTGATGGAGACCGGCCGGGTGACGATTTCCGGCCCGGCGGATGAACTGATTGCCGATCCGCGCATTCGGGAAGCTTATCTGGGGATTTGATATGGACGCGAAAACACCTGCTGTGATCAGCCTTCACAAGGAGGGCGATATCGCCGTGGTGACGGTGAACAATCCGCCCGTCAATGCGCTCTCGGTCGAACTGCGTCAGGCCCTGCTTGATGCGGTGGATCTGTGTGAGGGCGATGACGATGTGCGCGCGGTGGTGCTGATCTGCGCCGGGCGTACCTTCATTGCCGGAGCTGATGTACGCGAATTTGGCAAGCCAACCGAGCCGCCGCATCTGCCCGATGTTGTTGCTCATATCGAAGGGGCACAAAAACCATGGATCGCAGCGATCCATGGGGCCGCTCTTGGTGGCGGTTTCGAAGTGGCCATGGGCTGCCGATTCCGGGTTGCTGGCCCCGATGCAAAGGTCGGCCTGCCCGAGGTGTCCTTGGGGATTGTGCCGGGGGCGTCGGGGACAGTGCGGACGTCGCGCCTTGCCGGGGTTTCGGTCGCCGTGGATCTGGTCACCAGCGGACGACCATGGAAAGCATCAAGGGCCCTGTCCATGGGGCTGGTTGACGAGATCGTTGCCGGTGATCTTGAGGCCGGTGCCATCGCTTTCGCCCGTTCGGTTCTCAATTGCCCGTTGCCTCCAGCGGTTTCAGAACGTCCTGTCGAGCCGATGGGGGAAGACTTCTGGCAGGAGGCCCGAAAACAGGCCGCCAAGGCCGGGTATCAGGCACCGCTCAAGGCTTTGGAACTGATCCGTTTTGGCTCGGAGCAACCGTTCGCCGAAGCGATGGCAAAAGAGAGGGAAACCTTTCTGGCCTTGCGCCAGAGCGATGAGGCAGCGGCGCTACGCCATGTCTTCTTTGCCGAGAGAGGCGCTGTGCGGCCTGATGCCTTGCGCGATGTGAGACCACGCAAGCTTGCCAAGGCCGGTGTGATTGGTGGGGGTACCATGGGGGCAGGCATCGCAGCGGCCTGCCTTCAGGCCGGGCTTGGTGTGGTGCTTATCGAACGGGACGAGGAAGCGCTTGCGCGCGGGCTTTCCAATCTGTCCGCATTGTTCGATGGTGCGATGAAACGCGGCAAGCTGGATGCGGCAGGCAAGAGCGCCCTTATGGGGGGCGTTATCGGCTCGATGGATTATGCCGCCCTTGGGGATTGTGATCTGGTGATTGAGGCGGTTTTCGAGGAAATCGGCGTTAAGCGGGCGGTATTTGCCGAACTGGCCAGACATTGCCGCCCCGATGCCATATTGGCCACCAATACCTCCTATCTGGATCCGCGCGCGATTGTGCAGGGACTGGCAAATCCGGAAAGATTCATCGGGCTGCATTTTTTCAGCCCGGCCCATATCATGAAGCTGCTGGAAATCGTGCCGGTGCCGGAAACGGCAAGGGATGTGCTGGCGACGGCCTTTGCGCTCGCTGGCCAGCTAGGCAAGATTCCTGTGCAGGCTGGCATCTGTGAAGGTTTCATTGGCAACCGCATCTTGAAACGCTATCGGGCCGAGGCTGAAGCTCTGGTGCGCAATGGCGTGGCCATAGCTGCGATTGATGCCGCGATGCGTGATTTCGGTTTCAGGATGGGGCCTTTCGAGGCGCAGGATCTGGGCGGGCTGGATATCGCCTTTTTACAGCGGGAAGGGGCAAGAGCCGCCGGGGAGGACGTGCCGGAAACGCTGGGCGATATTCTCGTTCAAGCCGGGCGCAAGGGGCAGAAAACCGGCTCGGGCTGGTATGATTATGACGCTGGAGATCGCGCGCCATGCCCTTCTCCTGCGGTGCAGGCGCTTCTGGCCGAGCGGATATCCGCAAACCGGGAAATGTCGAGCGGGGAGATTTCAGGGCATCTGCTGGCAGCCATGTCCAACGAAGGACAGGCTATTCTCGAGGAGGGGATTGCGCTGAAGGGAAGTGATATTGATCTGGTAGAAATCCATGGATATGGATTTCCCCGCTGGAAAGGCGGTCCGATGTTTCTCTCCGGCAAACCGCAATAGCCTGTAATCGGAGCCTGACGCTCTGTCGAATCCGGGCGCAGTCAGCTTGCCGCTGGCTGCGTTTTTTGCGTGGCCAATTCGCCATGGGGCGACCATCGGCAAACGGCTCTAGGCGCCCTTTGGCAAGGGGGCTTTATTCGGCAATTGTCGGGGCAGGCTGCCTTTTGATCTGATAGAGCTTGAATAACGGTTGGCCCAGCGCGGCGATGAGAATGAGGCTGCCGCCGATATAGGTCTCCCGACTTGGTATCTCCGAAAAGATCGCCCAGATGATGACCGGGGCGATTACGATCTTGATCTGTGAGATCAGGCTGACTTCCGGGGCCGAAATCATTCGGGTTGCCATGGCATTGAACATGCGCCCGACCGGCGCTGTGAACAATCCCATTACCATCATCACCAGAATCCCGTGCATGTCGAATTGGCCAACATTGATAAAGGGCGTGGCAAACAGGGCGATGAACAACCCTCCTGCTCCCACGACTAATGAGCGGTTGAGATGCTTGTATTTACGCCAGACAATGAAATTTGCCGATACCGCCAGCGAGCAGACAAGCGCGATGAGGTCGCCGACCAGTCCGCCGGTGGCAAGAGAGCCTTTGACGATGACGAAGATGCCGATCATGGATAGAAGGATGGCGTAGAGCGTTTGTCTCTGCAGGCGCTCCTTGAGGAAGATCCAGCTGAAAATGGCTGACAATATCGGTGTTATGCTCATGATCAGCAACACGTTGGCGACGGTTGTCTTCTGTACGGCGAGGGTAAAGGCGGTGCCGCTGACGCCCATGATGGCTCCCGATACAAGAAGCATATAGCCCCCGCTTTTCATGACCGCGAGAAGGTTGCCTTCTGTGATGCGTGTCAGCAGGGTCATCGAGATAAGCGAGAAGACGCCGAACAGAAAGGATGGCGCAAAGCCGTGCAGCCCGGACAGGCGGATGAAGACGGCGTCCAGACTCATCAATATGGCTGCTACCAGAATATAGGTGAGACCTTTTTCGTGTTGTGTCATTGATATATCCTGACTTGTAATTTCAGGATTTTGAACATAATACTGGTCAGTATGATTTGCAAGACTTATTGGTGTCGTGATGAAAGCAGCTGAGAAAATTCTTTTGAAACGGGGGGGCATTCTGGCTGCTGCCGAACGCCTTTTTCTGTCGCTGGGCTATATCGGAACAACAATGGATGCGGTGGCAATCGAGGCGGGCGTCACCAAGCAGACGGTCTATCGTTATTTTCCCTCCAAGGTTTCGCTATTTTCTGCTCTGATCGGTCATTTTGATCAGAATGACGCTGAATTTTCCTTCCGAAATGAAGCATGTGCCGAGGAATTGCGACGCTATGGCGTGGCTTTCCTTTCCCATCATATGCAGCCGCGCCATCTGGCCTTTTTTCGTCTGATGATTTCCGAAAGTCGCGACAGCAGCGAGCTTGGCGATATTTTCAGCGAACAGGCTCAGCCCTACTGGTTTGGCAAACTGTCCGCTTTTCTGGAGGGGCATGTGCCCGAGGGACGTTGCAAGGCCTATGCGCAACTCTTCAATGCGATGCTTCTGGCCAAAAGGACCTTCCTTCTGATGCGGGCCGGGGAAGGAATGAGTGAAGCCGAGATTCGGACCCATGTTGAGCTCGTGCTGGCGGTCTTTCTGAATGGCATAGAGCTGGACGATAGCAAGAAGTCAACGATCGCTCATCAATGAGCGGACAGTCCGCTGCGAGATGACACAGGCTTCCCATTTATCTGTGATTTTCCCGGCCATTGGCGTAAAGTCGTCTGTGCGTCACAATAAATGCAAATACACTCTACATTTTGTTTCTCAGTTTTGAGCTGAAGCGGCCTGTTCGGGCATTCATCTGCGTTTCTGTCCGGACTGGCCTGTTTTTTCTGCCGAATTCATTCAAATCAAAGGAGCGATTGAGCATGTCTACACTTTCCATTTCCCGCCGTCATTTTCTGGCAGGTGCTGCCGGCGCAGGCGCATTGATTGCTCTGCATCCATTTTCGGCTTTTGCCAAGGCCGGACAGGCACATTTGCGCCTGATGGAAACCACCGACATTCATGTCGCGATTTTCCCTTATGACTATTATGGCGACAAGCCGACGGATTCTGCCGGGCTTGCGCGCACGGCAGCCCTGATCAACAATATTCGCGCCGAGGCATCCAACTCGATGCTGCTGGATAATGGCGACCTCATTCAGGGCAACCCGATGGGGGATTATGTCGCCTATGAACGCGGCTTTGAGGGCGATCAGATCCATCCGATGATGGCGGCCATGAACACTCTTGGCTATGACATGGCAACCCTTGGCAATCATGAATTCAACTATGGTCTTGATTTCCTCAACAAGTCTCTGGCGGGGGCGAATTTCCCGTTTGTCTGCGCCAATATTGCCATGGGTGATGTGCTGGGGGCGGATCCGACCAAGGACAAGACCCTGATCAAGCCCTATGAAATTCTGGAAAAGAAAATCAAGGACGGGGAAGGCAAGGAACATGCCATCAAGCTCGGCTTCATCGGCTTTGTTCCGCCCCAGATCATGACGTGGGACATGGCCAATCTGCAAGGCAAGGTGATGACGCGCGACATTATCAAGACCGCAGAAGCCTATGTGCCGCAGATGAAAGAAGAGGGAGCAGACCTGATCGTCGCGCTCTGCCATTCCGGCATCACTGGTGACGGCTATTCCGAAGGCATGGAAAATGCCGCGCTTTATCTGGCGGGCGTCAAGGATATCGATGTGGTCTTTACCGGCCATCATCACCGCGTCTTCCCCGGCGATTATCCGGATCTGAAGGGCGTGGATAATGAGAAGGGCACATTGATGGGCAAGCCCGCCGTGATGGCCGGTTTCTGGGGCTCTCACATGGGGCTGATCGACTTGTTGCTGGAGAAGGACGACAATGGCAAATGGGCCATTGCCTCGCATGTGTCCGAAGCGCGCCCGATCTACAAGCGGGAAGATCGCAAATATGTGCCGCTGGTTGAAAGCGTTGCCTCTGTTCTGGCTCCGGTGCAGAAAACCCATGAGGAAACGCTGGACTATATCCGCCGTCCGGTGGGCAATGCGGCATCGGCTCTGTTCTCCTATTTCGCTCTTGTGGCCGATGATCCCTCCGTTCAGATCGTCTCCAACGCCCAGCTCTGGTACACCAGCCAGATGCTGAAAGGCTCCGAATATGGAGGCCTGCCGCTGCTCTCGGCCGCAGCGCCCTTCAAATGCGGTGGTCGCGGTGGGCCAGACTATTATACCGATGTGCCTGCCGGTCCGGTCGCGATCAAGAATGTTGCCGATCTCTATCTCTATCCCAACACGGCCCGCGCGGTGAAAGTCACCGGGCAGCAGGTCAAGGACTGGCTGGAACGTTCGGCGGGGATGTTCAACCAGATCGAGGCCGGATCCAGCGATCAGACGCTGCTCAACCCGGACTTCCCATCCTATAATTTCGATGTCATCGACGGGGTGACCTACAAGATCGACATTTCCCAGCCATCGAAATATTCCTCAGACGGCAAGGAAGTGATCAATCCGGATGCCAACCGCATTGTCGATCTGATGTATGATGGCAAGCCGATTGATCCGGCTGCCGAGTTTGTGGTTGCCACCAACAATTATCGCGCTGGCGGCGGGGGCAATTTCCCCGGTTGCGACGGATCCACCATCATTCTAACGGCTCCGGATACCAACCGCGATGTGATCGTGCGCTATATCGTGGAAAAGGGAACGGTGAATCCGACCGCCGATTCCAACTGGTCGCTGGCGCCGCTTGCCGGTACCACCGTGTTGTTTGAAACGGGTCCGAAGGCTGCGGCTTATGTCAAGGATGTGGAAGCGGTCAAGATCGAGGCAACCGGCAAGACCAGCGATGCCGGTTTCGGAATTTATCGCATCACGCTGTGATCCGTTTTACAAAACTGACATGAGACTGTGAAACAAGGCGACACCCGGAAGCGACTGGCTTTCCGGGTGTCTCTATTTGTATCGGTCACTGCAAGGAAAAGAAAATGAAGGCACCGGTCTCAATCAGCCGAAATGGTCATCGCACTTTGCTCAAATGGCATCGTGCCCGTCGCTTTGCTCAGGATACGGCCTTTACCGGTCGCCGCATCCTCGAATGCATGCAGGCAGGAGGCAGCATCGAGATCGATCTGCAGGTGAATGGGGATGGTACATTTGTTGTGCTGCATGACGAGTTGCTGGAGCAATCAACGAGCGGGAAGGGGCCGGTCAACAAGGCCAGCGCTGCACAATTGGCAGCGCTGTTTCTCAAGGATAATACGGGCGGCAATAGTGGTGAAAAGGTGATGCTGCTCGATGAGCTGGCAGAGCTGGTGGCACAGAGTGCTGTCGGCGAAGGTGCGGTGTTGCAACTCGACCTCAAGGATGGTCTTGACGCCTTCCATGACAATACGGTTGCTTCCTTCGCTGATGCCATTGCGCCTGTGGCCGGACATATGATCCTGTCTGGCATGCATGCGGATGCGGTTCTAAGGCTGGCAGATGCGCTTGAGGGGCTTCCGGTAGGATATGACCCATGCAACGAGGCCGCTGTGAGGCAAACCATCGCAACAGGGGAGTATCAGGATTTTGTCGAGAGAGCTTTGGCAACGGCGCCATGGGCCAGCATGATCTATCTCGAACACCGCTTTGTGCTACAGGCCGATAAGGCTGGTTTCGATATGATCGGCGCCTTTCACGAGGTGGGCAAGCTGGTCGATGCCTGGACGCTGCATGCGGTTACGGACGCAACGCGGCCGATGATCGAGCGCTTGCTGGCGCTCAAGGTGGATCAGATCACCACCGATGATCCTGAAGGCTTTTGCGCCCAGATCAGTTGAAGGGAAAGGCCCTCTTGATGAGGGCCTCTTTTGTTGCTGTCGTCTGGCTCGAACCGTCAGGCCAGATATTTTTCATAGTCGGATACGAGCAGGTGAAGCGGGGCTTCATCTTCATCGATGGTGGAGAAGCGGCCAATGTCGAGTTCGAACCAGTTGTCTGTCCGGTCGTCATTGACGGTCGAGACCTCGCCAATCAGGACATCGCCTTCCTCGCCCCAGAATTTATGCCACACACCCGGCATCAGGGTGATGCTTTCGCCTGGATCAAGACGGACACAGCTGCCTGCGGAGAAGGTTTTCATGCGGCCATCAATGGGGACGACAACATCTTTGACGCGGTCGATCTTGCCCTCTTCATCAGGGGCAAACAGCTCCAGCACCAGCTTGCCGCCACCGCGATTGATGATGTCTTCGGCCTTGAGATAGTGGCGATGCATCGGTGAAATCTGCATGTCGCGGCTGATCATGATCTTTTCGGCATAAAGCATGCCCGTGCCCTTTTTTAGGTCGGCAGCGATGCCGTTGCGCACGGTGAAGAGAAACAGGCCAAGCTCATCAAATTTTCCTTGACCATAATCGGTAATGTCCCATCCCATGCTCCGCTCCACATAAAGGCTGTGGTCGGTGGCTTTCATTTCTTCCGGGCTGAGATAGGCAAAGGGCGGCAGGATATAACCAAAGGAGCGAATGAAGGCGTCGGCTTCTTTCAGAATTTCATTGACGTGAGAACGTTTCATCGAATTTTCTCTCTGAATGCACGGTTTGAAAAATCACTGCAAAGCTGCAATTGGCGATAGTATAGGGCAATTTTCCCGGAATTTATATCGTTACAAAAGATAGGTGGGATAAACTCGTAACTGTTTGTAATTGGCACGATAATGTCATAGCATTTAAATCGGTCTATACGGATTACGTGTTAAATATTTTGAGTTTCTGTTGTCTTTGGCGTGCAATTGAAGGGCTTCCATGCAGCAAGGGTCTACCAAGCCGACACAAAAAACAATCGCGAAAATCATGGGATTGGCGGTGACCACCGTATCCCGTGCGCTCAATGAGGACCCCAAGATTGCCAAGGCAACGCGGGTTGAGGTGGCCAAGGTGGCCGAGGAGATCGGTTATGTGCCGGATCGTGCGGCCCAGCGCCTGCGCACTGGCAAGACCCGCGTCATCGGCTTGATGCTGAGCCCTCATGACGAGATTTTCGGCTTTGGCAACAGCATGATCGAAGGGCTGACCCGCTCGCTGGAGGGGAGTGGCTATCATCTGATCATCACGCCCACCTTCTCCGGAGGGGATGAAATGGCGCCGATCAAGCATGTGATCCGCAATGGTTTGGCTGACGGGCTGGTGTTGACGCGGACGCGCAATTTCGATGAGCGCATTCGCTATCTGATGGAGGAAAAATTCCCCTTCATCAGCCATGGTCGCACCGACTTTTCGCTGGAGCATAATTTCGTCGATTTCGACAATGAGGCCTTTGCCTATCAGGCTGCCAAGCGGTTGGCGGGGCTGGGCTGCAATCGCCTGTCGGTCATCCTGCCGAAAGAGGGTTTCACCTTCCATCAGCATTTGCGTTATGGTTTCATGCGTGCCGTGCGCGAAGGGGGGCTTGATTATGTCATCCCGGACACGGTTTCGCTGGATTCCAATCTTGATGCCATCCGCGCCTGGGCGGTCGATTTGCTGTCCAATCGCAAGGAGGGCGAAATATTCGGTTTTGTCTGTCCGGGTGAGACCAGCTATCTGGCGCTCAATGCCGGACTGCGCAATATTGGCCTCAAGCGCGGGGTGGACTATCGCGCAGTGGTCAAGACCAGCAGTGTCATTCTCAGGCAGATTTCGCCCAATCTGGACCGGGTTTATGAAGATATCGAGAATGCCGGTTTCCTGATGGGTGAGGCGTTGTTGTCGCTTCTTGAAGGGCGCGGGCAGGGGTTTTCAAAGATCATACAAGAGCCAAAAATCAGTTTTCACGATATGTGACAAGCATCTGGAAATAATATGAAATTCGCTACTCAGGGAGGACGGGAGCATGAGTGAAGAGGCAAGGGTCATTTGCTGCGGCGAGGCCTTGATCGACATGATACCAACAGAGTGTGATGGGGCTTCTCTGGCCTATCAGCCCTGTTCGGGCGGCTCGGTTTTCAATACGGCAATCGCTTTGGGGCGGCTCGGGATCCCGACCGAATTTCTCACCGGTCTTTCCTCGGATCTGTTCGGAGAGCAGATCAAGCAGGCGCTGGTTGAAAGCGGCGTCGGGTCGAGCCTTTGCAAACAGAGCAAGCTGCCTACGACACTGGCTTTCGTCAAACTGGCCAATGGCCATGCCACCTATCATTTCTATGATGAGAATTCTGCTGGCCGGATGTTGTCCATTGACGATGTCGGGCCGGTTCCTGCTTCCATCAATGCGATGTTTTTTGGCGGCATCAGTCTGGCGGTCGAGCCCTGTGCCCGCACCTATGAAGCGATAGCGCTGCGGGAGGCTGAGAACCACGTTATCATGGTTGATCCCAACGTTCGGCCCGGCTTCATCGCGGATGCCGATGTCTATCGCACGCGAATTCGTTCAATGATGGCTCATAGCGATATCGTCAAGCTTTCGGATGAAGATATCGCATGGTTCTTCCCCGAACTGGATGGACTGGAGGCTCGGGTCGGAGAAGTGCAGAAACTGGGGCCTGCCATCGTGGTGATCACCAAGGGCGCTGACGGCGCAACGGCCTATCTTTGTGACGGGCGGGAGATTTCCATTCAATCCGAACAGGTCACCGTGGTGGATACGGTCGGCGCCGGGGATACTTTCAACGCTGGCATGCTTGCAAAGCTCGATGAAATGAATCTGCTGAGCAAAGCGGCTCTTAAAAGCATCTCGGATGAAGCGATAGCGCAAGCCATGGCCTATGCTGCCCGGGTTGCCGGAGTGACCGTATCACGCAAAGGGGCCAATCCGCCCTGGGCGGGCGAGCTGTAACGGCCGGTTGATTTTCTCCCTGTTGCGGCGGATGATCTGAGCTTAACTGATGAAAGGCATGTTGCGCGGGTGACATGCCTTTTTTCTTTCTGCGACTAATAGTCACTTTCAGTTATGTTTCATTCACTTGGCGGTTGCTGTCTTGTATTTACGAACAGGCAGGCCGGGGCGATGGCTACATCGGCTTGAAATATAAAGAACATTTTTGTATCTAAGACGAAGGTGTCCAGTTGATCAACAGTATCTGAAGTATCTTGAACGCTGGAGGGGTATTTGAGCGAAAAGAAAACGAGGCGTCGAGGAGAAACCCTTGAGCGCGCAATATTGGATGCGGCATGGGAAGAAGTGCTGATCCATGGATTTCAGCAATATACCATCGAAGGCGTGGTCAAACGGGCACAGACCAGCCGCTCGGTGGTTTATCGTCGCTGGTCAAACAAGATAGAGCTGTTTGAGGCGGCACTTCTGCATTATTTCCAACAGAACAGGCCTTCGGTTCCAAATGCCGGATCTCTCAGGGCCGATCTGATTGAATTGTTGAGCGAGGTCTGCTTGATGAGGGGGCATCTGATGATGATCCTCTCAACGCAACTTATTGATTATTATCATGAAACAGCCGTCAAGCCGAAGGAGCTGAGGGAAAAGATCGTCCTTCTGGGCAATTCCGTGCTGGATGCTTTGCTGTTTAACGCGGTACAGCGTGGCGAAATCAGTGCCAGTCCTCTGCCTGATCGGGTCAAGCATTTGCCTTTTGATCTTATTCGCGGCGAATTTTTCATGACGCTGAAACAGCCGGATCAGCAAAGCATCACTGAAATTGTCGATATGGTCGTATTGCCCGCCATCTATTTTCAACAAAGGCAGCAGATCGGGCAGGCATCCGGTTTGCGGGGCGATGACCGGTCTGAAACAATCCTGTGACGGGCTTTGGGCTGGCAAAAGCGGGGCGGCAATGATTGCCGTATTCTTGCCGAAGGCGCATTGCTGTTTGGGGCTGTGTTTGAGGTGGGTTGCCTGAAACCGAAACCTGTCGTTCACTGGATTGCAGGATTCTTATATGTGAATATGGCATTGTTAAATGTACTGGTACCATTGAATTTATTCTTCTTTTCTTCCTTTCTATAATTGTTCTCCTTTTCTGATGAGGCAGGAGGCGGCGGCCATTCTGCTGCCTGCCTGCCCTTCTGATGCTGATTTTCACTATCCTCATTCCTCCTGATGAGACCTTCTGAAACAGAATCATTTCTGCGGTGAATCAGGGCGATGCTTCTAGGAAGACGGGTTGCAGGATTCCCGTGGGTGGGACTGGGGATGGGGTGCTTCTCTGATGCTCGGCATGTCTGGGGGAGTTTCGGGCGCACCCCATCGTCCTCGCTGTCCAGAATAGTTTTTGTCGGAACTGACCTAATTGTTCCTGTTAAAAATACTTATCCATGAATTGTCGCCAGCCGGGATGTTCAATTCAGTTATCATCTCGCATATCCGTATAATGTTGTAGTATTTTATCCTTATGTATTTCTAATAATTTAAAATAATTTCATTCTCTCGGTTCCTGCTTTTTCTTTTTAACTATTAAAAACTTTATATTTTCATTCAAATATCGAAATTTAATTTTTCAATATTTGAAGTTTTTCTTCTTGTTATTTCGAAAGTATTTCTTGCTGCGGTTTATATTTTGTAGTTTTCGCAGGCTGGTTAACGGCTTGATAAATGATTGGGGAGCAAGATCCGGTCGAAAAATTTTGATTGATGACCAGGTCGCAGGAGTATTCGAATGTTCGGGCTAGGTAAGGAAAAGGCAAATACGAGACCTTCTATGAATGATCTTGTTGCTGCCGCGGTGGATGGATCACCGTGCGGAATTTTTATTAATTGTCTGGCTCCAGGGCAGGAAGGCATTGTTTATGTCAATAAGGCATTTCTGAATGCTTCTGGCTTTCCTTCTCTGGAAACGGTTCAGAGCAAGCCGGTCACCCAGCTTTTTGCCGATGAACAATATGGTGGCAAGTCTGTTTCCGAATTCAAAAGGACCGTGGAAACCGCCATTCAGAAATATGGCAGATGGTCTGGCCGCACAATCTATAACAAATATCACGGTGGCAGTTTCGGTGCTCTGGTCGATGTCTCCATGACCATGATTGACGGTTTGCCATATGCCTGCACCATGATTCAGGATGCGGAAAATAGCGAGGCGGCCTTTGCGAGAAATCGCAGTTTTCAGGCGCTCTCCGTTACTTTCGAAGAGAATGTGGGCGGCGTTGCCCAGTCCATCGAAGGGGCCGCAGGCGATTTGCAGACCACTGCGGAACAAATGATCACAGGGGCGCAGCGGACCAGCAGCGAAACATCGGCCCTGTTTGAACTGACCAATCGAACCGTCGATAATATGCGGTCCGTGCAGGCGGCAACCGAAGAGCTTTCCGCTTCCATCGAAGAGATCGGACGGCAGGTGACCACTTCTACTCAAGTGGTGCATGAGGCATCCGGTCAGGCTGAGGCGACCACAAATGTTGTCAGCGAACTGGCCACCTCGGCCAGCCGCATCGGTGATGTCATCCGGCTTATTCAGGAGATCGCCGAGCAGACCAACCTTCTGGCTCTCAACGCGACCATCGAGGCGGCCCGTGCCGGCGAGGCTGGCAGAGGCTTTGCTGTCGTTGCTGCTGAGGTGAAGGATCTGGCCAACCAGACCGCCAAGGCTACCGAAGAAATTTCCGGGCAGGTGTCTGGTATTCAGACCTCGACCAGCGAAACCGTTGCCGCCATCGAGAAGATCGCCGGTACCATTTCGCACATCAATGAAATTTCGTCATCGATTGCCAGCGCCGTTGAGCAGCAGGCTTCCTCGGCCAAGGAGATTGCCGACAATGTGACGCAGGCTTCCGGTGGTGCTGAGCAGATCAATGCGGCGCTGGAAAGCGTCGAGCATTCCGCCAAGGCAACAGAAAATGCGGCAAAGACTGTTGCCGAGCGTTCCGTACATCTGTCCGGGCAATCCAGAGAGCTTAGTGATCATGCAGGAACTTTTCTTGCCTCTCTTAACGAGACCTATCAGGCGCTCTAGTTTCGGCTCTGCAATGGGGCATTGTCAGTCATGAAAAAGGGAAAGGGGCCGAGAGGCCCCTTTTCTTTTGGTTTTGTCTGTTTGTTAGTGGCTGATTGTCTTTCGGCGTTGCTTTTGACACTGCCGTTTCAGAAAAGCTAAATGCCCGCGCCAGACTGGTTGTAGCCACCAGCTCCTTCGAGAAATTCTGCCACGAAGGGAGAGGAGGGCTTCTTGATCAGGTTGGCCGGGGTGTCGAACTGTTCGATCTTTCCGTCAGCCATCACGGCAATGCGGTCTGCCAGCTCAAAAGCCTCCTCCTGATCGTGTGTTACGAGTATCGCGCCAACGCCGACCTTCTGCTGAAGATCGCGCAAAGAGCCGCGCAGCCCCTTGCGCACGCGCGTATCCAGAGCGCTGAAGGGCTCGTCGAGCAGCAGAAGCCGTGGCTCAATCGCCAGAGCACGGGTGAGTGCGACGCGCTGGCGCTGTCCGCCGGAAAGCTGGCTGGGGAAGCGGCCTGCCAGATGGTCGATCTGGGCCATGAGCAGCAGCTCCTCGACGCGCCTTTTGATCTCTGCCGGTGAGGGGCGGCTGGCCCGGTCGCGCATTTTGAGGCCGAAGGCAACATTCTCGGCAACACTCATATGCTCAAACAGGGCGTAATTCTGAAAAACCATGCCGAACTGGCGCTTGCGGGCGTCAAGGCCGGTTATATCTTCACCGTCGAAAGACAATGAACCCTTTTCGGCAAATTGTAGGCCAGCGATTGTGCGCAGCAGGGTGGTCTTGCCGGAGCCGGATGGTCCCAGCAGGGCAATGAATTCGCCCGGTTCAATATCGAGGCTGACGGAGTCTAGCACGAGATTGGAGCCGTAATATTTGGTGATTTCCTTTATATGAAGAGACATGATGGCTTCCTAGGCATTCTGATGCGGGTGGCGCGCTTCGATGGCTGAGCGCAAAATCAAGGTGATGACGGCGATAACCGTCAGAACGGTTGCGGCGGCGAATGCCCCGGTGGGGTTGTAATCGTCATATAGCAGCTGCACCTGCAAGGGCAGGGTCATGGTTTCGCCGCGGATATTGCCCGAGACCACGCTTACCGCGCCAAACTCGCCGATGACCCGCGCATTGGCCAGAATGGCCCCATAAAGCAGCGCCCATTTGATTTTGGGCAGCGTGACATGGCGGAAGGTCTGCCAGCCGGTGGCGCCCAGCGTCAGGGCGGCTTCTTCCTGATCTCGGCCGGAAATTTCCATCAGCGGGATCAGCTCGCGCGCCACGAAGGGGCAGGTGACAAACAGCGAGACCAGCACGATGCCCGTGAGGTTGAACATCAACTGGATGTTCCAGCCGTCCAGCCAACTGCCGACAAATCCCATGGCACCATAGATCAGCAGATAGCAGAGACCGGCAACGATGGGGGAAATGGAAAAGGGCAGCTCGATGATGGTTTGCAGCGCGCGGCGACCGGGGAAACGGTAATGCACGATCGCCCATGAAACCGCGATGCCATAGGCCAGATTGATCGGCAGCACGATGAGGGCTGTCAATACCGTCAGCCAGATGGCATGCAGGGTGTCTGGCGTCGTGATGTTGGCGGCATAGATCTCCAGCCCTTCGGCAAAGGCGCGGGCAAAGATGGCGACCACCGGCAGCGCCATGACAAGGGCGGCAAAAAGAACCGCTATGATGATGAGCAGGGCGCGTTTGCGAGCCTTTGCGCGCAACAGGGCAAGCACTTGCGGGTTGGATATCGCTGGCACGGGAGAGGACGAGGGGGCGGTCATGGTCAGGCACTCCCTTTGTGCAGATGCTTAGTGGCGCGAGACTGGGCGATATTCGCGGCGACGAGGACGAGCAGAGCAATCAACAGAATGGTACCGGCAATGGCACTGGCCGCAGGATAATCATATTCCTCCAGCCGGATCATGATCAGCAGGGATGCGATCTCGGTCTTGAAGGGCATGTTGCCCGCTATGAAGATGACGGCGCCGAATTCGCCCAGCGAACGGGCAAAGGCCAGCGATGCGCCGGTAATGAAGCTTGGCCAGACTTGCGGGAAAACAACATGGCGAAAAACCTGACAGTCGCTGGCCCCAAGGGTTCGGGCTGCCTCTTCCGGATCCGGCTTAAGGCTCTCCAGCACAGGCTGCACCGTGCGCACGCCAAAGGGCACAGAGGTGAACATCATGGCCAGCATGATACCCCACCAGCTATAGGCGACCTTCAGGCCGACGGTGGCAAGCAGAGACCCCATCCAGCCATTCTTGTCATAAAGGGCAACGAGGGCGATGCCGGCGACAGCCGTTGGCAATGCAAAGGGCAGATCGACCAGCGCATCGACCAGCCGCTTGCCGGGAAATCTGTAGCGCACCAGCACATAGGCGAGCAGCAGGCCGAAGATGGCGTTGAACAGGGTGGCAAAGGCCGCCGCGCTCAGAGTAACGCGGAAGGAGGCCAGCGTGCGATCAGAAGAGATGATGCGCCAATAGTCAGCAAGCCCCAGTTGGCCCATTTGCCAGAAAAGTCCGCTGAGCGGCAGCAGGATGATGAGGCAGACAAACAGCAGACTTGTGCCCAGCGTCAGGGAGAAGCCGGGCATGACATGACGTTTGGCGCTAAAGGGGCTGAGAAATGCGCGCGGCGCGGCTGCATTGGAATGAGTCATCGCTGTTGCCTGTCTGTATGGGGACGATAACAACGGCCCGAAGCAACGGGGGCTTCGGGCCGTATCTATCTTGTCGGGGGCTATCAGTTGCCGGTGAAGACCTGATCAAGCACGCCACCTTCTGCGAAGTGGGTCTTGTTGGCTTCTTCCCAGCTGCCGAACACGTCTTCGACGCGGATCAGGCGGACTTCAGGGAAATTGGCGGCATATTTCGCCTTGACCGTTTCATTGTGCACGCGGTTGTTGAAGGAGGCGATGATGTCTTGTGCTTCTTCGCTGTAGAGATAATCCAGATAGGCCTTGGAAACATCTGCGCTGCCGCGCTCCTGGGCAACCTTCTGAACCAGAGCAACCGGGAATTCGGCCAGCAGCGAAATGGACGGCACAACGCGCTGATATTCGTCTTCGCCATATTTGGCGCGAATATTTTCCACTTCGGCTTCGAAGGTGATCAGCACATCGCCGATTTCACGCTCGACAAAGCTTGTGGTCGCGCCGCGGCCGCCGGTGTCGAATACGGCCACATTGCTCAGCAGCTTGCCGACGAATTCGCGGGCCTTGGCGTCATCGCCACCATTCTGCTCCAGCGCATAGGCATAGGCGGCCAGATAGGTGTAGCGGGCATTGCCGGAGGTTTTCGGGTTTGGGAAGACGAGCTTCACGTCGTCGCGCACCAGATCACTCCAGTCCTTGATGCCCTTCGGGTTGCCCTCTCGCACGAGGAAGGCTGGAAGGGAGAAATAGGGAGAGGCATTGTTTGGCAGATCCTGCTGCCAGCTCTTGGAAACGAAGCCGCCACGATCGGCCAGCACCTGCACATCAAGCACCTGATTGAAGGTCACGATATCGGCTTTCAGACCCTGCATGATGGCGCGGGCCTGTTTGGATGAACCGGCGTGAGACTGTTTGATCTCGATGTCCTGACCGGTCTTGTTTTTCCAGTAGGCCTGAAATTTGGGATTGATCGCCGCGTAAAGCTCACGGGCAATGTCATAGGAGACATTGAGGATCTCTTTGGGGGCATTGTCGCTCGCCGAGGCTGGAGCGGAGAGGAGAAGCGCGGCGCCAACTGCGGCTAGAATGGTTTTTTTCATGAGGTTTAGAGCCCTTCAAAAAAGTGATGTTCGTTGGCGGACAAATTACCGCAGCGGACGCTCTTCTCTCAAGATATGGTTGTTTGTTGATGTTCAGGTTAGTAGAAAATCCATTTATCATATTGGTTTTTGATGGTCATATTTTGCTCGGTAATCGAGATGACTTGCGCTTCACGGGAAATATTTTTTGTTTCCATTTGTTGTTTGAAGCTTGTGGAATCGAATTCTCCCTAAAGTGGTGATCTGCATGACAATGCAATTGTTTTGATAGCGGAGTGCGGATATAGTCTTATTGGTTTAATTTCTCAGTCTGCAATTTTTGCGATTTATTTTCGATATCAATGGATTGAACCCGTCTCAGGATGGCGTTCTATATGGAGAATGCTTTGATCACGACGACGATAAGTGATGTTCTCTCTGCGCAGCTTTCCGATATGACAATCGAGATTTTTCGTGGGCGAAACAAGCTCCCTTTCAAACGCGGCGATCAGATAACCTATCTCAATAACACCTCCGTAGAGCCTTTTTCGCGACATCCTGAAGGCTTGATGATGTCGATGGGAGCGTTTTCCTATTGTGTTTCCCGGCAAAGATCTCTGCTGAAAATGAAATTGGGCAGATATTGCAGCGTGGCGGGACAAGTGGAAATTTACGATGGGCAACATCCTATCGGAGCCCTGTCCTCTAGCCCTGTTTCCTATGATGATTACTATACCAAACTGTTGCCAGAGCGGGTTCGGTTCAAGGGCCCTTTGACGAAACTGACCTCAAGCTATGGGTTCGTGCTCGTTGGTAATGATGTCTGGATTGGTGCGCATGCGCGCATTCGGGCTGGTGTCAAAATTGGCGATGGGGCTGTAATCGCGGGTGGTGCAAATGTGACGAAGGATGTGCCCCCCTATGCGATCGTCGGTGGGTCGCCTGCCAAAGTGATCAGGATGCGCTTCAGCGATCGGATCATTGCCGATCTGTTGGCCTTGAAATGGTGGGATATTGATCCTGTCATACTGCATGGCATCGATTTTTCGGACGTCAATGCAGCGATCGAGTTGCTTGAGCAGGCAAGAAGTGAAGGGCGTCTCGGGCATTACCAACGCGAAACACTCAATTTCGCCAATCAGGGGCTTGCTGTCATGAAAGAAGGCAAAAAGGTCCGCTGGTATCCTTGCGACGAGATTGATCTGGAGCCTGCAAAACAAGCGCAGTGATAATCTCTCTTCTCGACGCTCCAATCAGTTTGTAAAGACAGCCTCTGGGCCCGGTAAAGGCCAGATAAGGCCTTATGCTGTGGGGGGACCTGTTAGATTGCACAAATGGGAAACCCGAAAATTATTCCTAACTATCGGTATTATATAAATAATTTGCATTATTAGAAAAATTTTGTCTTTGCACAACCTTGGGAAAGACAGGCTAAATAAGCCCGGGTACTTCGCACAAACTGTCGGAGAATTGGGATTTCATAAAGGATTTTGGAAGCTGTCTAGATTGTTGATCTTATTAGTTAAATTGATGCTCGTGTTCTAAAAATCAAAGGATCTAAAAATATAAACCTCAAACGCAAGAGGTCTAAATAACAATGGCGTTTTGTTCGAAGTGTCAGACCTTGGCCAGCATTTGTCTAACCAATTGAATAATATGACTATTTTTTGAAGGGACTAATATGTGAGTATGAACTTCAACATAGAAAGTCAAGGCATTAAGTAATAAATTTATAGACTGACATTATTGTTAATTATATTTGATATAACGTTACCGATATAGTAATATAAATTAAATACTCAGTGTATAGCCGATTTGTATTTTCAATTGACTTGTTCGGATGTTTTGCTGCGATTTTGAACTGCTTTCGTCTTTACCATCAAATTTGATAACATCGCACATAAAAGAACAAAGTGGGATGCTGCCATCCCACTTTCTATAAGACAATGGAGACAAGAAGATTTATCTCTCGCCAATGACAAGGCCGACAAAATGGAAGTGTGATGATTGCCTTGCTACAGCTTGTCCAGCCCCCATCGAACCATCACTTCGGCTGCTTCTTCAACGTCTGGCAGGACTGTTCCTGTTGGCACATGGTCTGGAAGGGCTTGCCATGCTATGGCCAGATTGCCGTGGGCTTCGCCTTTCATCAGGCGCATGAGTGGTAGCACCCAAGCCGGGGCCGCATTGACGGGCAAATCCCGTTCAGGTGGGGCTGGGATCGGTAAGGGCTCTGTGTTGCATTCTGCCTGATTAATCTGGTTGATGATATAGCCGATCAGACGATCAAAAGCTCGTCCTGGCAAATTGGAAAAGTGATAGAGGAATTTCGTGCCGCCTTTGCTTCGCACTTCCTTCCTCTTCCAGTTTTGTCTTGAGGCGAGTTTGGTAATTGATGCCTTGGCTGTTGGCAGACCGGGTAGGCGCAGTGCCGCCAGCTCCGAAGCGCTAAACCATTCCTTTATATTGGCCTTGCCCTTGAGGACATGAACCAACATCGCTTCCAGATAGGCAATGCGCCTTTTCTTTTCTGCCCATTCATCTGCCCGGATCTGGATTGTGAACTCGAAACTATCCATTTCGTCCGTCCCTACATACAAAAAGGGCGTGGCTCGTCACCACGCCCCGGAAATACAAAATCAGGATTTGGTGTTCACACGTTTTTTGCTGCTAACACCCTGTGGATTGGAACTGTTCCCGTCGCCCTTAATCTGGTCAATAACGGCCTGAACCACGTTTGTATCGATATCGGTTGCCGTGGCTATCTCATCGACAGATTGATTGCCAGGAATGAATGGTTCGGCATCATTCCCGCTCGCCTGGCGATAGCCAAACCTACGGCCAATTTCCCAAATCCCGCTTTTCTCTTCGTCTATGAATTGCGGGCCGGGGATGGGTCCGTAGGCGTCATTCAAATCCGCTTTCAGGGATTTGTTTTGCTCTCTGGCATTTTTGAGGGATTGATAGAGCTCTCTCAGATCTTCGCCTACCGCTTCTAGTGCCGTTTGGACGCTGTCCAGCATGATAGTGATGCCAGTCAAAGGATCGCGGCTGCTATAGTTCCGCTGAAAGGCCGTCAAGTCTTCCTGCCCACCAATGAATGTGCTCAGAGTATCGAGGATGGCGATAGAAGAATCGAGTGCACCCGAAGCATTATCTGCATATGGAATGCCATATTTGTTTGTAGATTGAGACATGATCGTTTCCAGTGTTTTTTTGAAGTTGCCTCTTGCATGATCGCAAGAAGCCGGGAGTTCAAAACCGTCACTGGAACGGCACCACAGCCTTTAAGCCGAAGCTCTGGACATGCGCCACAGTCTCCCGGCCACATAATATTATGCGCCAGCCCGGATTTCGGGCATAAAAAAAGCACCTTTGATCTTAACCAAAGATCGGGCGGTGCCTTGCCGCCAGTGAAGAGTTTTGAAGCTCTATCAGGGAGTCTAGCGCGAGGTGGTATCCTGTGCAACAAAAAAAGTCCCCTCCTGACGAGGAGACGTGGGTCGGGGAATTTCTGTCGACCTGGGCAAGCCCCTGCACCGGTGTTCAATCAAGTCTTGCTTCCGCGAAGTCGCGCGGAAGAAATTACACACAATCCAGCATGGATGATTTCGAGCATTTCCTTATGAGGGAGGGCTTCCGGCTACAGCCCTGTACCCCCGAGAAAATCCTTCATATCAAGCTTAATCGAAACACGATTCATCAGTCTAGAAACAAACCCTTCTCTTGGTTTGAATTTGATCATCGAGCGCACCATTTTGCCGTCGTCAGTCACTTCGACCCCAAACTCACCGTCAGCTACATAGCCTAAATCTTTGAGTTCGCTAACTGTATCGGCTATGTCCTGTAGACTGGGGACTAGTTCCGAACCAGTGATGATATGACCATATTCACCAGCTCGTTGGATGCTACTATTCACAATGGTCTCATTATGCATGCCTCTATCTACGAGGCTCAGCGCAGTTTGATCCGCTGTTGGGAAAAAGTATTGAAAAACGCCTTCATCTTTGAGTAATTGCGCAATATCTTCAACATGTTCATTCGAATTTAGCAGTTCGATCTTCTCAATAGGGAACTGATAAAATGGAACGCCACACACTCCAAATTCCCTATCTGCCGCGGTTAAGTCATGGTTCTGCAGTCCAGCCAGATCGAGTGTATAGTTTGAAATGGTAGCTTCGCCATCTTCAAAACTCGCTAGCGAGCTGCTTTCTTTGCCAATCTGCAACAATGAGACTTGGGGAACAGCCTGTAGTATCTGAGGTAAAATGTTTGGCTTAAAGTTTCTGAAGGCCGCTTCGATTGGCGGAGCTATCGGTTCCAGAAATGCTTTCAGCTCTTCCGTCGGAATGTTGTTTATTTGCTGAACATCAATAACAGATGATCCAAAAAAGTCAGACAGTACATCAGCAATTTTGGGAAGGCTGAAATATACGGGTCTAGTAACCAAAACATTGATGCCGGTATTAAAGGTGGCTTGAATATCTGCCTGCATCAGAGCAGCACTTTTGGCATCCACCTGATCGGCAACGATAATGACCCGTTGTCCCACATCGTCAACACCCAGAGCTGAAATTGAATGTTCTATCCCTGAAATGCCCGTCAGAGTTTCAACTATTCGGGGTTCTGTGTTCAGAGCTTTTAGGAAACCATCCCAGCTATTTTTATTGTTTCCATCCGCTGACATATTGTTGGCTCCACCTCTTGAGAATCAGCCTGTAACTTCATTCTGCTAGCATTGAACCAAATAAAAAAGACCCCCGTGACCTTTTTAGGTCCGGGGGTTTTGTGTGTTCAAGCTGCAAATGAGGAAACAGCGGAAGTGAGATGCGGCAAGCGCTCTGAACACATCTCGTAACAACGGAAGGCATCTAGGCCGCTTGGAAGTGTTCCGTAGCTCAAAAAATAAATCTACGGAATAGTTCCTCACATGGGGAAACAGCGACACCATGAAAGGTTAGTCGCATGAATTCTATGGAGATTTTTCAAAATGGAGATCCAAGCCGTCCATGGACCGTCTACGATGATATCGCCGAACATTGCGGCAAAGATATCGCCATTGCAATGTTCGAAGAGTTTGCTGGCATCCAAATCAAAATCCCACGCACAGTGGACACGCCGATTGGCCGAACTCTCTCCAATGCAATCGGAAATGAAGCGGTCAAGAAGCTTTGCGAGACATTTCCCGGCGACAGCTTTTACTTGCCTCAACAGGGCTACTCAGAAAGCAAAGGTCGTAAAGGACGCATCATTAAGCTCCTGCTTTCTGGCGACTGCACCACTTTGGACATCGCTCGCATTGAAGGCGTTTCAGAACGGTATGTTCGTATGGTTCGCAGCAAATATAGAAAAGCCCACCCCAATACCTTTTCTGATGCCAACAAGGCTCAAGTGCGACCAGTCCCAACACAATAGCTCTTTCCCGTCCTTTTAACGGGGATCTAACGGGGAATGGCGGGATTTGCCGACATGCCCTAGCCAAGATCAACAAATCGCGCTCTCCGCGCTTCTGTAGCCCGAACTCGAAAGAACAAGTTTATGTCCTCTTACAGCACCCAAGATGCTCGTATCATCGACCCAGTCTTGAGCAAATATGTTCAAGGCTATCAACACCCCGAACGGATCGGTCACATCCTTTTCCCTCGTGTCGAAGTTACCGTTCGTGGTGGCCACATTATCGAATTCGGCAGAGAGAGCTTCCGCCGATATAACTCTCGACGGACACCTGGCTCTGACGTCAAGATGATTTCCATCGGTTATGAAGGCAAACCCTTCTCGCTGGTTCAGGATGCACTAGACGCGCCTGTTCCTCGTGAAGTTGCCCAAGATGCTAAAAAAGTACCCAGCATTGAATTCGGGCGTAGAGCTGTTGATACAATTATGAACACGTTGACGCTCAATCTCGAATATGAGCAGGCCGAGCTTGCTCAAGATCCAGCAAACTATCCTGACGGCCTTAAAATCTCATTGGCAGGCACTGATCAGTTTAGCAATGCTGCCAGCGATCCCGAAAAACAGATTGAAGAGGCAAAGGAAGCCGTCCGTCGCTCAACTGGTGTAACGCCCAATGTGATGGCTATTTCAAAACCGGTCTTCAACGTGATCAAGAACCACGAGAAGATTATGGACAAGTTCAAGTATACGACGTCCGAGTCCATCACGGCCAAGATGCTGGCCAATCTGTTCGGATTTGAAAAACTTGCTATCGGAACCGCTGTGGGGATTGACTCACCAGAACCTGATGCACCCTTTGAAGATGTTTGGGGCAACAATGCCATTTTGGCTTACGCGCCGCAAACACCCTCCGGCCTAGAGCAGCCATCATTCGGCTACACCTACACTCTTACCGGCCACCCTTTCACCGAACAACCAACATGGGACCGTTCTATTCGTTCCCATGTTTATGGCGTCACCTATGAGCGCGTACCGGTCCTGACCGGAATTTCTTCCGGTTTTCTCATCCAGAATGTTATCGCAGAAGATTAGGAGGCAACCATGTCAGACCCGATTGAGATTTTTCGTGCAGGCACCCATACCCCGATGGGCGGCAGCGCCATGACCTTTACCACAGACTTCCTAGACGAAGTCATCAAGAACTATGACCCGGAAGTCTTTGATGCTCCTGTTGTTAAAGGTCACCCCAAGAATGATGAACCTGCCTTTGGCTGGGTTAAGGAACTATTCCGCAAAGGTGATCAGCTGTTTGCAACAGTCCGGGATTTGGAGCCTCAATTTGCAGAAGCGGTCAATGCTGGCCGATATCGAAAAGTTTCCGCCGCATTCTTCACCGCTGGGTCGAAATCAAGCCCAGTTCCCGGCAAACCCTACTTGCGCCATATCGGTGTCCTTGGGGCCATGGCTCCGGCAGTGAAGGGCATGAGGCCTTTAGAATTTGCAGATAGCGAAGAGAAGAAGCCGTCACTCATTCAGCGTGCACTCAATCAGGCAGGTATTCAATCTGCCGACCATCACGGCTCACGCCTGTGCAGCTTTTCTGATGACGATGACTATCTCCTCTTTGGGGACGATGACTATCTCTGTATGCCACCAAAAGTTCGTCAGGCACTTATCGCCAAGGAAAACGAAGAATGCATTGAGAAAGCTCTTGATCAGGCGAGATTTCCGACCGGCTTCAAGCAAGGCATGCTTGCTTTCATGAATGGACTGGACAACGAAGAGGTTATTTCTTTCTCGGAGCATGGCAGCGACACCGTGGAGCACAAGGGCTCTCGGGAGTGGTTCCAGAACTTCATAAGCCATCTACCGCCAATGGTCATGTTCGGCGAACTGGACCTTGGTCCGGATCTTGATGAGGCACCTTCCAGCTTTGATGCTCCATCCGGTTACAAGATCGATATCGAGGGAGAGCAAACTTTGCGGGAAATCGAAGCAATCGCAAAACGAGACAACTTGTCTTTCACAGAAGCCTTTTCTCGCTACACAGCCCAAAACTAATAGGAGGTTCCAATGTATCTATTTCGCGACATTCTTTGCCTACCCAAGAAGCTCACCGCTGACGTTACCCAAAACCAACTTGTTGGTTTTGACGGAGCTCCAGCCGGAGAAGATGGCAAGGTACTTGGCTATGCAAAGTCAAAAGGCTCTGCTGGCAACGAAATCACCATCGGCGTTAAAGGCACCCGCGAATTCCTCTCTGGAGGCGCAATTAACGCCGGTGATGATGTAATTTCTAACGCCTCTGGGAAACCAATTGTTGCACCAGAGGGGGCGGTCAACATCTTTGGCACCGCCCTCAATAGTGCTGCCAATGCGGGCAACTCCGTTGAGATCCTTTTAAAATAATTCAACTCCCGTAGCAGGCATCGGTTGGCCTGCTATGCCCCTTCAGGAGAAACCAATGGCTTATGATCTGGCGCGTCTGAAGGCAGTAAAAGACGCTTATGTAAATAAAGGTCAATCTATAGCTGCCATTGCGAGGAACACGGGCCTTTCGGAAGGAACCATTCGCAGGTGGCGGAAAAAGGACAAAGGAACTCTTCAGGATTGGGACCAAAAGCAGGGTAGTATTTCGCAAGGCTTGCCCCAAACCACAATTGATGAAATTTTGGCGACTATGATTTCTGTGCAAAATACCACTCTAAAAGATCTTGAAAAAACTGAGAAGGATCCAATAGAAAAGGCTCGGGCAATTACCAGTCTTTCCGACGCATTCACAAAGTGCATGAGTATCGCGAGGAAGCAGGAAGAAAAACAACTGCGATTGAGCGCAGTGGGCTATGTGCTTGAGGAGTTCGCGGCATATCTCATTCAGCATCACCCAGATGTTGCCCCAACCTATTTGAACATTCTCGAACCATTCGGCGTGGCTATGTCTGAGAAGGTAGAAAGAGTGTAAAGGTCGGAGCTCTGTCCACGCATTCAGCGAGAACCATACCGAGCCGGCCACTTTGATCAAGTGGACAACGAACGCCCAGCGCAAGCTCTGGCTGATGGCTGATGAGCGTATCGGCGCTCAGAAGGGTTTCGGCAAAATTCACTTGTGTGGCAACCGGTTCGGATCGCACGAATTGGATGCTCTGCTGGCTTTGCGCAACAAATGACGACTCTGAGCCCAATTAGTCAATTCGTCGGCTCGAAGCGAACGTCCAGTTTACAAGCCTAAAATTGCAGTGACCACGTGTGTCTCCTACGGAAAACTAACTTGCTCAAACAGGCAATTTTGTCATGATGGCAGAATGCCTTTTTTACATCAACGCTTAGCCTTGATGAGACACCATGCACCTAAATCACCGAAGAAAGAAAATTTTGAATGAGCGACAGAGCAGCGGGGCAACGATTTAGTCTAATCTATTTACCGCAAGGCGATCCTGCGAATGACAGTAAAACGATGCGTTATCGGCTCGCAAAGCTTATCGGGAAAGACAAGTATCAACCTCAAAGACACAAGGCTTCCCTCGGTAGACGAGATTACGTGTATGTTGCGGATTACAGCCAAATACAAGATCGTGTTGAAGAAGAGTTAGGGTGCCAGTTTTGCACAGTGGTAGATGGAAGTCCGCATCCCAGTTGGGTGAAGTTCTTGGAAAGGATACCCATCGAGAAGGTTCTAGACACTATTACCATTGCATACAACAGAATGGCTGAGGCTGGGCGGCAAGGTGATTTCATTGATCAAGTGAACCGCATTTTTCGAGAAGAAAACACCGCCTACGAAGTCGATCAAGAAGGTGGTGTCCATCCTTCCATTGATGGTGCATACGCGGGAGCGAAACAAGCAGCTATTCGTGGAATGAATGAAGCGCGATATGCCCTTTCTTTGGCGAGGATTAATGAGGTGGACGCAGCGCTTATGTCGTCGCCTCCGGACTATATTAAGGCTATACGTGCCGTCTTTGGCGCGAATGAAAACCTTTTTAAACTGATGTGTGGCGCTGCCCGCCTAGATGCGCGGAGCGCGAGTGACAAACTCATGCGGAAACTCCAAGCGATTTACGTAGACCATCCAACAATGCAAAGGTCGAGCGCCCAAATATTGAAGTCTTTCGGCAGTTGGATTGATGCCGCCCATCATTACCGCCATGAGGAAGGCTCAGAAGAACCAAGCCAACCAGATGAAGATCTGGCCATTGCACTAATCTCCGAAGGTATGTCTTTTATTCGATGGCTTGTTGGAATCGATAAGCGATCTCATGCAAAGTGAAGGAAAGCGGACTTTGCGCGAATGCCCGCTTTGCCCGCTGCGTGTGAGTTCGTGGATCCTGCAACAAAAGTCAGTTATCCGCCCTCATGGCCTTACGTTTTGAGCATCAGGGAGAAGGGGCAGGACGCGGGAAACTCAAAAGGCCCTCAAATGACCTTTGAGACCCCTTCAAATCGATTTCATGATTTGTTGCTGATTTTTAAAAGTGGCAAAACCGTGTGAAACGCCACAAAGAGGTTAGAAAAATATTTCTTTAGGCGAGTTTTACTTTTCTACATACAAGTAACTAAAGCAACGTAGTATCTTGTTGATCCGCGAAATCGTGCAAAGACAAGAGTCGACTTGTGCAAAGTGAAAAGGCGCACCACATATGCCGCGATTAAATCGCACCTGAATGTGCGTCTTGGATCTGGTAGGGATAAAATAATAAGGAGAAGTGGTGCCGGCAGCAGGATTCGAACCCGCGACCCCCTGATTACAAATCAGGTGCTCTACCAGCTGAGCTATACCGGCGCTTTGTTGAAATAGCCGTTTAACATCAATGTGTTGTTTATGCTATTAGTCATCAGAGTTTTTTGACTTTTTCCACCGGTTTACAGCCGGTTTACAGTTTTTGTTCTGAAGACGTTCTTTTTCAACTTTCTGGATGATGGCTGCTAACACAGCTTCCTTATTGATGTAAAGCTTAATTATCTTTTCCACATCAGCTTTTTTCCAGCCGACGATATCTGCGATTTCGTTGTCTTCCAGCCCTGCCATTTTGTAGTGCGTCACAGCTGTTCCACGCATGTCGTGCATGGTTTTATCGATGCCATGTTTTGCGGCCTGCTTTCTAAAGCTGGCAGACAGGCCCATGCCGGTCCATGGTTTACCGCGCGAGTTGCATAGCAGGGTGGTGCTGCGGATTTCATACTGGGCTTTATGGGACTTGATAGCATCAATCGCGGCGCGCAACTCTCCAACGATGGGCACCATGATCGTTGTGCGGCGTCCGCTTTTGCTTGTGCGCCATTCAAGGTGACTGCCCTTGTCGGCGTTGGCAGGGATGGTGACCAGATCCTCACGACGCAGGCCAGTCATGGTGGCGATATCGATCACCCATTTGAGATGTTCCGGTGCATCGGACCTAAAGGCCTCGATGTCTTCTTGTTCCCAAATGATATAGGATCGATCAGATTTATGCAGGCGTTTGATTTTGTTGAGGACGTGGCCGGTGATCTCGCCCTCATCGACAGCAAAATTCAGCAGGTACACAAGGGTGCCTAGCATCTTGTCGGCCTGACGAGGCGTCTCGCGCCACTGATTACGCCACATCTTGACATCTTTGCGCATTGAGCGGTCTTCAAAGGCGGCGATCTCATCCTCGCCGAATTCTTCAAGGATGGCAGGAAAGGCTTCCTGGTAGTAGGTCTTGGTTGCTTTGGCCAGTTTCTTGAAGTCTGGCGTTTGTTGCAGCCGCAGGATGAGATGGCTGATGGTGTCACATTCGGCAACCGGTCCCTTAAACCATGCGGCGCGCGCCTCCATATAGGCAGCAACAAAGTCTTGCCTGAGCGGCTCGCGCTCTGGTAGGTGGTCTCTGGTCCAAAAGACAGGCGCACCCTTTTCGCGCGATACCTTGTAATAATATCTTACGGTACCGTCAGACAGCTTCTTAGAATAGCGATGGATACCCTTGATATCACCGTTGACCATTGGCCTCTGCCCGTTTCCTTGCCTGCCTACGCGCATAAGCGCTTGATGTCTGGCCATCACTAGAGTGCAGATTGCTGAGTTTGTCTAGTGCCCTGTCGATTGCGAGGCGATCAAAACGGCGCGTATTGGCGACAGGTCCGGGTAAAAGCCCTTGCTGGATGTAGCTGTCCAGCGTAGCAACGCAAACACTGAGATAGTCAGCCGCAGCCTGCTTTGAGATGAGGCGAGGGGTCATGTCTCACCCCTCCTGCTTTTCGATTTTGCTGACATCAATAGACTGACTTCTGATCGCCATGATGCAGCCGGTGCGGTGGCTATCTTTGGCTTCAAATAGGATGGGGACGCCTTCATCCTGAAAGGTTATATAGATTTCGTCATTGTCCCAGACGCGACACATGTCTTTTGCATAGACACCGTTCAGGCCGATTGTCTCGCCGGTTCCAGCACATTTGGCATCAATGAAGCACTCACCTTCGGCGTCTGATTTTTCGCTGAGGCACACATAGAGGTTGTCCTCAAGGACAACAAAACGCAAGGCACGGACCTCTTTGTCTGTCAAGCCGATCAACGAGTCGATGGTGGCAATCATTCGTTTGCGGTTGACAGTTACAGGTTTTACGCCGGTAGGCTTGGGGATCACCCTCTCGATGTCAATCGGTTCGGCGTCAATCAGCTTTGACGTGTAGCAATAGTCTCCGGCAACAATGACAATACCACGGCTGTGTGCCTTTAGCAGGACGCTGGCGCTATCCTTGAATAAATGCAGGATGCGATTGCAATTGCCTGAGCCAACGATAAAGGGCGAAAAATTTTTTGGCACATCGATATCAGATTGCGCACGGATTGCCCTGTGTCCGTCGCTTGCATAGGCGCACAGCTTGTCATCTCTTGTGGTAACAGACACTCCATGCAGATAGTAGCGGGGTCCCTTTTGTTCGGCAAAAGCCGTGATATTGAGAAGGTTGTCAAGCTCGGACCCTGACAGGTTGATTTGCCAGTTATGATCATCAAACTGCAGATGAGGCATATCTTCGCCATTAAAGCAGGGCAGGCGGTAGGCACTGCGGCCATGACGGATCTCAAGCCTCTGGCCTGCTGCAATCAGCTTGAGCTTGATCTGCCCGCCATCAGGTGCGGTGTCGATTGCCTTCTGCAAGCGATCTCCCTCAATCGCCCAATATCCGGGCTCTTGCACACTTGCCGGTACGGAGACGGTCAACTCAGCCTCCTGATCGGTCGCCCTGAGTTGCACACGGTCTTTGCCGTCTGTGCGAATGGAGATGCAAGCCAGAATCGGAATGGTGGTGGCTTTGCCGGTGACTGCCTGCAGGCGGGCGACTGCGGGTTTCAACTGATTGGCTTCCATGATGATGTGCATCAGATTGCCTCCTCAAGCGAGATTTGATCAAGAAAGGATTGCTGACCTGCCAGTTCGGCTGCGGTCGGCTGGTGGTCTCTTTTGCTTTGGTGAACCGACTGGCGCAGGGCGCGGTTGCAGCCCGCAAAGGCCATCCGGTTGGCGATGTCGATTTGATATTGTGGTTCGCGCTCGATGAGGATGGCGCGCATGCCTTCAAGCAGAGCGGCCTCGCCAGTGGTGCCTGTTCCGGCAAACATGTCGAGCACAGTGCCACCCTTCGGCGTGACTAGGCGGACAAGATAGCGCATGAGATCGAGCGGCTTGACGGTCGGGTGTTTGCTGCCCATGCGGTCGGCTGCGTCTGCCTTGGCCGAATAGAAGAAATGCAGGGCATCGGAAACCTGCTGCTCAACAAACGCGCCTCTGATGGCTTCTGATCCATCCCAGATAACGTTGGCGGGCCAGCGGCCCTGTCGTTCGGGCATCAGCATGTTGCTGCGCTCAAATGCGCCAAGCCTTGCCTGACCTGCCTTTTGGGCTGGCAATGTCTCGGTGCCGATCCTGCAGCCATTGATGTTCAGGCCACCAACACCAAATTGCAGGACGTTGTCGGCATAGGAAAGAGGGCTCGGCTTGCGCGCGAGCATGGCAGGCTCCAGCGCTGGCTTGAGGGCTGTGCCCCATCCATCCCACTGGATGGCCTCATTGGTGGTGGGGGCTGTGACCAGACAATGACCAGACATCTCCCCATAGGTGCCTGCCTTTTTACCCGCTCTTTCAACAACACCAATCACCTCGCGTTCAGCGCCCTGCCTTTTGTCAATCGCCTTGCCGATATCAAGGTTCTTTGGGAAGCCTGAACCATAAAGCCAAGGGACCATATCGCGAATATCAAAACCGGCATCCTCGGCAGCTGTCACCATGCGGTGGTAGGTGCGGGTGGCGCTGAAGGCGATTATCCATCCACCCGGCTTGAGGGCGCGAAAGATCTTGCGCCATAGCTCGACCTGAAAGGCGATATCACCTCCATCCCACTGTTGCCCCATAAAGCCTTTGGATGCGCGCGCATAGACACCGCTTGGGCCATTGGAAATGGCGGGGGCGGCATGCTTGCCGCCAAAGCGGGCAACGATGCTTGTCAGATGATAGGGCGGGTCGCTGACCACGGCGTCAAGGCTTTCGGCTGGCAGCTGATCCAGCACGGCCATGCAGTCGCCACCATAGAGCATCACCTTGCCATCATGGAACGGGGTGGAGGCGATTTCAGGCATGGCTTGCCTCGAGCAACTTCTGTGCCTCTTTGGTGAGGCGGAACGATTGTGACATATGGTCAAGGAGGCCATCTTCGGAGGCTTCGACCAATCCATTCTGAACCAGAAACAAGCCAGAGACAGTGGGAAATTTCTTTCCGCTTGGCTCCACAAAATAGAGGTATCCTCCACCCTTTCTGGCTTCAGCGGTCTTTCCGGACTGGCGGCAAAGAAAACGTCCTTGCAAGCCAATCGCTGCCTTTTTTACGTAATGCGGGATCTTGGTTTGCATCATCACACCTTTACGTAATTGCTCAGGCGCTTCAGGAACTCGTCTGCCGCCCTGTCCCACGTCCAAGGCTTGATGACGCAAGGGTAGGGCTCGATTGACTTGGGAAGCCTTAGAGGCAGGCTGTGCGGTGGCTCTTCCAGCAGGTCGCGCGTCTCGGTTTTGAGCATGCGCATGTCGACCAGTTTAACCTGCTTGTGCTCTTCGCTGGTTGGCAGCGGAATGTTGGCTTTCTGATAGATGGCCTCCATTACTCGGCCATCCTCACTTTTGTGCAGGTCCTCGATTTGCAGCATCGCGGTTTTTGTGAGGGCACACAGGTCTTCGGGTACGGCTGAATAGCGCAGGGCCGAGAGGGAGCGGCTACGGATCAGCGCTGCCCTGCTGGCTTCATTGTCCTTTACCGGCCGTGTCTTGTCGCCGATGATGACCTCGGGCATGTCATGCAGCAGGAAATGGAGGCGCACTTCTGGCGGGGCCATGTCATGCCCGATGCAGCTATGCTGTGCGACCGAATAGGGAAAGTGGGTTGCGCCATCGTAGCGATTGATCATGGCGAGGCTTTCAGCCATGCCGCGCCATTCCCACTTGCTGTGCTGTGGCGCTTCAAAGAGCCAGTAACCGCCCCGCTTGAGATATTTAAAGGGGCCAAAATACGCTGCCAGATCGAAAAGCGGGCAGTCGGGGGCAGGGCGTGGCTGCAATAGGGCTGCATGATGGGTCATGATGCAATGTCCATTATGAAGGGTTTGCGCCCTTGCGGGCTGAGCTTGAGCCGTGTGGCGTCCGGTGCCCTCTTGGGCAGGCCAATGACCAGACGCCACAGCTAATCCGCAGTTGCGCGGACATTTCGAAATAGGATCAGATCTTTTCGATGGCGCTCTCGTTCCACCATGATTCAACCTGTCTGCCATCTGCGGCGAGGTACCGCACAAGATAGTTTGGGGTGTCCATGACAAATTCGGCACGGCCAATGATCAAGCCCTGCTCATCGCTGAGTTTCATTTTCACTTTCTGGTCAAGATCGAATGCAAATGTTGGTGTCATATCAATGTCCTTACTGTTGGATGACCGGCCACCTCACCGCTATAGCCGGTCAGTTTCATATCGCGCCTGTCGGTGAGCGCGCTCCGGGTATCTGTCTGGTTTGCGGTTAACCAGAAACCCTGCTCGTGGACATTTAAAACGACCGTCTTGAGCAGCCCGTCATCCAGTCGTATCGGAGGCCATCAGGCCAATTCATTCTCCTCGCGCTTTGCTTTGGCGCGACGGCGTTGATTTTCCTTGTGGGTGACCATTTCGAGGTGGTCAGGATTGCAGCAAAGGCGATTGCGACATTTGTGGTCGATCTGCTTTTTGCCCGGCACAAAACCGAAATGATGCGTGTAGACCACGCGATGCACCGCGACAGTCTGTCCGTCCAGCTTCATGCGCGGATAGCCACCGCCGCGACCATCGCCAGACGTGCCGCCAGTCCAGACCCAACAGTCATTGGCGTCGATCTCGACGTTATTCATGACCTTGTTCATGATCCTTTGGCGGCGCGGTGTCTTGCTCATGTCTATTCCCCTGCCTTTGGCACCATGCCCATGGCATGCATGTAGAGGTCGAGGAGGCTTTCCATTTCGCGGTAGGCGTTCGGATCTTTGGCGCGGACTTTAATCAACTCGCGCATGACTTTGACGTCATAGCCATTGCCCTTGGCTTCGGCATAGACTTCCTTGATGTCGTCAGAGATGTTCTTCTTTTCCTCTTCGAGACGCTCGATGCGCTCGACGAATGCCCGCAATTGATCGGCTGCGACGCCTCCTGAAACGCTCATAGAACCGCTCCGAAGAATGCAATCATGGTGGAAACAATCATGGCTGTGCCTACAGCTGATCCGCCAGCGTGAAAGGCCAGATCGGCAAGTTTGCGCGCGTGGGCCGATAGCGGCGGGCGCTGGGCCTCGGGGATGTAGATGGTGGTCATGGCGAGCGCTCCATTTCTGCAATAATGCAGATATTTAACAACTCAAAATGCAGAATTGTCAAGATCAAATATCAGCATAAATGCAGAACATCTATAAGCGATTGTTCCGACTCACTTTTTTACTTGATCGGTTGTGCTTTGAGGCGCACTCTTTCTTTGATTGGTGGGAGGGGTAGCGATGTTGCGATTTAAAGTTGAATACAAAAATTCAAAAACCAAGAGGAAGAACCGAAGAACCTTTATGGCTCTTGATTTGGATTCTCTGAAACAAAGATTTATGCAAAGCGGAGATGAAATTATATCGATAGAAGAAATTGTTTTTCCAGCAAGCGAAAAGCAAAAAAATGAAATGAAAAAACTTGGATTACCATATTCGGACGGACTGGCTTTTAATGACGCCAACGATTTGATTAATAACGCTATTGATAAGCGCCCTCCAGCCCATCAGCGCGACAGGGAGCATGCTAGGTTTTTTGGCGTCTATGCTGGGCGTTTTGCAAACAAAAAACGAATATATGACGATATCTACATAAAGCTGGCTGATAGGACGGATTTGTCTGAGTTTGCTCAGTGGTATGTATATCGCGTCTACCGGTCTCTGGCGGATCGAAGTGCACCCGGCGTTCTGGATGATCCTTCGCATGAGCAGTTTAAGGCGATAGCGCTCAGACTGCTTGCTGATGCTGATTTGGCGAGATCTTTGAGGCGAAATAGGTTTGTTGGCCCAAAGGTCTCTTTACGCTGGTTTGGAAATTACACCACTCCTGAAGGAGATGTACTTGAGGGTGCTAGCACCAAAACATCAACATACAGCTTTGTGACAGCGGCGCTCATTGACGCTGGGCTTTTAACTAGCCCTAAGCCAGATAGCGCAGCGCCAATATCGCTCAATAAGAAACAATGGATGGAGGTGAAAAAGCTGAAAGATGGCGCTGCAACTGGGTGTTTTGGAATGGTTTGTCTGTGTGTTGTTTTGTCAGTTGCGATAGGGGTTTTGGCATAAAGTTCTAAATGTCAAACAGTTCTCGCGTAGTTAGAACGCGGTCATAGGAATAAACTAGTTCTGCACCTTCTTTTCTGCCTTTCATAGGAAATTCTAGTTTGGCAAGCGGATTGAGTTGCTCGGTGTAGAGGATGTTGTCCAAGATCCCACGAAAAATCTTGATGTAAGCGCGGGTTGGTTCGTCAAAATTCTTATTGAAGTTCTGAGTTTGAATGATGATTGTGTCGCCTATATTTGGCTTGCGGTCAGGATCGACAAAGACCAGGTCTCCTTCTTCATATTTGGGCGACATACTCGCGCCAGTCACAATGAGCGCATAAGCGCCTTTGCTGTTTCTGAGGCCAAACGGGCGCGAGACATAGCTAACTTGCGGCCCTTCCTCTACTTGCATCGACCCTACAATGGAGCCCGCTGCTGTGCCATAGACTGGAATGTCAGGCAGTGTTGAGATATGTGTGGCGGTCAGTCTAGCATTGTTTCCCACAAAATCGGCGATGATCTTTCGGGCATTATTCGGTTTGTGAATGAGCGGTTCGCCTGCAGCTGTAGTGAGCGGGCTGCGCCTGTTGCCGCTCGATGGCTCGTTGAGTGACTCTTCCGCCGCGTTGATGAGTGGTGTGTATTCTAGGTTAAACAGGCGGATCTGTTCTTCCGTTGCATGACCACTAGTAATGTGATCCACCACTGCGGCGTCTATACGCTCAATAGTGGAAGATCTGGGCTCTGGTGGATTGTCCATCTTTTTGAGGCGAGACAGGGTGGTGTCGGCAATGCCAATTAGTTTGGACAAGGCATTCATGCTCATGCCGGTAATTTCAAGCGCCAGCGCCAGCTTCTTTTTGGCAATTTTTGTTGCTGCATTCATTCGTCTTTCTCCTGCCTGCAAGTATGCAGGAAATTAAATCTGCATGCATTCTGTATATTGACTTGACATTCTGCATTTAAGCCGGTTAAATATTCTGCATTAAAGCAGAATGGAGATTTGCTGATGACCGGCTCACCAAAACACCCACTTCAGGCATATATCGACAAGAACGATTGGAACTACACTGAAGCTGGCCTGAAATTTGGCTGCGCAGATACTACTATCGCGCGGATAATCCGGGGAAACAGGCCGCCGAATAAAGATCTTATGCAGCGCATGATTGACGTGAGCAAGGGCGAGCTGTTGCCGAATGACTTCTACACGCTCCCGACCTCGCCAAACCCGACTGCAGCCTGAGGTCATCATGTCAACTTCCCTTCGCCATCTTCTTTCCTCTTGTCTCCCTGCCGGTCGTGGCGCGTTCCTCCATTGTGCGCACCCCAAACACGTCCGGCCTTGCGTCGGGCCTGCCAGCGCCTCCCTTGGCAGCGCCCGACCTTTTATTCCACATGATGACAATGCGCTGACTGATGGCTTTGGCCAGCTGCTGTCCAAGTGTTGGCTGTTGCATTGCCTGCATTCCTTCTCTGGTGGCTTGTTGGGCTCTGATCGTCTCAGACGATCAGCTGCTTGTCAGGCGGGCAGCGTGCGCTTTTGGGCCGGGGGGCAATTGTCATGAACCGGTTCGAGAGTGTTTTGGAAAAGCTTTGTGCGCTGAAAGGTGCGGTTGACGATCTTGTGACCAAGGGCGGTGGCAATCGTCGCTGCGCCGAGATTACTGAGCGGCAAAGGCATCAGGCATTTCAGGAGTTTCGCTCGGTCGATCACATGGATAAATGGCCGAACCTCAAGGATATTGCGCTGATCGAGGCAAAGAGAAAGAGCCCGGTCATCACACGCGAGCTGGCGCGTCATCTTGGTTATGAGCTGGTGAAAGTCCCTGAAGCGAGCAGACCTGCCGACTGGTCGCGCGCGGTTGGCTCACTGAGCAAGGAGACGGGTGAGGCGCTGAATGTGGTTCTGCAGGCTTTTGCAACAGGCAGCAAAATCGACGCTGACGAAATAAAGCGCTGGCATATCGATGGCGAGCTGGATGAGGCAATCATCGCATTGTTGCGCGTCAAAGTCATGGTCGAGCGGGAAGTGGATGAGGCGCAAAATGGCGATTGATTACACAGCCCGCGACAGCGAGATCCGCTTTCGCCACACGCAGCATGGAAACAGCCCAAAGACGCTGGCGCGGTTCTATGACATCTCGATCGATGAGATCAAGCTGATCCTAAGCCATCCGCCCTTGCCTGAAAAAGACGGAAGGCCGAGGGAACCGATGGCAAAGGGGGGCTGCTTTGAGGATAGCGTGGCAGCGCTCAAGGCTTGGATTTGCAAGTTTAATGGCATTTCCGAAAAGCAGCTATTATCGCGCCAGAGCGAGGAGGCGCTGAATGCGCGCCGCATGCTGGCCTACAATCTGCGCATCCGGTGGGGGCTCGACTGGCACTCCATATCCAGCATTGTCGGCTATCAGCAAATGGGCTGCACCTTGTTGCTCAAGGCCTGCGACGACAGGCAGGAGCCACCGTGCTCGCCTCCTGATCCGGATCTTCCGCGAGACTATTTGACGGCGCTACGTCGCGTTGCCGAGCGGCACGGCGTGACACCTCATGCTGTCCTGAATGGTAGCGCGCAAATTCATCAGCGTGCCAAGCTGTCCTTTTTTCAATACATGGCGCAGTCGAAGGGGCTTACTCCAGCAAGGATGGCCAAGGCGACAGGCTTCAGCGCAGAGCGCGTTGTCCGCATTCTGAACAAGGCAAAGGAGGCTGTGCGATGAGTGGCAGGATTGACACCATTCGGGTTGCTGTTTTCAAGCCCGGCTACATGACGGTGCCGTTAATCAACATCACCGCGCCGAACCAGTCGCCAGATTTCAGGGATCGCGGGCTGCAGCTGCATGAAGCAGAGGATCTGCAAAGGAAGCTTGAGCAGGCCATTGCCGAGGTGCGAGGCAGGATCGCCATGAATGCGGAGGCTTCGTCATGATTTCTCGCTGGCGCTGTTTTTTGAATGATCTTCAGGTCTTTTTCGCCCTGTTTTTCGCAGCCCTCATTTTGGTTTGCATGTTTGTCGGCGCTGTCTGTTTGGGTGTCAAGATATGGGAGGTGTTGTGATGGCTAAAGTCATCATTGTTTGCGAGCGCTTTGGCACGGTTCGCAATGCCTTCCTAGCGCGCGGTCATGATGCCTGGTCTTGCGATCTGGCTCCGGCTGCTGATGGATCAAACCGGCATATTCAGGGCGATGCGCGCGACATTCTGGGCGATGGCTGGGACGCGCTGATCGTGGCGCATCCACCATGCACGCGGCTTTGCAACAGTGGGGTGCGCTGGCTGAGCAAGCCACCAAAGGGCAAGACACTGGAGCAGATGTGGCTGGAGCTTGAAGAGGGCGCTGCACTGTTTTCAGACTTCTGGAATGCCGAAATTCCGCATATCGCTGTCGAAAATCCCGTCATGCACAAGCACGCGAAAAAGCTTATTCGCAACTATCGGGAATTTAGCCAGTCAATCCAGCCATGGCAGTTTGGCCATGGTGAGGTAAAGCGCACCTGCCTTTGGCTTAAGGGCCTGCCCAATCTCGAACCTACGGATATTGTGGAGGGTCGTGAGGCGCGCGTGCATCGCATGCCACCGGGGCCTGAAAGAGGCATCGAGCGTTCCAGATTTTTCACCGGTATTGCCGACGCGATGGCTGATCAATGGGGGCCTGTGATCGATGAAACGGTGAGGAGAGCTGCATGAGCCTCACGATCTCCCGCCATGATATCGACGCCCTGAAGGCGAAAATCACCTTGTCAGATGTGATTGGAAAGTCGGTCAAGCTGCACCGGTCTGGCACATGGATGGTTGGTCTTTGTCCGTTCCACAAGGAGCGTGAGCCAAGTTTTGCGGTCAATGATGTGCGCGGCACCTATCGCTGTTTCAGTTCGAGCTGTGGTGAGCATGGCGATATCTTCGACTGGATTGCATACACAGACAGGCTTGATGTCGAGCAGGATTTTCTGGCCATATTCAAGCGTGCGCAGGATATTGCTGGCGATCACTCGGTCGCAACCAGCCTGCCGCAATATGACCCGAATGAGCGCGCGCAAAGGCAAAAAGAGGATTCGGCGGATCGACGACTCAAGGCTCTGAAATTGTGGCGGCGCGGCAGCGCTTTTGCGGGCAGCAAGGCCGAGACCTATTTACGCGATTGTCGCGGCATTCGCACGGTCGACTTTACCGGCATGCCGTTTCGTTTCATCGATAATCATGAGCGCTGGATTTATTGCGACGAGCTGAAAAAGCCGGTCATGGTCGGTCGCTGGCCCTGTCTTTTGACTGCCATTCAGGAAGTGCAACCGAATGCCGATGGCAAGCATCACTTTCTGGCCCTGCATCGCACATGGTTTGAGCTGGGCAATCCGAAAAACCCGCAAGGCAAAGTCAGGATCATCTACAAGGCTCCGAGTGGCAAAGAGCGCGAGGTCAAGCGCAAAAAGATCGATGGTGACTATTTCGGGCAAGGGGCGATCATGCTGACGCCAGCGGGCGAAACGCTTGCGCAGACCGAGGGCATCGAAAATGGACTGACGGCGCTGGAGCTGGGGCCATTCAAACATGTTTGGGTGGCGGTGTCGATGAATGCTCTGGGCTCGATGCCTCTGCTGCCGATTACCAAAAGACTGGCGATGATCGCTGATAGCGACAGCAAGAGTGAGCGCACAGCCAAGGCTCATCAAAATCAGCTTTCCAAGATGATGCAAAGTCAGGCGGTCAGGCATGGCTGTCAGGTCGACCTGATGCCAGCGCCTCCGGGCGATGACCTGAATGGCTGGCACATCAAGCAGCTTTTAAGACATGCCCTTGCAACCAATCAGTAGGGCGCAAAGGAAATCACCTTTTCATGAGCCCAAGCAATGGCGTGGCTCGAATTTTGGGGATGGAGGAAATCACCATGACAAAGACATTCGACGCCAATCAGATGCGCGCTGTCAATTGGCGCGTGGTTGGCCTGATCGTCAATGCGCGGCGGGTGCAGATGGGTTGGTCGGTAGATTTGCTGGCCAGTGAGCTTGGCATCAGCACATCGACCGTGCGGCGGCTGGAAAGCCAGCAGCCTTGCAGCGCCTATACCTTGGGCAAGGTTATGGCATGGACCAAAGAGCCTGTGAGTGTGATCTGCTGGCAGAGCCAGAGCCAAGAAATGAGGAGGGCGGCGTGATGCAGGGCAAGGTTGATGCACAGGATGTTCTCCGATCCATCTTTGCACGTCACAACGGGCCGGACTGGTGTCGGTTCGCTGAAGTGAATGAAGGCACTGGCGGAGCTATGGGGCGGAGGGCTGATGCTGTTTGTCTCAATATCTGGCCCTCAAAGGGATACGCCATTCATGGGTTCGAGATCAAGGTTTCCCGCGCGGATTTCCTCCACGAGATGCAAGACATTACCAAGGCTGATGCAGTAGGGAAGTTTTGTGATTTCTGGTGGCTGGCTGCGCCAAAGGGGATCGCTACAGTTGACGAGCTTCCTGCGTCTTGGGGGCTTATGGAACTGCATGCAAACGGGCTGAAAATCAAGAAGCAAGCTCCGAAGCGGGAAGACGTAACAGACTTCACAAGGCCTTTTCTTGCTTCATTGCTACGCAAGAGTCGCGATGCTGACAACGCATATATCGCAGGCCAAATTGAATCTGAGCGCGAGGCAATGCACAAGGCAATGCAACGTCAATTTGAACTCAAGAATTCTCGCACGGTAGATACAGCCAAAGCAAATGCTGAGTGGATCAAGGCGTTTGAGGACGCCCTTGGGATGCAATTCAAAAACTGGCAAAAGCCTGAGGCTGTCGCAGAACGATTGCGCGTAGCCGAAAGTATTGAATTTGGGAATGTATCGCGCCTAATGCAGGCTTGCGCTGGTGTGGTGCATGAAATAGGTGCGCTTGGCAAAGCTATGCCTCAAGGTAGGGGTGGCCATGACTGATCGCTCCAAAACTGCCACGCAGGCTCGGCATAAGGCTTGGTTCGCGGCCTATGTCGATGAGGGCAAATCGACCCATGCGATTGCTGCTGCCTGGGGGCTTAAAAATCACACCACGATTTATAACGGCATCATGGCGCACGCTCGGCGGCGCGGCATGAGAGTGGCGCGGCTGGATGACTTGCGCGCTGCCAGACCTTGCGGGCCGGTGGTCGACTGGTCGGACTTCAGCTGGCATGTGCGGCGCTGGCGCGAGCGTTTGAGCCTGAGTGAGAATGCGGCTGCGGCGCGCATTGGCATCAGTCGCACAGCACTGCGCAACGCCGAGGCTGGACGCAACCTTGAAAGCGTCATTCTGCTGGCGATCTGTAGCGCCATTTCTCTCAATCCACTTTTGTTCTTTTCCATCCAACCAGACAAGGAATCTTGCCATGACAACGATCAGACAGCGCAGAAAGCAAAAGCCCCTCAAGCATGCGGCCTGCCTTGCAACCACCAATGACGGTTATCGCTCCTGCATGTTTGGTCATCAGCCACAGTCTAGGCCATCAACACATCGCTGCTATGGTGGTGAGGCTGTGGGGGCAAGCGGCCTTAAGACCATGACGCAACAGGATCGCATTCACGGGGCGCTGTTGGCGCGCGAGCTGTTCGGCTCTGAAAGCGAGGCGGCTGCAGCGCTTGATATTCCGATTTCCACTTATCGTCGCCTGCTGCTGCGACCCAAGCAGCCGATGCTGCTGGATGGCCTTCTTGAACGCCACGAAAAGGGGAGGCTGGTGTCATGAGCGCTCAATTCAATGACAGGGCCATTTATGAAAAGCTCATGCAGACACATGATGAATTTGGCAGAGATCCCGAAAAGACATTCATCATTCTGACCGGTGCCGCAATGGCTTCGGCTGTGGCTGTCGATATCGATCAGGGCCAATTCGTGGACTATCTGAACAAGACTTTTCCAAAGCTGAAAGTGGAAATGGAAAAGATCCTGAATGGAGCTGCAACATGACTGAAGGCTCTATTGCACATGGTGCCAAGTCGCACAATGTGGCGAGTCCGCTGGATGGGCCGCCAATGGCCTCAACGGGGGATACGCGCGAGGACTATGTGGCGGGGCTGGATGAGCAATGCCCATTTCTTCCGCTTGGTTTTTCCGGCCAGCATTATCATCTCCTCGATGCAGCCGGTGAGCTGGTCAGCCTGACACCGACGCAACTGGAAAAGCAATCCATTCAGGCGGCGTTGGTGCATGGCGATATCGAATGGTTCAAAAAACGCTTTCCTCCTCGAGATTCTCGCGCTGATTTTGATCGGCTGGAGGCGCTCAACTGGATGATGATGGCCTGTGCCGTGCAGGGTTATTTCGACCCGACGCGGCACAAGCTGCGCAAGACCGGTATTTGGCGGATCGGATCTGGCGAGGAGTCGCGGCTGCTGGCCCATCTGGGCGATCATATCTATTTTGATGGCACAGAACGCGAGCCCGGATTTCAGAAAGAGGGGGCCTTCTATCTGATTTCCAACGCTATACCGCGCATGGCAAAGCCAAAGGATGCTGCGAGCGTCAAGGACTGTCAAGAGATCCTTGACGTGGTCAAGACATGGACCTTCAAGGATACCGAGCGAGGGCCTAATCTTTGGCTTGGCTGGATGATGGCTGCGCAATATGGCGGCGCACCGGAATGGCGCGTACACATGATGGCCGGGGCCGAAAACGGATCTGGCAAGTCAACCCTTGCGGAATTGCTGGAAGGCCTGCTCGGCGGACTTGGGCAATTCATCAACGAGGCGACCGAGGCGGGCATTCGCCAGTCTGCAACGGGGCGATCCGGTGCAATCATCTATGACGAGGTGGAAGGCAAGGAAGAGGGCGGCTCGGTCGGGCGGATCATCGAGCTGATCCGGCGCATGTCTGGTGGTGCAGGCGCGGTCACATTGCGCGGCTCTGCGGGCGGTAAATCATCCACTTTCGTGGTGCTTGGCGTAGCCTATCTGACCGCCATTCTACCGCCAATGCTGGAACCGCAGGACCGATCCCGCTTTGTTGAGATCCATTTAGGCGCTCTGGCCAAGGGCGCGGACGGCATGAAGAATGAAGAGAAAGTCAACCAGATGCTTGCGCGGACGGAAAAGCTTTCGCCGCGCTTACGACGCAGGGCATTCGAAAATTGGGGCCGGTTCAATGATTCCATTGAGGCCTATCGTGCGGCTTTCTCAAAGCTGGAAATAAGGGCTCGTGATGCCAAGCGCTTTGCAACAGTGCTGGCAGGGCGCGACGTGGCGCTGCATGACGAAATGCAGAGCGGCGATTATTACGACAGGGAGGCGGCATTATACAGGCCGCTGATCGATCAGAGCCTTTCCGATGGCTCTGACGGTGAGGGGGCGCAGTGCCTTTCCCAGATCCTCATGATGCCGCTGTCCATGCTGCGCATCAACAATACACTGACCATCGGCGAAATGATATCGCGGGCGCTCGGTGGAGATGAGGCTGATGCAAAGACCTTGTCGCGCATGGGGCTGCGTGTGGTGCTACTGCACAAGGCATCAAAAGATAACCCTCCTGGCCTTCTGGTCGCCAATGCCCATCCAAGGCTTGAGGACATTTTCACCGGCACCAAGTGGGCCAAAAAGCAATGGCAACAGGCCCTGCGCTATCTCGATGGCGCGCACGCTGAAAGCAATCCGAAAAAGTTTGCCGGGACATTGTCGCGCTGCACCTATGTGCCGCTCGATCACTTGCCGGAACCGCAGAAACCAGACGATTCCAATCAATATTAGGGTTACAGCGTAACCTATGTGTAACCCAGTTGTGTAACCCGTCAAGCAGTTGAAATGTTTGCAATAATTGGCGCGGTTACGGTGGTTACACCGAAATCTGATCCTTTAGACAGGCGGGCGCGCCTGTTATCAAACTCACCGTAACCCTGTAACCTCTGTAACCAATTCAAATAAAATAAAATAATTCAGTTGGTTAAATGGTTACGCAGGAAGGTTACACAAAAAATGCCCTGTAACCTTGCAACAAAGGCTAGACAAATGACCAAAGCCATCGCGATTGAGAAGCTGATTGAATGGACCTATGCGATTGAATGCGCTCACCGGAATGGGGAAGTTGGCAAGACCGAGCTGCAATCGGCTGTGAGTGGCAGCAGCTGGGCCGCGATTGAGAATATGGGTATTCTTGGCTGCATTGTATCGACGAGCGGAAAAATGCTTGACTATAGCCATCAGCTGTCTGGCTACAGCGCACACACCGATGCCGTGGCTGTGCATCACGAGGTCATGGATATTCCAGACCAGCGCACGCGCGAGCTGATCATCATGCACGGCATCAAGCGGACAATTCCAGATCCGCTGGCTGATGAGACTGTCTATATTGATCCTCGCGCGGCCTCCGGTGAGATGCGCATCAGGATGCTCTATCGAGATGCCGCAAAGAGCAGAGATCCAATCGCCTGCAAGGTGCCGTGGCGGGGTGGCGATCTGGACATGATCGCAATGGCACGGGCAGACTATGCCGCATGGCGCGTGGCCATTGATATGGTGCAGGAGCGGCTCGCTGATTGCCAGCTTGAGCTGTATAGGCCGCTGTCATCCAGCCTGCCATTAGATCCATGGAATGGAATCGAAAGAGGAGGAGTCAATAATCCACAGATGTGGGAAGCCGCAGAAACCCGGCATTCTCACGCCAGCTATTGACTATAGAGAAAATGTTTGACAACACTATGGACACTGGAAAAGGTCATGAATCAGGAAGCCCGGCGCATAGGAATGCGACCGGGTTTTTGTTTGGCACAGTCATTGATGAGGCAAAGCGATGTAACCAATCGGACTACGGATAGGCTCGGCGGGGCTGATGTTTCACAGTCGCTGTGAAAAATTGGGTCCTTCCGGGCATCCCTAGACCAATACGGGGCGGCGTAGCGCGTTGTGTTCCACGTTATTGTGTGAAACATGTCTTAGGATTTTGTTTTTGTTTATGATTTTAGGTTTGGGCCTATCGGGAATGAAAGGCGGTGCGGTCTAGAGGGTGGTTGATATGGTTGATGTTACTAAATATCCGCTGCCTGATGGTGTTGAAGATGTTGTCTTGAACCGGGAGCAGCTGGCTGATGCTTTGCGCGTTTCGGCTCCAACGATTGACACTTACCGCAAGGCCGGGATGCCGGTCATCACTGAGGGCAGCAATGGGCGGTCCTATGAGTTTCTGCTTTCGGACTGTTTTGCGTGGGTATCCGAACGCAAGGAGATCGAGCGCACTGAAGATGAGCGGAAACAGAACGCCATCAAGCAGATGCAGTTTGAGCTGATTGGCGCTGACGGGGATGATCCTTATTCCGAGCTGACCATGAAGCAGGCGCAGGAGGCCTACAAGACAGAGGGCCTTTACCGCGAGGCGGCGTTGGCGCGTGGCGAATTCATGATGCGGTCGCGTGTCACCGGGCTGGTTACCGATATTTTTCAGATCTATCGCGAGGGGTTGGGGGTGTTGCCTGATCGGCTTGCGCGTGAATGCGGTTTGACGCATGAGCAGGTCGAGCGCGTGGCCCGGATCTGTGACGGAATGCTGACCGAAACAGCAAAGAGAATTGAGCGAGATTTGGGAAAGCCCGGCAACCATGCGACCGATACCAAACTATCATCGTAGCAAGGGCAGGTTGCCTCCTTACGTTCAACCGCACGAGATCATTGCGGCCACCATCGACAGCGCTCGCCCTCCGATGCGAATGAGCATCCCGGATGCGGCGGTGGAGTTTCGGCGTGTAGATAGCGCTTCTTATCGCGGGCCGTGGCGACATGAAGATGCGCCTTATCTGGTCGAGCCAATGCAGGTCATGGGATCGCGCCGCTTTACCGCGATGGTGTTCATCGGACCAGCCCGAACCATCAAGACAGAGGGGCTCATCCTGAATGGTGTGGCGCATGGGATCATGTGTAACCCGCGACCGATGAAGATCATCCACATCACCGAAAAGGATGCGGACACTTTTTCGGAAAAGAAACTCGATGTGATGATTGAGGCTTCGCCAGAGCTGAAAGCAAAACTTGGTACCGGCTACAGAGACTCGACACTGAAGAACAAGCGCTTCACCAACGGGGCTTCTGTCTCGATGGGGTGGCCTGCAATTGGGCAACTGTCTGGCACCGATTGGCCTTTCATTTGTGGCTGCGACTATGACCGCTGGCCAATGGACATTGGTGGCGAGGGCACGCCATTTGGCATGATGCGCAAGCGCACGCAGACTTATGGCTCGCAAGGCATGGCGATGTTGGAATGTTCGCCCGGCTTCCCCATTCTGGATGAAACATGGGAGCCCAAGACGCCACATGAAGCGCCACCTTGTATTGGTGGTTTGGCTGAGTATCAGGGCGGCACACGGGCGCGATATTATTGGCGCTGTACGCACAGTGAATGCGAGCAGGATTTTGAGCCTGATTTTATGGATTTGGTGTGGCCTGAAGGCGCGACACCGGGCGAGGCGCGGCATGAGGCTTACATGCGTTGTCCTTGCTGTGGTGGCCGGTTGGAGCCAAAACAGAAGTACGAACTAAACCTTGATGGTCGATGGTATCACGAGACCGGAGGCGCTTCGATTTGTTTGTTGGATGAGCCTGATTTGATCGATACCGACACCGCGAGTTATTGGTTAAAGGGGCCTTGCGCAACATTCCAGCCTTGGGGTGAATTGGTTTTCCGTTATCTGTCGGCGCTGGAAGAATTGAAAAGAACTGGCGATGAGGGGCCACTCAAAACCACAGTGACGGTCGATCAGGGCAATGCCTACTTACCGGGTGGCCTAAAGGAAGAGGATGAACTCACTGCACAGAAGCTGAAGGATCTGAGTGAAGATTATCCGCTCAAGATTGCGCCAGCTGGCACGCGGTTTGTGACGCTGCAAATCGACGTACAGAAAAATTCATTCGTCTGTCAGGCTGATGCCTGGGGGGTGGATCTTGAGCGCTGGCTGATTGATCGGTTTGAAATTGTTGTGCCGCCAGAAGGTGCACCTGATGCGGATGAGCGCTCTATTAAACCGCCGCTCTATCTTGAGGATTGGGAAGCTCTGTTGCCATTGTTTGATCGGGTCTATCCGGTCGAGGGTGCCGACTATGGCCTCGTGCCTTTGGTGCTTGATTGCGATTCCGGTGGTGAGCCGGGTGTTACGGATAACGCCTACAAATTCTGGCGCAAATTGCGGGATGCCAAAGCGCCAAACAGGACCGGCCTGCACAAGCGGTTTCAGCTGGTCAAGGGTGCCTCCCATGACCGTGCGCGGCGGGCTGAGGTGGCTTATCCGGAAAGCGCCAGCAAGGGCCGCAAGGTGGCCAGTGATATTCCGCTGATGTTCATTTCGCGGGGTGAGCTGAAAGACGCTGTTGCCGCTTCCCTGCTTCGCAAGGAGCCGGGGCCGAACAAGTATCACTTGTCCAAACATCTGCCTGATGCTGTCTTTGCTGAGCTGTCGGCAGAGCGCAAGACAGCAAAGAAGGGTTGGGAAAAGAAGTCCGGCACGCAGCCAAACGAGGCGCTTGATCTGGCCTGTTATGGTCGAGCCAGCACTATCGTTTTGGGTGTCGAAAAGATGGACTGGAGCAATCCGCAAGTCTGGGCAATCGACGGACCTGCCAATATCAACGCGGTGCAGATCGTGTCTGATGAACCGGAACCTGATGCGGTGAAAGAGCCATCAAAGCCGGAACGGCAGGCAGGCAACAGAACCGGCTTCAGGCTGCAAAGGCAGCGAGACTTTTTGCGGCGATGATCTGTCCCTGTTTCACGTTCAGTTCCCGTGAAACATTTTGAAAATTCGAGGTGATTGTAATGGCCTTTACAACAGACGATTTGACGCGGCTGCAAAGGGCCATTGCCAGCGGCGTCAAATCGGTGACCTTTAGTGATGGGCGCGTGACGACCTATCAAAATATGGACGCAATGCTGGCGGCTGAGAAATATATCAAGGATCAGCTCGCCACGCAGTCCGGCACCAAAAAGGACTTTGTTTTTATTTCCGGCATGCGGAGGCGTTAGCTATCCGCGATAGCCAGTAAAGCAACCGGGGATGATCCTGAAGCTGATATTGGTGCTGCCGCAAGTGGTGCAGCGAAGTCGCTTTCTCTTTCGTTTGAGGCTGGCGATTATGTCGCGGGCAAGAGATGAATGGTCTGGCCCGAGTAGATCGGCCAGCCATTGCACATTCAACTCGGCTCCATGACTGCATGGACCATTCATGCAAATCACGAAAAGCCGGTCATTGTTTTTCAGCATATAGCCAAGTGTCGAGCAATCGAGGGCATCTGTTCTCATAACGTTCCTGTTTAGCATGGCGCAACAACCAAGGCCAGATCCATGAAAGCAAATCTGATTGATCGCACCATCGGCTATTTTTCGCCAGAGACCGGCCTAAAGCGGGCGCGTGCGCGAATGTTGCTGGATGGGGTGCGGCGCTATGATGGTGGCGCGCACACGCGCGACACCGCTGATTGGAATGCGCAGCAAACCAGTGCCAACGCTGAAATCGCGCGGGATCTGGTGACCTTGCGGGCGCGGTCTCGCGAGTTGGTGCGCAACAATCCTTTTGCGCAGCGAGCGCAAGAAGTGTTTGTCAACAATACTGCATCGCCGGATGGTTTGTTGCCTCATTTGTCAGGTGGTGCTTATGACGATTTTATGCGCTGGTCTGACGATTGCGACCCGGAACGGATCTCTGATTTTGCCGGTCTTGAAGGACTTATTGCTGGAGCGATTTGGGAAAGCGGTGAGGCGCTGGTGCGGCCTGTGGTGCGCAAGTCCAGTGCTGGTCTGCATGTGCCACTACAATTGCAGGTGATTGAGCCTGACTATATCGATCATTCCAAGAATGGCGATATGGCCAATGGTGGTCGGGTGGTCAATGGTGTCGAATATGACCGGGATGGGTTGCGAGTGGCCTATTGGCTGTTTCGTGATCATCCGGGCAATATCGGTTTGCTGTCGCGTTTTGGCCATCAGTCGGTGCGTGTTTCAGCCAGAGAGATCCTGCATATTTTCAACCGGCGCAGGCCGGGGCAGGTGCATGGCGTGCCAGCCATGGCCAGCTCGTTGATCAGCTGGCGCAACGTTGCCAGTTATGAGAATGCGGTTGAGGTCCGTAAAAAGATTGAGGCCTGCATGACTGCCTTTGTTTCTGGTGGTGATGGCGACCTTGTGCGCGAGGTTGCCGGGGCTCTTGGCACAAAACCGGATTCCTACAGTGTGTTGGAAAAGCTGCTCGGTAAAGATCTTGTGGGGATGCTTGAGCCGGGGGCGATTGTTGCCCTGCCTGGTGGTGATCTGAAGGTTGACAGTTTTGCGCCGCAAGCCAGCAACGATACAGAATTTCTCAATCACAAATATCGCGGTCTTGCTGCTGGTTCCGGCATAACGGAAATGCAGTTGACCGGCGACATGAGCAAGGCGAACTATTCAAGCATGCGCGGAGGACTGATCGAGGCGCGGCTCGGCTTCCGCAAGTTTCAGAAGCAGGTGCTTTCGCATCAGTTGGTCAGGCCTGTTTTCAATCATGTGGTCATGATTGGCAAGCTTGCGGGCCGCTTTGGCGATGTCAAGGACGGTTTCCGGCCGGAGATGATCTGGCCGGTATTTGAAAGCGTTGATCCACTGAAGGATGTTCAGGCGGATCTGATCGAGGTGCGAGCCGGGTTTGCTACACCGCAACAAAAGATGGCCGAGCGCGGCAATGACTTCAAGCGCTTTGTTCAAGAGGTCAAAGCGTTTGTTGACGCTGTCGATAACGCTGGTCTGATTTTTGACAGCGATCCACGCAAGGTTGCGAAAACCGGTGTTGCCAATAATTTCGGCTCGCTGGACGAGCCGGAAAATTCGGCAAACAACGAGGATTAATCATGCCAAAGAAAAACAGGGTTGACCTGCCCATGCAACTGCGCGGGGCAGAGGATGACGCGCGTCTTGTGCTGGTGGTCAATAGTGTCGACGAGGCGGCGCGCACGGTCGATGTCGTGTGGACTACGGGAGCTGCGGTGCAGAGACGCGGCTATATGCCGGACAAGGAATATGGTGACTGGATCGAGGAGTTGGAAGTCAGCGATACAGCGCTCGATCTGACGCGGCTCGATGATGGTGCGCCGGTCCTTAAGAACCATTGGAACTATGAGCTGACCGATCAGGTCGGTGCTGTTGTGCCGGGGTCTGTCCGCATTGAGGGTGGCAAGGGGCTTGCCACTTTGCTGATCTCTGATCGCGAGGATGTGGAGCCGCACTGGCGCGATATCAAGGCTGGTATCCTGCGCAAGATCTCGGTCGGCTACAACGTCAAGTCCTACAGTGTGGTTCGTGAGGAAGGCAAGCTGCCGGTGTTCCGGGCCACCAGCTGGATGCCTATGGAACTCAGCTTTGTGATGATCGCGGCTGACAATCAATCCCAAACAAGAAGCGAGCAGGAGCGATTGAGCCCCTGTGACATTGTTTCCAACCAAGAGAAAGGGGCAGACATGCCTGACAAAGCCAAAGAAATTCAGGGGCAGGATGTTGCTCCGAACGAAAGTGCAAAGCGTAACGCTCAGACACAGACGCCACCGGCTCCTGTAGCGGATGGTGGCGGGGCTTCGGCTCCTGTCGATGCGGCTGCTATTACCGAGCGGGCAGTGCAGGCCGAGCGGACACGCCAGACCGAGATCCGCAAGCTTTGCAGTCAGCATAGCATTGATGCAAAGCGGGCTGACGATCTGATCAATACAGGCGTGAGCGTGACGGATGCCTCTGCCAAAATTCTGGATATTCTGGCCGAGCGCTCCGCTGAGACGCAGATCAATGGCCAGCGCGCCGAGACCGGATTTTCCAACGATGATCCTGCCGTCAAGCGCGAGCGCATGGCAAAGGCGATTGCATCCCGCCACGTTACCATTGCTGATGCGCCAAGCGAGATCGACCCGGATGGCAAGGCTTGGGAGAAATATCGCGGCTGGAGCATGTTGGGCATGGTCGTTGATCTCAATCCGGCAACGCTCAATGCGCGTCATCTGATGTCAAGTGCAGGACAGGCGGCTGTTCTGCGTGCAGCTTTCCACTCGACCTCTGATTTCCCCTATCTGCTCGGCGAGGCGGGCAACCGTGTCCTGATGGAGCGTTACAAGGCACATGAGGGGTCTTTCCGCACCATTGGCTACAAGCGCAATCTGAAAGATTTCCGCTCGACGAGCCTGATCAGTTTTGGCGATGTGCCGGGGCTGGAACCTCTCAAGGAAGATGGTGAATACAAGGACTTCACACTGACCGAGGGCAAGGAAACCATCAAGCTCGATACCTATGGTCGTCAGTTCAGATTGACCCGTCAGATGCTCATCAATGATGATCTTGGAGCCTTTGTCGCCTTCGAGAATGTCATGGCAGAACGCTCGGCGCGGTCTGAAAACAAGCTGTTCTGGAAAGCTGCTTTCGAAGCAAAGATGTCTGACAACAAGCTGTTGTTTGCTGCTGGTCACAACAACCTCGCCGCGATTGGTGCGGCACCGACATCAGATGGTCTTGATACTGGCATCAAGGCGATGCGCACGCAGCAGAATAGCGACAAGGAATCCATCGGGGTCAGTCCGAAATTTATCGTACATGGCTCTGCTCTGGCTACACCGATTCAGCGGCTGCTGATGCCGGTCAATCCGACCGAATACAAGTCGGATGCTGTGACGCCCGATATGCGCAAACTGGAGGCTGTTTACGAGCCGATGTATGACGATCTGTCGGCAAATGGCTGGTCTCTGTTTGCCGATCCGAATGCGATGCCGGTGATGGCCTATGGTTGGCTTGAAGGGCAGGAAGGGCCGGAAACATTCGTGCATCAGAATTGGTCTGAAGACAATGTGACCTATCGCGTGCGCGATGACTTTGCAACGGCTCCGTCCGACTACAAGGGGGCCTATCATAACGCTGGCGAATAATCGTCTGGGGTGATGGTGAACAACTGAGGGCGGCTTTCGGGTCGCCCTCTTTTTTGAGAGTTTCAAGCCAATTTGAGAGGGTTTAACTCATGGCAAAAAATCACAAATATGATGGCAAAAGCCTGACATTGACCGCGACAGTCGCGGTTGTTTCCGGCGTGGCTCAGCTGGTCGGCGCTCTTTTCGGTGTTGCTGGTGGCAATGCTGCAATCGGTGAAGACTATGTCCTGCACACCGAGGGTGCTTGGGAGTTGCCGTGTCTCGGTACTGACGAGATCGACGTTGGTGACGTGCTCTATTGGGACGCGGTGAACAATCGTTTGACACTGACGGCAACCGACAACACCAAGGTGGCAATTGCAACTGAAGCCAGTGCTGCTGCGGTGACAACTGTTGTGGCGGTGATCATTCCTGGTCTTGCGGCCTGATAGCTATGCGTTGGCGCTGGAAAGCGGCGTCAGCAGTTTAGCTGCCTTGTCTTGGGAGGTGTCCATGTCTTACGAACATTTTCTTGTTGCTGGCATCGATGCCTCCTATCAGCCGGTAAATGGCGATGCTGTTGATTGCAGTGTAATCCTTTATTCCAAGCCTGCCGAATTTGGTAAGTTCGAAAGCAAGCCGGATCTTGATGGCATCGAGCTTGAGGTGCTGGCTTCGGAGTGCAACCCGGCCACGGGTGGTGTCTTTACGCTTATGCCTGAGACTGATCCAGTCAGCTACAAGGTGATGAGCAAGCCGCGCCATACCGGCATTGAAAAAGATATCTGGCGCATGGTGGTGGATCAGATATGAGCACCGAGCTGCAGATCGCCATCAGTGGCAACTATGAGACATATCTCAAGGAGCGAGCCGACGAGGTCGCTTTCGGGATTTATGACGGCACCAAAGATGCGACTGATCTGGTCAAGCGTCGTCTCCGGCAACAGGTTGTTGCGGCGGGGCTTGGCAAGAGGTTGTCCCTGACGTGGCGCTCCAAGGTCTGGCCAAAGCGATCAGACAGAAGCTTTGCTCCAGCCGGGATGGTCTGGACCAAAGCGCCACATATCATTCGCGGATTCTCTGAAGGAGATCCTATCCGATCCTCTTCTGGTGGCGCGTGGCTGGCCATCCCCTCAGAGCAGGCTCCGCTGAGCCGGAGGCGGCGCGGTCGGCGCATGACGGTGGAGGAGTTTCTTGATACTTATGGCGAAAATTCCCTCTCATCGATCAAGGCAGACGGGCGCAATGATGTGCTCTATCTGGTGGCCAAAGAAGGGTTCCGGCGCTCGCGCTCGACGAAAGAGACAAAAGCGGCGAGGCGCGCGCGCAAGCTGCGAAAAAACAGCAGAACAAAGGCAGAGCCGATCCTGATGTTTACGCTTGCCAAGCAGGTTCGGCTGGGCAAGCGGCTGGATTTGCAAGCAACCATCAATCTTGCAGAGCGGCGCTTTCCTGAGTTGGTGGCGGCGCATGTGGCGCGGAGGATAGAGCGTGACTAGTTTACGATCAGATGATGTACTTGATGCGCTGGAGGCTGTTGTCTCTGCTCGCGCGGCAAGTGACTTTCCGTCGCTCAATCGCAATGCGGTGCTTGATGATGCTTTGACTGCGCTGGACAATGGCGCGCTGTCCTATCTGAATATGGTGGATGGGGATGTGCGCAGTGTTGGCGAGGCGCTTGGTACCGATGATGGTTATGAGTTGGAGCAGGACGCCAAATTTGAACTGATCGTTAAGGCTCAGAGCGAGCCAGCGGCGCGCTCTGCAATAGCTGGCATCGCCAATGCTCTGCATGATGAGATTGCGGTTTCCGGGGCTGATGGTGGTGCGTTGGAGCAGCTTGGCTGCTGGGCTGCTGTGTCTGCACTCAAGCGCGAAAATCTGGCCACAGAAGGCATTCCCGGCATCAAGGGGGCTGAGATCGTGGTCACCCTGACATTTATCTCTGACAGGCCATTCTAGGCCAACTCCAACCAACTTTTTGAAAGGGGCTTGTCATGCCTACCAATAGCAACCCGAAAGGGCGTGCGACGAACCTGCTTGTCAATTTGCAGGCAGATTATGCAACGCCAGCGGCGGGCGATTATGTCTCGACACTTTTTTATGCCGAGACCATCGCGGAAACAGAGGACAAGCAAGATGATGCTGTCCTCGGCCTTGCGCGTGTTAATGACCGCGATCAAACACAAATGGCTCCGGGGCTGCGCAGCTTGTCTGGTGGACTTACTGTGCCCCTCGATGTCAATCATATTGGATTGTGGCTTTATGGTCTGTTTGGCGCTCCCGAAACAACAGGGACGGGGCCATACACCCATGTTTTTGAGTCTGGTGCGGCGTCATTGCCCTATCTGACTATCGAGTTTGAAAAGCGCAAGGGGGCGGCGTTTTTCCAGAATGTCGGGTTGGTTGCGTCATCCATGGCTTTGTCCATGTCGCGTGATAGCGGCTATCGGCAGGTAGAGTTGCAGTTTGTGGGGCGCAATGAAAACAAGCTTGCAGCCAGTGCCGGTGGCACTCCGGCTGCTCAAATGGCGCGGCAGGCTGTGCCCTCGGCCAAAGGCCTGATGCGTGTGGATGGGGTTGATGTGGCCGAGTTGGTCGGGTTGGATTTCAACTACGCAAACAATCCGACCGCTGACGAGTCCATCAATGGCACGGACTATAATAGCGGCTATGATCTGGATGAAACCGCGACCTGTAATGGCAGCGTAACGCTGCGTTACAAGGATGAAACCTTTTATGATCGTGCGGTCGCGGATAGTGCCCATGCGGTGGATCTGGTCTATCAGATCGGGGCCAGCGCCTCACTGACCCTGTCTATGCCAGCTGTGCGTTTTGCACGCGGGCCGATTGCGCCGATCTCTGGTCCGGGCGGTCTGCAGGCGCAGCTCGACTGGTCGGCTGAGCAATCTGCAACCGAGGCGATGCTGACCGCAACGCTGGTCAACTCGATTGAGGATTACTTTGCATGATCCGGCTTGGTGGCATCAAAACTGCATTGAAGGCCGAGCGGTGCGATATCGGGCGCGGTGGGAGTATGGTGATGCGCCCGCTCGTCTCTTTTGAGTATCGAGCGGCGCAGGCCAAGGCGGGCGAGATCCTGGACAAGTTTTTTGCAGGGACCGAGGTATTGGAGCCGTTTGGCATTCCACCATATGCGCTGGCTGCGGTTGGCGATGATGACCGCTCCTATCAGTTGACGGGGTTAACGCAGGTGCTGACTGCTGTCTTTGCCGCTGAAATGGTGGTGACTGCATGGAGCGGCATTGGTGATGAGCATGGAAACCCGCTGTCGTTATCACGTGGTGCTCTGGGGATGCTGTTTCAGGATGGCGAGTTTTTGAGCCGGTTTGAACATCATGCCTATCGGCTGATCTTTCTGGAAGCTTCAGAGGGGGAGTGATTGCCCGCATCGCTGAGCGCATTGGCGAGGGCGGGCTTTCTTACTGTACCCATTGCAATCCGAGCCCATGCCCGGATTGCCCATTTCTCAAACTCAGACCCAAAAGCCCGGCAGGGCAGGCGGTGGCGGATCTGATCAAGATGCCGTCCGTCTGGCGGCGTAATCCATTCACCAATGAGGTGATTGGGCTAGATAGCGTCGAAATGGTGACGCGCTGTCCGTCTGTGCTTGATCTTGACTTATTCAAGGCTCTGATGCTCCGGGCCGAGGCTGGCTACATGATTGGTCTTGGAAAGGCCAAGGGACATGTTGACGAGGATTGACCATGGCTGATCGCAATGCTGGTACCGTCTCCATCCGACTTGCAGTCAAGGATCGGGCTGCGGTCGAGAAGGCGCTGAAGTCCATCGGCAAAGAAGGTGAGCAGGCGCTTCGGAAAATCCAGAAATCCGGAGAACCAGCCAGCCGATCATTGAAGGCTGTCAGCGCTGCAAGCTCTGAACTTAAGGGGCGCGCCGCTGGTCTTAATGCTCAACTTGGTGGCATTTCGTCGACGCTCTCTGCAATTGGCCCTGCCGGTGTGGCTGCAGGTGCGGCGCTTGGTGCTGTTGTTCTGACCATGACGGCAATATCAAGGGCGGCGGTTCGCGCTGCCGACAGTATGGCGGAGCTTGGCTCTGCAGCACAAATGGCAGGTCTGGGCGTGGAGACCTATCAGGAGTGGGAATATGCAGCCACCCGCTTTGGTGTCAGTCAGGATGCACTGGTCGACGGCTTCAAGGAAATGCAAATGCGTGCGCAGGAATTTGCGCAACGTGGGGCAGGCACGGCAAAAGAGGCGTTCGAGGAGCTTGGTTACACGCAAGACGACATCAAGCAGAAGCTCAGCAATGCGCCTCGTCTTTTTGCGGAAATCATCGACAAGGTAGGGGAACTGGATAAGTCTGCTCAGCTCTTTTCTCTGGATGAGATCTTTGGCGGTCAGGCAGGCGAGCATTTTATCAAGCTGGTGAATGCTGGCACTGGCGCGCTGACGCGGATGGGGGCCGAGGGGCGCAGCCTCGGATTGGTCATTGATGATGCCATTGTGGCTAAGGGCGCAGATGCGTCAAAGGAACTGAAGGCTCTACAGGTTGTCATTGATCGCAATCTTAATGCGTCCTTTGTCAGCTTTGCGCCTTTGTTGGTGTCGATGAAAGAGAAGTTTGCTGACTTCACCTTGACCGTCAGAATGTTGACGGAATCTTTCAGGGCGCTTGATGAGCAGAGCAATTTCCACTTGCAGGGCAGGATAAATCGTAACAGTTCGCGCCTCGCAGAACTGTCTAGAATGATCGATGAAACAGAGCAAAAAATGGACTCTGCGCCAAGTGGGCAGGCAAAGAATAGAGCTCGTGGAGCATTGGGTAGGCTGCGGGCTGAGCGTGATGCGTTAGCGAAAGAAAATGACGACATCATTACCGAGTTCAAAAACCGTCAAACCAGCAGAGAAACAGCGGCTGTCAATCTGCCCGGCACGAGGCCTGCTGATACCTCTGATGTACAAAGGCAGCGCAAGCAATATCTTGATGGGCTCAATCGTTCATATCTTTCCGCAACCAACCAGCGGGTCAAGTTGATCGAGTGGGAGCGCGATGAGCAGTTGTCGGCGCTCGACGCGATGCAGATGAGCGCTGAGGAAAAGGCGAGGGCGCGTGAGCAGATCGAGGCTACTGCTGCTGCAAAAATCGCTACAGCGCAGGAGAAGATCAACAAGAGTGCTGGCTCTGGTAACAGCCTGATGCAGGAGGGTCAGCGGGTTACCGAGCAGATGCAAACCGCTGCGGAAAGCTACGCCAATACACTTGAGCGGCTAAACAAGCTGTTACAGGCTGGCGCAATCGATCAAAAGACCTATGAGCGCGCGGTTGCGGACGCTGCAAAAACCTTTGCCGCTGCCGAGCAGGAAAAGCTGGCGGCGAGCCAGAGCGCAGGGGCGGGCATCAAGCGTGGTCTTGACGGCTATGCAGAAGAGGCGGGAAAGCTCGGCGACCAGCTGGAAAGCGCGGTTGGCGGGACATTTAAAAACCTTGAGGATGTGATCGTCGATTTCGCGACAACGGGCGAGCTGAAAGTCGAGGACATGCTGCAATCCATTGCGGCTGACTTTCTTCGCATCATGGTGCGACAAACCATTACGGGGCCTCTGGCCTCACTGCTGAGCAGTTCGTTGAGCGGCATGTTTGGTGGCGGATCTGCATTTGATCTGTCGGCCTTCAGCTTCGACTCTGGTGGTTATACCGGATCTGGCGGAAAACATCAGCCAGCCGGTGTCGTGCATAAAGGTGAGGTGGTCTGGTCGCAAGGCGATGTTGCCAGAGCGGGCGGTGTTGCCGCTGTTGAGGCCATGCGGCTTGGCATGCGTGGTTATGCATCCGGGGGTGAGGTTTGGCCGAAAGAGCGATCTGTTGGCAGTTCGCTGGCAGGTGGCAATTCGGGCAACAACTCCACCACCATCCAGATTGTCAATCAGTCATCAACGCCGGTATCGGGAAGTGTTGAAGAGACGACAGACAGCAGTGGTCGCCGACTGACCAGACTAACACTGGCTGATGCTGTCGGTGATGCCTTGGAGCAGCCGGGCGGCAAAGCCAAGCGCTATCTTAAGCGCGCAGGTGTCGGTCGAAGGGGGGTTTTGCGATGACAGTGGCAAGCTGGCCTGCAGAATTGCCAAAGCCAAGACGTGATGGCTATGGCCAACAGATCAATGATCCACGCATAGCAAAAAATGTGGAGACCGGGCCGATTGGTTGGCGTCGGCGCTGGTCGTCGGTCACGCGCTCCATGCCCCTGACACTGCACGCGGATCGGGCTGAAAAGGGTCTTTTCGACCGGTTCTATCGTGACACATGTGCATTCGGCTCACTGCCTTTTTGGATGCCGGATCCTGTTAGCGATAATTGGCCTTTGCTTGATGGGGCTGGTGTTCCTCTGCTGCTGGATGACGGGACGCCACTGCTTATGGCGGCTCAACTGCTATGCCTGTGGGGGCAGTCTGCACCAAGTGAGCGCTTTGTTGGTTTGCGCTTCGAAATTTCATTTCAGGTTGTGGTGATGCCATGAGTCGAACTGTAAGCAAGGCTGCGCGTCAATCCTTTGATGATGCGACCACTTCTGAGGGTGAGGTTGCGCTTTTTGTTTTTGAGCATCCAATGCTTGAGACACCATTGCGTCTTTCGACTGATCCGACCGAGCGGATCAGCGCCGATCCTCCAACCTATGGCACGCGGTCGACGTGGGATGGAGCAGACCCTGCAACTGATCCATATCTGTTTGTCCTTATGTCGGCAGAGCTGCCGGGAGATCAGGAGGATACGCAGGCAGCTCCGGTGATTGTGCTTGAGAATGTCGATAATGACATCGCGGCTTTGTTGCGATCCTTTACCGATCTGGCCACCGTTCATATGGCGGTTGTCCTTGCAACAAGCCCTAATTTTGTTGAGGTCGAATATCGCGACATGAAGCTGCTGTCTGCAGATGGCAACGCACAAGAGGTTCGCCTCTCTATCAGCCGCAGGCCAGTTGAAGATGAAACCGTGCCGATGGATCGGTTTACCAAGGACCGGTTTCCCGGAATGTTCAGGTGATTGCATGAGCTGGTCTGACAAATTTGTTGGCATTCCGTTCAAGGATCTTGGGCGGGAAATGGCAGGGGCTGATTGCTGGGGGCTGGTCTATCTGGTCTATCAGCAGGAATGCGCGATTGATCTGCCGTCATATTCTGGAGACTACCAGACGGCAGATGAGCGGGCTGAAGTCGCCCGGCTCATTGGCGAGGCGGAGGCATCCAGTGTCTGGACCAAGGTTGATGATCCGCAGGTCTTTGATGTGGTGACCTTTCGTCGCGGTCGATTGACCTCTCATGTCGGTATCATCCTGCGACCTGGCTGGATGCTGCATATGTCGGAAGTCGGTGCCCGCGTTGAGAATTATCTTTTACCAAGTTGGAGCCAGCGTCTGATTGGCGTTTATAGGCACTGCGAGAGGCATCTATGACAGAGCTGATTACAATCACGCGCGCGCCTGTTGTTGACGTTGGGACGCAACGCCTTGATGTTACCGCGCCGCTTGGCTCGAGCATCCGGGATATGATCGGTTTGTCATTACCCGGACTGTCCGAAAGTGACTTTGGTCTATTGCGTGTCAGTCTGGTCAATAACAACGGGGTGGTGTTGGTCAGTCAAAAATACTGGTCAGTCACAAAGCCGCGCGCTGGCGTGCGCGTTGTTATTCGTATTGTGCCTGCAAAAGATACGTTGCGCACTGTGCTGATGGTTGTTGTGTCAGTGGCTGCGATGGCTGTAGGCCAATATTGGGTTGCGCCCTTGCTGGTTGGCGCTGGCATGAGCGCCACAGCTGCTGGGTTGCTTGGTGGCTTGGCTGCTGCCGGTTTGACCGCTCTTGGCGCTTTGCTGGTCAATGCGCTCATTCCACCCGCAAAGCCGACATTTAGCAATCAGGATCAGAAGAATAGCTATCAGTTGTCTGGCTGGCGCAATCGCGTTCCTACAGCATTGGATGTGGTGCCATGGATTGCTGGCAAGCATCGCTATGCGCCGCCTTTTGCTGCAACCAGCTATACCGAAATTGTCGGAGACTATCAGTATATCCGCGCATTGTTTACGTTTGGGTATGGGCCTGTGCTGCTCAGCGATCTTCGCATCGGTGATACCAGCCTCGACGACTATGACGAGGTTGAGATCGAGGTGAGAGAAGGGCGCGCGGGGGATGATCCTATTACGCTTTATCCACGTCAGGTGATTGAGGAGAGCGTGTCTGTTGAATTGGTGCGTCCATATCCGCGCGATGATGATGGCGAGATCCTGAAATCGGAGGCTACAGAAGAAACGCCGATAGTTCGTCAGACTGCCGCCAATGCCAGTTCTGCCTCTGTGATTATTGCTTTCCAGAGTGGCTTGTTCTTGGTTGACGATAATGGAAATTACAAGTCTCTGTCGGTCAAGATACGGATCCGGCAGCGGCTTTATGGCGAGACGAATTGGACAGTAGTTACCACGCTTACCATTTCTGCCAAAAAGAGCGAGACCTTCTTTCGGCAGCATACATGGGAGCTGCCGAGCCGTGGTCGTTACGAGATTGAAGTGACGCGCATAACGGACGAGCGCACATCGACCCAACTGTCAGATCGATGTGTGTTTGCAGGATTGCAATCAATTCGTCCGGAATACCCGATCAACTTCGACAAGCCGATTGCTCTTGTTGCTCTGCGCATCAAGGCAACCTATCAGCTCAATGGAGCGCTTGATAATTTTAACGCTTTGGCTCAGCGCGAAATGCCGGTTTTCACTGGCACCAACTGGGTTGACGGTAATGGCAGTAACCCGGCCAGTGCCTATGTGCGGGCTCTCAAGGGGAAACATAATCCATTCCCGGTTTCCGATGATCAGATCAATCTTGGCGAGATCGCCGAATGGTATCAGTTTTGCGCAACCAAGGGGCTCAAGTTTGATTATGTATTCGATGAGCCTGTCAGTCTTGGTGACATGCTGGCGACTATTTGTTCGGCGGGGCGCGCCACGCCTCGTCACGATGGAACTAAATGGACTGTTGTTGTGGATCGACCGACAGATCTGGTCATTGACCATATGTCGCCGCGTAACAGTTCTGACTTTTCCTGGCAGCGTATCTATTTCGATCCACCGGACGCATTCCGGATCGATTTCAAAGATGCCACGAACAACTATGAGCCAGCCACCCGCATTGTGCCATGGCCCGGATTTGTGGGCACTCCGGATGTTACCGAGGAGATCTCGCTGCCCGGCAAGACCGACCCTGACGAAATCTGGATTGAGGGGCGTCGTCGTGCCTATGAGCTGCTCTATCGCCCAGATAGCTATAGCGCGATACAGAGCGGTGCGGCTCGCGTGGCTACGCGGGGCGATCTGGTCATGGGCTCTTATGATGTTATCGCGCGCACTCAGGTTTCAGCTCGCGTGATTTCCGTATCTGATCATCTGGTTGAGTTGGATGATCGGGTCCGCATGGATGCTGGTCAGAGCTATGGCATTCGCTTCAAGACCTATTCTTATGATGATGATGGCACCGAGTATGTGAGTTTCGTTACATCAGAGGTTCATTCTTATGAGGGCGAGTGGACATCAATCAACATCAAGGACAAGTCCAACGTTCCCACTGTTGGTGATCTCATTCACTTTGGCCCGCTGGCAAATGTTTCTCGCGCATACAGGGTCAAAGGCATAGAGCCTGCTGAGAATTTTTCTGGAGTCGTACACATGATTGATGCGGCTCCGGAGATCGACGATCTGACCGATGCTGAAATTCCTCCCGCATGGGATGGTTATGTCGGCGAGGAAGTGGATGGCGGCACTGTCGCTCCGGCGATCCCTGTTGTTACATCGGTTGCACATGGCTATGCCGGTACTGGCGACATTGATGGCTTGACCATTCTTCTGAGCGCGGGAACCGGCTCGGCGGCGGTGACGTCCTTCTATGAGATTGACCACAAATTGTCATCATCAACAGTATGGACAACCAAGACCATCCCTGTCGCCAATGGTGGAGATGATATAGACGGATATTCATCCGGTGAAGAAGTTGACATCCGGATCAGGGCTGCAACGCTTTATGGTGTTGTGAGTGAATACACCGCCACGATTACCATCACAATCGGCTCTGAAGATCCTGCTTTGCCCACGGCGCTGGATGATGGGCTCATCACTGTTATCGGTTCTTTGGGGCATGCCACCATTGCACTGACAACAACATCTGATGTCGAGACCTCGCAGCTTCAATTGTATCGCGTACCCACTGGTTCAGCTCTTGATCGGTCTATTCATGCTGTCGGGGCGGCTGTTGCGGTTGCGCCATCCAGCTCTGTCAATATGACCGATGGAGACAGTACGCGCGCCACTCTGTTGAGCAATGGTGCCTTCGGTAGTGTCTCATCTTGGACGCTTGGCACGGGCTGGTCAATTACCGGTGGCAAGGCTTCGCATGCTTCCGGTGCTGCTGGGGATCTTGAGCAGACAATCAGCTTCACTGCAGGCAAATATTATCGGCTTGGATATGTGGTTTCCGGGATGACTGCCGGTGCACTCAATCCTCTGCTTTCTGGTGGCTCCGATCAGGCTGGCGCATCTGTCAGCGCCGACGGCTCTCATCTGGATCGCATTGGGGCGGTGACCGGAAACAGTCTTTTCTCTCTGGTAGCTGATGCTGACTTCGACGGCTCTGTCGATGATGTTGTGCTGTTTGAGGAGACTGGCGCATGTGTCGATCAAGGCATCTATGACTATTACATCGAGCCACAAAATGCCGATGGCAATCCGGGGCCTGTGAGCGGGCCTTTCACTGCATCAATCACATAAGAGGTAAACACCATGGCAAGTGGCGTAAAAATCACTACGGTCGATCCTGTATCTGTTGCTGATGACTTACTTGTATTGCGCGAAGATTCTGCCGCTCGTCAAAGCGTTGCCAATCTGGCTACGCAGTTGGCTGGATCTGGGGCTCTGGCGACCAGATTGTCTCGCGCTGAAACCATGGGGGGCTATGGGGCTATCTATAAGGTTTCCCGAGCTGGCCTCGCTGACATTGCTGATCCGGTCGATGGTCAGGGCGCATGGGTCGTCACCACTACGGCTGCGGGCAAAAAGGGCATATATGCATATTCTGATGCGGTTTCTGACTGGGTGTGGATCGCCGATCTGCCAATCTCTATGTCGCTGCTCACCGGGGTTGGCGGCACAGCGAATGCAATCACTGCCAGCACACTTACCGGTCCGGAACCATCCGACATTCGCGGCCTGCTGTTGGTGCCTCTTTATGACAATGATGATGCCGTTACGCTTGAGCTTGATGATGCTGATCCTGCGCCGCTTCTTTCGCCGGGTGGAGCGCCACTCACTGAAGGGGCTCTTGCTGCAAATGTGCCGACAGTTATTCTCTCTGATGGAACCAACTTGCGGATCATGTTTCCTGCGGATGTCGTCGGTCAGGTGGAGGCTTTGCGGGATGAAATCAATGATCTGAAAGTTGCCACTGTAGCCGCGAAAGAAGCTGCGGAAACAGCGGCGGCAAGTTCCGTTGATAACAGCTCCGGGCTTATTACAAATGGAACCTTCTTGTCTGGCGACAGTAAGGGCTGGACCGGTCTTGATAGTGTTGTTTTGTCCTCGACCGTTGCGCCTCTTGCAGGCCTTCCGGGCGCGGACAATGTCGGCGTGCTGTCCGTTGCGGCGACTGAGAAGGTGGCGCTTGGCAAAGCCTTCTCGGTTTCGGGTGGCGAGACGATTGACCTTAAGGCCTTCGCGGCCAACTCTCGCACAGTGCTTGGCGAGGCTGGGACTGCCAACACTGATAAGATGGTTGTCGTTACGAGCGGACAGAGCAACAATACCGGTCACTCTGATAGCTATGGCGGGCCATTTCGCACGGTTTCCAATGTGACCCTCTGGGATGCCTCTGCTGGTGAGTTCAGAACGGCTGACCTTGAAAATGATATTTTTTACCAGACGAACAACACGACCGGCCCTGTTTATAACTCAACTGGCATCGGCGGCGGTCGGCAAAATGCTGGCGTGGCGTTTGGGCAACGTCTCTATGATGAAACCGGCAGGGATCAGGCTGTTGTCGTAACCGGGCAGGAAGGGCAGGGCCTTGACGAATGGGTCGGGTCCGGCACGTCCAGCCGTCTGTATGCGGCCATGAAGGCTGACATTGAGAATGCCCTTGCTGACTTGGGTCAAACAACCATTGACTACTTTGTTTATCAGGGCGCTGAAAACTCTGCTTATAGCTCGACGGCTGCGACAGATTTTGGAACGCTCCTCACTCAGCTTGAGGCAGAAAGCTGGTGGACTGCAAGCACAATCTTCATCGTGGGCGAACCCTGCCCGGACTGGAACGGGGTTAACCGCGAACGGCTCGTCAATTCGATTGCGACATTCGCTGCGGCAAATTCCAATGTCTATGTCGCGTCATCTTTTGGTCTGATCGGCGCGAAGGGTTCCGGGGTCTACATCCACTTCAGCGCTCAAGGCCTGATCGACTTGGGTTATGAAAGATACTGGAATGCGGTCACTGTACCCACGACAAACGCTGATTTGACCATCGGTCTGCGGTTGTACGATGGCGCGGGTGGCAGTGTTACCGATTTGCCAGTGGTCACAGCGTATGCGGACAAAACCAATCTGGATGTGATCGGGTCGAGCGTCGTAATCCCTGATACAATCGGTTCAGACTTGCGGCCCGTTCGCTCTGCTAAAGCCTATATCAAGGTTGCCGCGAACGCCTCGGCGACTGGAAGCTGGTATGTGACCAACATCAAAGCAGAGCAACGCGAAGACAAAGGCAAAGCCTACGATAGTGTTTTAGGTTTGTTCTTTCGCGCAAACTCTGATAACGCGGCAGATTGGTATGTCTCAGATGACGGCGGTGTACATCTTAATCGCCTCAATCATCATGACATCGAGGGGCGCGGAGGGGCCACTCTGTTTGGTGGTCGGGATCAGGGTTTGTTCTTGGACGAGCAATACGACCGACTGCTGTCCGTCATCACCGGCTATGATTCCACTAATGGTTTGTGGGACGCGCAGATTTTGGTCATGGAAGACCTCATGTCGCCACCTGCCAAGCTCAAGCGCACAATCGGCCCGACTGCGATCAACAGCCCGACCGTGCCGTTCGACGGTGGCGACGTCCCGGCAGAAATGATCTGGTCATCCAAGCTGGTGGAATATGGCGGTGATTTGTATATCACCACATCGGTTGAATATTTCGCCGATGCATTGGACAAGTACGGGGCGACAATCCCACAATTCCGGCTCTATTACGCCAAATGCAATGATCGGGAAAAGCTGACGTTTGACGCGCCTGTTGCATTCGATTTGCAGGATGGCGGTGTCCCTATCACGGTTGGCAAAATTGACGCTCGCATTCATGAGGTGGGCGGCGCTGTGAAGCTGGTCACAAAGGACCAGTATTCCAAAGATATCGAGATTTGGACGGCATCGGCGCTGGACGGCACGTTTACGCTTGAAACAACTGTGACCGGATGGGGACTGGATGTTGAGGCACCATGCATCATCAAAGTGCACAACGCAGGCAACCAGCCTGTATGGCGCATGTTTGTTGATGCATATGGAGACGGAGCATACATGTATGCGGACAGCCCGGATTTTGTCACATGGACAACGCCTGAGATTGTCAAATGTCCATACATGATACGGCACGGTGGGTTGATCAACCTGCGCGGTTCCAAAAAGCGCGAGTTGGTCGAGCGCTGGATTTCTGAAGCCCGCATGTTGCGGGGCTCGGTGTCTGACGGAAAGCTGGTCGAGCAAATCAACCTGACCACGGCGATTGCTGACGGTGACATTGATGCCTCTGCCTTCGAGCCTTGCGAAGATGTGTTGTATTTTGTCTCTGGCTCAAATTCTGTGACACTTACGATTGTCGGCGTCCGGGCAAAGCGTTTCTATCTGGCGGCTCTCAGTCAGCAGGCGCACGCAGGGATCACAATCAACTATGATGCAACGCATCTGCCCGGAAAATATCAAACCGGTATACGGGTTGGCTACGGAAAAAATAATATGGAAGTCGTCACAATGACGGCCACCTTCGGGACTTCTCCGCTCTACTTGCCAAGCAGTCAAGGCGGGCATTTCCCGGTGACATTCAAGGCAAACAAGAATGGGGTATTGCAAGAAATAACGCCTGCAAACACATACACAAAAGTAACGTTTGCAAATGAGCTTTACGATAGAGGCGGATGCTACAACGCAGCGACGAGCCGCTTTACTCCGCCTCCGGCTGAATATGACTTTAAGCTTCGCGTTATGTTGAGTGGGACTATTGCGGTCGGTGATGCTCTCGAATTGCATTTGTATAAAAACGGTGTGATATGCGATAGCAAAACAGAAAGAGCTGCTGCTGCCGGGTCGCAAACAGTTGATTTCGGCGTAGAGGACCGAGCTAACGGAACGGACTATTACGAAGTGTATGTAAGGGCTCCGGGGGTCGTTAACGTTCTGGGCGGGACGTCAAACACGAGCTTTTCGGCTTCGGTTAAATAGCCACCGTTCTGACAATCTGAACTGACCGAGCTGCCACAAGGCGGCTTTTTTATTGGAGATAATCATGAGCGACATGGATTTCGAGGGCTTTTTCAAAAGCCATGAATTCACGCACTTTTCAGCAGCCGAGCTGCTGGTGAAGGGGGCGAGCCATTCTGATCCCGATCACAAGGGGTATGGCCTGAATACAGACCCGCCGCCAGAACTCTGGCCGCTTATCATCCCGACCGTCAAGGTGCTTGAATGGCTTCGCAGAGATATCGGCGAGGCCATTTTTATAACCAATGCCTATCGCTGCCCTGCTTACAATGCTGCGGTGGGTGGCGCGCCCGACAGTCAGCATAAGCGCTTTTGCGCTTGCGATATCCATGCAGCCAACACACCGCATGACATCCTTTATCATCGGCTCAAATGGTATCGCTCGACCGGGGCCTTTCGCGGCGGCATCGGCCTTTATCCATGGGGTGTCCATGTGGACACGCGCGGCGTGAATGCGGACTGGTGAGGTAAAAGCAAGGGGCCGCTTGGTGGCGACCCCTGTTTGTCTTTCGACAATAAATTTAACCCACTTGTTTCTATCCATGGTGGCTCCGATGCCGAGCCATCGCCACGCGGGAGCCGTCCCGCGTCGACGGGGAGCAGGCTAGTTGCCGGGCCTGCTCCTGTCAATTATCAATTTGTCAGCTCGATTGAGCGGTTGTTTTGGCTATCCCAGACAAAGCCGTTTTCGATAACGTCGCGCTCGGCTATGGCTTTGGAAGCCTGTGCGCAATCCATCATAGCGTCGACCAGTTCGGCAAGCTCGGCACTGGTGAGTTTTTCGACTGCGCTGGCGGGGATGTGGCCGAGCATGGCGCTAAATGTTTCGGCATTATTGCCCCATTTGCTCTGAGCCTGAGCGCGGTTGATTTTGATAGTGTGGTTAGCCATTTTAAACTCCTGTCTGATCGAGTGATGCGGGCCTCATTGCCCTTGGCTTATGGTTATAATATAGTGCCAATGGCACTATATTGTCAAGAAATGAATGCAAATTTTTGCGATTATTTTTCTATCGGGTGAAGGTCTGACAGGCTCACTTGCCCGGTGAGCAGCATGTAGAGGCTCCATGTCCGGCTGTCCATCTGACGGGCTCCGGATATCCATCGCCGCATGGTGGAGCCGTCGATCTCAAGGCGGCGGGCAGCGCCTAACTGGCTGTCGCCAGCGGCTTTGAGCGCGGCCTTGATCTGGTCTGCGGTTGGGGGCGGCAAAAGGGGCATTAGTCGTCTCCACTAACTAATATCGGGTTGATCCAGCGGTAGGAAAAGCGCTGGCCTGTGGCCTTCGGGCCGGTCCAGTAGCCGTGCCAGTGGGCGCGGCGCAGGTGGGGCGCTGGGCCTTTATGCGGGTGGCTCTGTCCGGTCTTAACCTTGCGCAGTGCCTCGCCAGTTTCGGCACCTACCGACCAGAGCCGCGCGCCTTTTGCCGGAAACAGTTTCCAGCCGCGCTTGGTCTTTTTGGGGCGTGGTCGCTCCGGATGGCTGCCGGGCTGGCGCAGATCGTCGATCTCGGGCTCATCGGAGCAGAGATAGAGCAGCAGTGACAGCATGGCCATAGCCTCGTCTGTGTCACTTGCGATTTGTGATTTGCTGTAGGCCATGGTTTGACCAAAAAACTGGGCGGCATTTTTGAGGCTGAGCTGCATGGATTGCTCGACAGCCTCGGAGAGATTGTTGGCACCAAGATGTAGAGCGAGGGGCAAAGGGGCTGTATGATCAAAATCATGTTTGGGCTGCTGGTTGGTCAGAATGAGGAGTCGCAGTTCCTCCTCGTCGCCCAGTCGTGAGTTATCCCACTCAAGATGGGCCCAAAACCCGATCACCGGAAAGCCTTGCCATGTGAGGCCGGGGGCCTCGACATAAATGCACCATTCCGGCAGGCGGCAAAGCACCTCGGCGGGTAGTTGGCCGTTGATTTCGCTTTCGGCGAGCGCTGCTGCGAGATCTGGATCAAAGCTGTATATGCCCATCGAGTAGCGCCAAGCTCCGAGGGCCGCGAGATAGGTCGCATCAAAGGAGGCCATTATAGGGTCGGCATTGACCATCTCGGTAATGGCGCGCCAGCCTGCGATAGGTAAAAAACAGCGGGCAGGCCAGTCGCCAACACCGGGCTTTCCGCGCGCCTGTCGCAGATTATCGACTTGGTGCCAGTGGTCTTTATAGTCGGGGGAGAATTGATTAAGCGTTGCGGTTGCTGGATGCATGGTGATGTCCTTAGTGAGCATATTTGACATACATGTCGTCGATGATGGCAAGCTGTTTTTCGCTGAATTTGGTTTTTGAGCCAAAGCGGGAGGCGCGCTCGGCGTTGTCAAGGATAAAGCTGTATGCAAAGCCGCGATATTTGCGAGGCCAACCCATGACGATGATTGCCAGCGTGTTGAGCTTGTCAAATACGGTCAATTCAGGGGTTTTGGATTCTTCGGATTTTTTAAAGAGCTTCCAGCCCTCTTTGAGGCATTCGGCGAAATACTGGCGAGCATTGCCACCAAACTTCTCGGCTGCCATGCGGGCAACCTGCCAGCTCATCTTGAAGAGATCGTTTTTGCTGTTGATCGAGAGTGCCATGATTATCTCCTGTCTGATCGAGATTTGTGGGCCTCATTGCCCTTGGCTTATGAATATAATATAGTGCCAATGGCACTAAATCGCAACCCCTAATTCAAATTTTTCTCAAAAAAAAGGAGTTACCCAATGCGAAAAGCATTTTTCGTTGCGGCGGGCTTGTGCCTGCCCGCTCATGCAGTTCTGTTTGCCACGGCTCTTGCAGTGGTGGCGTTTGGTCCATCTCTGGCTCTGGCTGCCGAGGCCCAGACTTACCAGATCGATACCGGCCCGCTGATCTCGGCCATGCTGCCGTATTTTGAGGCGGCACTTGTTGCGGTGGTGACAGCCGCGACTACATGGCTCTCTCGCAAAGCGCATCAGTATTTCGGTGTTCAGCTCGATGCAAAACACCGCGATACGCTCAATCAGGTGATCCAGTCGCGGCTCAATCAGCTGCTGGCTCTGTCCAGCTCGCGGGCTCCGTCCTTTTACGTTCGCAGTGCAGTGCTGGCGACTGTCTCCAACTACGTGATCGAGAAAGCGCCGGATGCTGTCCGACATTTCGGCCTCGACGAAGAAACGATCAGGGCCATGGTCTTGGGGCGGCTCGGCAATCAGATCAACAAACTGACGGGTGATGACGATGACACTACTCAAAATACTGCTGCAGCAATCCCTGAAGGTTATGCTGCCGCTCCTGTTGACCTCTCTTCAGGAGTGGCGAGACGGTCGACGACTGCGCAAGCGGGCGGCTGAAGCAGACAGGGCAGAGACAGAGCGCGGGCTGGAATCTCGCGCTCGCGATGCGGAGGGCAGGGCGGATGAGATCGCCATTAATGATGTTGGTGCTGATGGCCTGCTTGAGCGGCTGCGCAAGCACGGGCTCTAGGTTCGTCAGCTCAGGCAGCGGCTCGGCCAGCAGCGCAGTCACCGATTGGGATGACTGGCCGGTGCCGACCCTCAAAACCTACAACAAGCAGTTTGTCGACGGGTTGATCGACGAACTGCAAGCCACCTCGCCAGACAGCGCACTGCGTGTCTGTGTGGCGGACTTGATGACACTCAGGCGGCAGGTCTGTGCTATCAATGATAGGCAGTCGGTTTGCCAAGAAATGAGGCAGGAAAAATGATGCGGAAATTCGGGCTCATTTTAGTGGGCTTGTTATGTTCAATTTTGGCATCTGTTGCTTTCGCTCGGGCCGATTGCCTTGATGTGGTTCTGGATGGTGAGCCACCAAGACTGGAAGTGGATCAGAAGATTTGTCATCCTGGCTTCACTATCGGTTATTCGGCTCGCATGCGTTCACCGCTTTGGTCTGCGCAAAAGATAACTATCGAGCAGTTGAGTGATGCTAAAGCTCATGCGAGAAACTGCTCGATAGGGCCGTCGCGTGCGGTAGAGGACGGCGCAACAAATGCAGACTATCTGCGCAGCGGATATGACCGGGGTCACATGACACCGGCTGGCGATTTCGGCGCTGACCAGCAGCTGACTTGCGGCCTCGCCAATATGGTGCCACAGATCCCGGAATTAAACCGGCGCGTCTGGCGCATGATCGAGGCGCAGGCGCGTGAGCTGGCGGGGGAGCAAGGTGGGGCTTTTGTGATCACCGGACCCAACTATTCGGCTGTGCCAAATTATCTATCCGAGCGCATCCCGATCCCGGAATCTGTTTTCAAAATAGTGATCACGCCTATAGGGGCTTGGGCTTATGTGGCCACCAATAGCTTGCCCATTACCTGCCGGCTGATTTCCGTCGCGCAGCTCGAGGCCCTTATCGGCGTGCGTCTGGCTCCTAGCCTTGATGAGGGGCGACGGGTAAACAGCTGGATGCCTCATCCTGTAGAAGGCTGCACGCTGCGGGAGGATGGCTGATGACCGAGCCCGTACAGACTATCCTAGGTGTCAAGCTCGCCCATCTGGTCGCGGGCTTTTTTGGTGGCCTCGTGCGGGCCATTATCAACCCTCATGGTTCCAAGGCCTATACGGTGGGGGCAACAATTTGCGGGACACTCACGGCAGGCTATCTGACGCCAATCGCTGTGCCGCTTGTTGTCCGCTATTTTGGTGCCAGTGCGGTCGGCGTCGAGGGCGCTGTGGGCTTTCTGATGGGGCTTTGTGGGCTGGCGATCGCAGAAGGAATTGTTACTCTGGCCAGACGCTGGAAAGACAATCCGAGCCTGCCTAGATTTCCGCCAAAGAAAAATTGCGAAAAGGATTGAGGAGGCAGGGAGCTGGAATGCGGCAGCATTCCAACGGTGGTCTGCGTCAAACTTCCCACCTCGACCGAAGATCGCTCAAAGCCGATCCCTGCCACTGTTGTGCACAGCGGTTCGAGGATGGCATTTTACGGATCTGCAATCAATGAGGAACTGGCTGATTTTTTGTGCGCTTTGCGCTGTTATGCTGGCGCTCTGCTGAATGAGCAGTGCAAGACTTCACATGCAAAACCGTTGCCCGCTGGAGTAATCTGGCGGGCCTTTTTTTATATCAAAACCAAGAGAGAGGCTATCAGCGCTGGTCGGGCGGTAATGCGCAGACCGCATGTGAGTGCGAAAGATCTTGCTCATCTTCCTCAAGCTCACAGTCATCCAGCTGCGCACATGCTCTGAATAAAGTTTCTGCCGCTTCGGCATCCAGAATTGAGAATAAAGCCACTGATTTGCCGTCCTCTGAGACCGTGACTTTTGCGTTGTCGAGTATAGCGTTTAGGCCTTTATGTTGAGACATAATAACGTCTTTAATGCTGATAGGCATTGTTGAGGCTCTAAGTGGATGCACGTTATAAAGATGTTATAAATTCTTAACAGTAAAGTCCAATGTCTATGCAATTTTAAGTGGATGAATTGTTTTTTGTTGAAACCATTCCTTGCCGAAACTCAGATATCCTTCCCCATAAGTCTATTGGTATTTCACCATATATTGTAATTCCGTCAATTGATCGGAATATTTGCAAATATTCAAGCAATTCCGCCAGCAGCTTCGCGCAGTCTTGTTCTTTGTCCATAGCTTATTGGTCCGAGCCTTGGTGATCCTCCTATTATTAATAGTTATCGATCCTGTCAGATCTACTGCCTACTAGTTGATTGTGTACAGATTGACATGCTTGATGTCTTTTAGGGCATCATTGAAGCTTGG